>CAZCFA010000063.1:0-17761 GCA_964497825.1 uncultured Conexibacter sp.
GCCGAAGATGTTGTTGTTCTCGACCGTCCAGCCGTCGGAGCCGAGCAGCACGACGCCGACGCCGGTCGGGTACTGGATCGTGCCGACGCCCTCGATCGTGCCGAGTCCGTCGGAGACCGTCTTGACCGGCGAGGCCGGCAGGAAGTAGTTGAAGTTGTTCCAGTAGATGTCGTTCTTGGTGATCACGCCGTCGGCGTTCGGCTCGAACGGCTCCGAGTCGAGCGTGTTGGGGACGATCCCGACGCCGTTGTTGAACCAGTTCGACTTCTTGATCTTGACGTAGCGCGAGTTGGTGCCCGAGTAGCCGAGCACGTTCATGTAGCCGTCGACGTGATCGATCTTGGTCCAGTTGGGCTTGTTCTGCGGCGGCGTGGCGCCGACGTAGAAGGCCGAGTCACCGTGGCCGTAGCCGACCGACTTGGTGAACCGGCCGCCGGTGCAACCGAAGGCGTAGAAGCCGTAGGAGCGGTTGAAGTCGGCGATGTCGTTCTTGAACAGGTAGTCGTTGCAGGTGATCTTCTTGTTCGCGGTGTTCGAGTCGTGGACGAAGAACCCGTTGGCGCCGTAGTTGCGCGCCGTCATGTTCTTGACCGTGAGGTCGTCGACGTCGATCCCCTCGATCCCGTTGTTGGCGGAGCTGCCGTCGGGCGTCTTCGCGTTCTTGCCCTCGAGCACGACCTTCTTCGGGTTGATCTTCTTGTAGACGGTCTTCTTCTTGCCGTTCTTCTGCTTCTTCTTCTTCTCCTTCATCCCCTGGATCGTCAGGCCCTTGTACTTCTTGCCCTCGATCACGACGCCCTCGACGTACTTGCCCTTGAGCACGTAGATCTTCGAGTTCTTCTTCGCCTTGTCGACCGCCGACTGGATCGTCTTGTACTTACAGCCGTGCTTGCAGACGACCAGCGGCTTCTTGTTCTTCTTGCCCTTGCCGGCCAGCGCCTGGGCCGGAACGGCGAGCAGCGCCAGCGCCATAAGGCCGGCGGCGAGGCGGACGACGAGACGGACGTTCATCAACTCTTTGCTCCCAGTGATCGTTGTTTGGATGGGGATGGCGGGGTTGGTCGCAGGGCGTCCCCGCGAACGCCGCTCGGGACTCTAGCGGTTCCCGACCGGTCAACAACCCGGTAGCCGCTTAGTTGCGGTCGCGCCCCTCGCCGTCGTCGAAGTTGAGGAAGAAGCGGCTCGCGGTCGGCTCGCCCTGGCCCTGGTACTTGCTGCCGGTCTCGCGCGAGCCGTAGGGGTGCTCGACCGGCCCGTCCATCCGCATGAACGAGATCTGCCCGATCGGCATCCCCTGGTAGATCGTGATCGGCAGGTTGGCGACGTTGGAGAGCTCGAGCGTCAGGTTGCCCGAGAAGCCGGCATCGACGAAGCCCGCCGTCGAGTGGATCAGCAGGCCGAGCCGGCCGAGGCTCGACTTGCCCTCGAGCCGGGCGACGAGGTCGTCGGGGAGCGTCACGCGCTCGAGCGTCTGGCCGAGCACGAACTCGCCCGGGTGCAGGATGAAGGGCTCGCCCTCGGCGACCGTGACCAGCTCGGTCAGGTCCTCCATCCGCTTGCGGACGTCGATGAACGGATGGCGGGCGTTGTGGAAGACGCGGAACTTGCTGTCGACGCGGACGTCGACGCTCGAGGGCTGGATCAGGCCGGGGTCGTAGGGATCGAAGGCGATCCTGCCGGCCTCGATCTCGGCCCGGATCGTGCGGTCGCTGAGCACCATGGCGGCGGCAGTCTAGAAGCCGATCGCGCTCGGGCGGGCGCCCGAAATCCGCGTGCTGCGCGGAAACCGCCGGTGGACGCCCGTCCAAGCCGCGGGTGCCGCGCTCACGGGCGCCGCCGCGATCCCGATACGGCCTACAGCCATGGATCGCCACCGCGACAACCCCGCCGCCGAGGCCGGCGGCTCCGAGCTCCACCGCTGCCCCGAATGCGACTCCAACCTCGTCCACCCGCTCCAGTGGGACCCGGTCGACATGGTTAGCTGGCGCGTCGCGCTGCGCTGTCCCGAGTGCGAGTGGCGCTCGGTCGGGGTCTACGACAAGGCCGCGCTCGACCGCTTCGACGACGTCCTCGACGCCGGCACCGAGGCGATCGTCGCCAACCTGCGGAACCTGCAGCACGCGAACATGGCGGACGAGCTGGCCCGCTTCAACCTCGCGCTCGGCAACGATCTGATCCTGCCCGAGGACTTCTGAGACGCGGCCGGACGGCGGGGGGCGGGGGGCGAGGCGTTCGGCCCGCCGCGGTGCGGGACGCGTTTGGCCCGCCGCGGTGCGCGGGGCGTTCGGCCCGCCGCGGTGCGCGACCCCTGGCCCGCCGCGGTGCGCGGGGCGTTTATTCCACCGCCGGGGTGGAAAAGTCGCCCAGCGTCGGCTCGCTTTCGCTCCGGCGGTCCGGCGGCGGCCGCCGGCATCCCGCTGAACCCCCCGTGGCTTCCCACCCCGCGCGGGGCGTTTATTCCACCGCTGGGGTGGAAAAGTCGCCCTGCGATCACGGATGCTGCCGCCCCGGCTCGCCCGGGGACGCTGCCCCAGTGCGACCGCGAGGCTCGGAGCCGGGCGGCGGCGGCCGGGCGCGGACGCGAGCGAAGCGAGCGACGAACCGGAGCCCGGCGGCCCCGGCCGGGGTCAGCTGTAGCGCTCGACGACCCCGTCGGCGACCAGGTGCAGGAGCTCGACCTCGCCGGCCCTGACGCCGCTGCCCGCCAGCGTCGCCTTCGCCCGCTCGACCCGCTCGCGGGCGTCGGCGCGGGCGCGCTCGGGAGCGCCGGTCGCGGCGACGCGTTCGCAGACGGCGGCGGCCTCGTCGGCGAGCAGCGAGCGCAGGTCGAGGTCGAGCAGGCTCGGGTCGAGCTCGCCGGCGAAGATGAACGGCAGCGTCACGGTGCCGTCGAGCAGGTCGGTGCCGCGGGCCTTGCCGGTTCGAGCCGGGGGGCCGAGGACGTCGAGGACGTCGTCGAGGATCTGGAAGGCGAGGCCGATCTCGCGGCCGAAGGCGCGCAGCGCCGCCTCGGCGCGGGGCTCGCGGGCGGCGCCGATCGTGCAGGCGCACTCGAACAGGGCGGCGGTCTTGAGCGTGCAGCGGTGCGTGTAGCGCTCGATCGTGATCCTGGTGTCGAAGGCGTCGTGGCGCTGGGCGAGCTCGCCGCGCGCGAGCGCGACCGAGGCGCCGGCGAGGATCTGCACCTGGCGCCGGGCGCTGGAATCGTCGGCGAGCTCGGCGAAGGCACGCGAGAACAACAGGTCGCCGGCGGCGACGGCGCGGTCGCGGCCGGAGCGGGCGACCACGGTCGGCAGGCCCCGGCGCAGCGGCGCCGCGTCGAGGACGTCGTCGTGGACGAGCGTCGCCATGTGGACGAGCTCGATCGCCGTCGCCGCCCGCACCGCCTCGCGACCGCTCTCGGGACCGGCGCAGAGCAGCACCAAGAGCGGTCGCATCCGCTTGCCGCCGGCGGCGAGGGTCGCGACGGCGTCGTCGCCGAGCCGCGGCCCCCAGTTGGCGAGCAGCGACTCGAGCCGGCGCTCGACCTCGGCCATCCGCGCCGGCAGCCAGCCGGAGGCGCGGTCGATCACCGCGGTTACCGGCTCCGGTACCGACGAGCGGTTCACGCCGCCTCCGCGCCCGCGCGGCTCACGATCGCCGCCTCCGCCCGACGGGATTCCGGTGCTCCCGCCCGGCGCGGTTCACGCCGCCTCCGCGCCCGCGGGGCCCACGACCGCCGCCTCCCGCCCGGCGCGGTTCACGCCGCCTCCGCGCCCGCGGGGCCCACGGCCGCCGCCTGCGCCCGGCGCGGTTCACGCCGCCCCCGCGCCCGCCGCCGCGGCGCCCGCGAGCCGGCCGGAGTGAATCGCGATGATGCCGCCGGCGAGGATCCGCCAGCGGATCGCGGTCAGCCCGCCCGCCTCGTCGAGCAGCGCCGCGAGCTCAACCGGAGGCGGGAACCGCTTGACCGATTCCGGCAGGTAGCTGTAGGCGTCGCGGTCGCCGGCGACGGTGCCGATCAGCGGCACCAGCCGGTCGAACCAGATCGAGAAGAAGGTTGACAGCGGCGGCCGCTGCGGCTGGGTGATCTCGAGGATCACGAGCCGGCCGCCGGGGCGCAGCACCCGCGCCATCTCGGCGATGCCGCGGCCGAGATCGTCGAGGTTGCGGACGCCGAAGCCGACGGTGACGACGTCGAAGCTGGCGTCCTCGTAGGGCAGCGCGAGCGCGTCGGCCCACTCGTAGCCAGGGCTCGCCGCGGCCGCGCCGGCCGGCTTGCCGCGGGCGATCTCGAGCATCCGCTCGGAGAAGTCGCATCCGATCACGCTGCCGCCGGGGCCGACGCGGCGGGCCAGCTCGAGCGTCAGATCGCCGGTCCCGCAGCAGACGTCGAGGGCGGCCTCGCCACTGCGGGGCGCGGCGGCGTCGACCGCACGCGCGCGCCAGCGATGGTGCATCCCGGCGGTCATCGCCGAGTTCATCAGGTCGTAGACGCCGGCGATCCGGTCGAACATGCCGCGGACCTCGCCCGCGAACTCGGCCGAGGAACGCGACGGCTTCGCCTCGCGCGGCGGGCCCGCTGCCGGTGGGGTCGCTATCCCCCGGCCGCCTCGCCGGACGACCCGGCGCCGCCGCCCGAGCCGGAGCCACCCTCGGCGCCGCCGCCGGAGCCGCCCTCGCCGCCGGAGCCGGACCCGCCGCCGCCCTGACCCTCGGAGGCGCCCGACGACTGCCCCTCGTCGCCGGTCAGCGAGCCGAGGAACAGCACGAGGTCGCGGAACTTGTCGGGATCGTCCTGCTGCAGCTTCGCGTAGGAGGGCATGATCCCGGGGCCGACGACGAGCGAGCGTGAGATCGCAGCCGGGTTGAGCCGGTTGCCGATCTCGGTCAGCTGCGGGCCCGGTCCGTTGTTGCCGTTGTGCTCGAACTGGTGGCACGCCAGGCAGCCCGACTGCGCGGCGACGAGCTTGCCGGCCTCGTAGTCGGGGGCGACGTCGATGTCGATCTCGGTCGGCGATCCGGCCTCGGCGCCGAGGAAGGTGAGGAACGCCATCGCGGCGATCGTCAGCAGGCCGGCGACGGTCGCGATCGGCCGCTTCAGCGGGTTGCGCCGCGGGTTGCGGTCGTAGAACGGCAGCAGGAACAGCAGCACCATCGCGATCGTCGGGATCCCGATCGTCGCCAGCGGCACGAGCCACGGCGGCTTGATCACGCGCAGCAGCTCGAACAGGAAGAAGAAGTACCAGTCGGGGCGCGGTACGTAGGTCGTCGTCGTCGGGTCGGCCTTCGGCCCCTGCTCGGCGCCGAGCCAGATCGACATGAAGACGATCAGGGCGACGACGAGCAGCGCCATCGCCGAGTCCTTCATGATCGCGTACGGGAAGAACGGCTTGCCCTTCTTCTTCAAGACCTCGTACTCGCGGAGGTACTGCTCCTTCTCCCGGCGGTTCACGGCGCCCCCCGCCCGTGCCCGTTGCCGGCGATGTCGCCGTCGTCGGCGCCCGAGGCCTCGACCTGCCGCTCGCGCGCCCGCTTCGGCTTGCGGTCCGCCCGCAGCCACGGCGGCGCGGTCGTGCCGAGCTTGACCACGAGGTAGAGGTGGGCGCCGATCATCGCGATGATCGCGCCCGGGACCATCAGCATGTGGATCGCGTAGAAGCGCGACAGCGTCGTCGCCCCGAACTCGGGGCCGGCGCGGAGGAAGTCGGACAGGTAGGGGCCGACGATCGGGCCGGTGCCGTTGATGTTGACGCCGACGATCGTCGCCCAGTAGGAGCGCTGGTCGAACGGCAGCAGGTAGCCGGTGAAGCCCATCACCATCGTCAGGATCAGGAGCACGACGCCGATCACCCAGTTGAGCTCGCGCGGGTACTTGTAGGCGCCGAAGAAGAAGGTCCGCGCCATGTGGACGTAGATCAGGATCACCATCACCGAGGCGCCCCACTTGTGCATGCCGCGGACGAACTCGCCGAGGAAGACGTCGTTGGTCAGGTGCGTGATCGAGGCGTAGGCCTCGGTCGGCGAGGGCACATAGTACATCGCCAGGAAGACGCCGGTGACCGCCTGGACGACGAACGCGAACAGGGTCGCCGAGCCGAGCGTGTAGAACCAGTTGGTGCCCTTCGGGACCTTGCGAAGCAGCAACGCGGTGAGGAAGCTCGAGCCCGCCAGCCGCTCGTCGATCCAGCCGACGAGGTCGGCCGGGGCGTCCTTCGCCGCGGTCGCGGCCCGTTCGCCGGGATCGTCGCTGCGGCCGCCGCGGCCGGGCTCGCGCAGCGCCGTCGCGCCGTTGCCGCGGCCGTTGCGGTCGGCATCGGCGGCGTGGCCGGGCTTCGGCGGCCTCCGCATCGGGGGCGGCAGCAGCTTTTCGAGCTTGCTCACGAGGACGGCGGCGGCGCGGTGGACGGACGGGGCGGGTACAGATACTCCCAGATGCCGCCGGTGTACTCGCCGGGGTCGCGGGCGCGAACCGGCTCCAGCGAGGAGGTGACGCTGTAGCGCGGGCCGATCTCGACGTTGCCGTCGGTGACCCGGGTCTGGAAGCGGTCCAGCGGCCGCACCGGCGGGCCGCCGATCACCTCGCCCTGGAACCCGTAGACGCCGCCGTGACAGGGGCAGATGAAGTTGCCGGCGGCCTGGACGAAGCGGACCGGGCAGCCGAGGTGCGCGCAGCGGGTGCTGATCGCGACGTACATGTCGGCGCTCTCGTGCTCGCCGGTCGCCTCGTTGAGGACCAGGTCGGGGCTGCCCCGGCGGACGTAGACGGTCGACTTGCCGGCCTCACCGATCCCCGGCACGATCGTGATCACGCGCGCGTTGTAGGTGTCGGGCACGAAGTCCTCGATCGGGCCGACCGCCTGCCAGTCCTCCTCGGGCCGGTCGAAGATCGGCGCGACCGCGAAGCCCAGCGCCGGCAGGACGATCGCGGCGCCGGCGACGCCGCCGAGCGCCTGGCCGGCGACCGCGAAGACCTTGCGACGGGTCATCGACTCGCCCTCGAAGTAGCCGACCGGCTTCATCTCGGGGAGTTCGTCGGGCGGCGGCGAGCCGCCGACGCTGCTTGTTTCGGTGCCTTCGTCAGCCACAGCCTGCGGGCGGGCATCCTACTGCCTCGAGGGCTCCATCGAGCGCGCCGGACAGACCCGCCGCCGCGGCGCTGCGGCGGGCGCCCGCCAGCAGCGGGCCCGCGTCGCCCGACTCGCGCAGGGCCGCCTTGTCGCGCTCGTGCGAATCGCCGGGCCCGGCGGCGATCGCGACGCAGCTGGCGACCCAGAGGACGCCGCTCGCCGCCGCCGCCCCGGCGCCGGCATCGAGCTGGGCGCTGAGCGAGATCAGGTCGGAGAGCTCGTGCACGGCGAGCAGGTCGTCGAGCTGGACCAGGCGCTCGATCCCGCGCGCGTAGAAGCGGTCGCCGACCAGCAGCCGCAGGTCGGGGTCGTCGGCGCGCAGCAGCCGCGGCTCGCCGTAGTGGAGCAGGAACCCCTCGCGGATCGACTCGACGACGGCGGCGTACTCGGCCGGCGCCGCCGCGCAGCGGGCGCCGGCGGCGACGAGCATCCCCAGCACCGGCTCGTCGGCGGGCTCGATGACGCGCTCGGCGACCTCGGGCCCCTCGGCCCGGAGCTCGTCGGCGAGCACCCGCAGGGCGTCGGCGGGCGCGGCGAGGATCGGGTCCATCGGCGCGAGCATATGTAGCGGCGACCGCTCCGCGCAGGGTCGGCGCCTCAGGCCTCGGCGGCGACGACCGGGTTGCGCAGCGCACCGATCCGCTCGATCGCGACCTCGACCTCGTCGCCGGGGTGCAGCGAGCGCCGCGGCTGCATGAACTCGCCGCAGCCCCACGGCGTGCCGGTGAGGATCACATCGCCGGGCTCGAGCGTGAACGAGCGCGAGCAGAACTCGATCAGCTCGGCGACGCCGAACAGCATCTCGGCCGTGCTGGAGTCCTGGACCGTCTCGCCGTTGACCGTCGTCGTCAGCGCCAGCCGCTGCGGATCGCCGATCTCCTCGGCGCTGACGATCACCGGCCCGAGCGGGCAGAAGCCGTCGAGGCTCTTCGCCCGCACCCACTGGCCGTCGGCGAACTGCAGGTCGCGGGCGGAGACGTCGTTGGCGACCGTGTAGCCGCAGACGCCGTCGAGCGCCGCGGCGGCATCGACCCGCCGCAGCCGCCGGCCGATCACGGCGGCGAGCTCGACCTCCCAGTCGACCCGCTCGGTCAGCGCCGCATCGACCGGGATCGGCTCGCCGGGCCCGATAACGCTGGTCGGGAACTTCGTGAAGATGAGCGGCGCCTGCGGTCGCGCCAGCTTCGACTCGCGGATGTGATCGAGGTAGTTGAGCCCGATCGCGACGATCTTCGGCGGCCGCAGCGGCGCCACCAGCCGCAGCGGCTCGGCCGCCGGCGAGCGACCCGCGTAGGCCTCCGCGAGCGCCTCCGGGCCGGCCGCGATCAGGCCCAGCAGGCCGAGCTCCTCGGGATCGGCGAGCGGCTCCAGCCGCTGATCGCGATCGCCGCCGGCGGCCACCGCCAGCGCCGGGCCGCCGGCGACCGGCCGTGCCGTGCCGAGCCTCATCGCAGCGCCCCCCGCAGCCGGGGTTGCAGCTCGGAGACGACGCGATCGCCGCGGACGCCGTAGAGGACCGGCTGGTGGTTGACGCAGGTGCAGGCATGGTTCGGGATCACCTCGACCCGGCTGCCGACCTCGAGCCCGTCGCGGTCGACGGCGGCCCCGTGACCGTGCTCCTCGCTGAGCGCCTCGATCGCGATCCCGGGATGACCGACCACGGCGCCAAAGCCGCTCGCGCCGGGCGGCGGCGGCGCCTCGCTGGCGGTGATCAATTCGGCGTCGACCGCCTCGGGGCCACCTTTGGCGAGCGCCGCCGCCAGCGCGCCCAAGGAGGCGGGCTCGACGCCGCGTAGTCGGGGATGTCGCCGATCAACATCTCGGCAAGGCGCGGCAGCCAGCGCCGATGAAGGCAACCGGTGGCGACGGTGGCGTTGACGGTTCACATGTACGAACTTACGTCCTTCCCCTATGAACGACGCTACCATCCCGAACGACGACGTGCAAACGAAAACCGCGATCCGAGGGAGAGATCATCGGATGACGCTCGAGGGAAAGGTCGCGATGATCGTGGACGGCGCCCGAGCCGGCACCACGGCGCGCGCGCGGGTGCTGGTCGCCGAGATCGACCCCGAGCGCGGCAAGGTCGCTGCCGCGTCGATCCGGGTCGGCGACAACTGCCTGAGCTTTGTTCAGCGACGAGGCGCAGCGGGAATCGGGCTACGCCGACTCTCGCGGGCAGCGGTGATCCCGATCGACTCCGGCCACATGGCATCCAAGGTCGACCTCGACATGATTGGAGCGACGCGGGTCGCCTGCGAGGAGAACGGGTGAGCGTCAACGGCACCCCGGTCAAGTCGGCTGATCGGGTCATGGCTGTCCTCGACCTGATCGGCACTCAGGGCTCGCTCACCTTCACCGAGATCAGTGTCGCGCTGAAGCTGCCGAAATCGTCGGCGCACGCGCTGCTGCGGACAATGGAGCAGCGTCATTACCTGTGCCACGACCCGGCCTCGAGCTCCTACCGGCTCGGCAGCCGGATCTGGGTTCTGGCGCGCTCGCGGCATGAGCTCGAGGACCTGCGGGCGCTGGTCAAGCCGCTGATGAACGAGCTCGTCGAGCGCACCGGCGAAACCGTGCAGCTCGCGATCCTCGAGGGCCTCTCCGCCGTCTACCTCGACCTCGCCGAGTCGCCACACCCGGTCAAGCTGACCTCGCGGGCGGGGGCGCGGCTGCCGGCTCACACGAGCGCGATCGGCAAGGCGCTGCTAGCCGAGTTTAATGACGACGAGATCGAGCGCCGGCTCGCTGGTGCCGAGCTCGAGCGGCTGACCGAGCACACGATCACCGAGCCGGCGGCGCTGACCGCCGAGCTGGCGTCGATCCGGCGCCGCGGCTACAGCCTCGACGACGAGGAGTTCGCGCTCGGGCTGCGCTGCATCGCGATGCCGATCCGCGACAGCGACGGCCACGCCGTCGCGGCGCTGTCGGTGTCGATGCCGACGCCGCGCTACAACCGCGCGGTCGTTCGCGCCGCTCGCGAGGCGCTCGCGGAGACCACGGCGCTCGCCGCCAAACGGCTGCGGGGCTGAGCGGATCATGGGCCTGACCGCGATCTCGCCCGCGATCGACTCGGTCCTCGGCAGCCTCCGCCTGCAACAGTGGGTCGTCAGCGGCGACAGGGGTTACTGCTGAGCGACAGCGGTATCGCCGACGCTGACACCAAACCGATCGCTTCCGGCGCTGGGACCGCAGCCACGGCGGCTCGCTGCTCGGCAACCCGTTCAGCAGGCGCTTCCCGAACGAGTACTGGGCGAACATCGGCGAGCCCGAGCAGCGCCGGTTCCTGCTCAAGATGATGGGCGCGCGCACCACCGGCTGCGCCGAGGCGGGCTTCGACGCGGTCGAGTACGACGTCGTCGCCGCGCACGAGAACGGCAAGCGGGTCACCGGCTTCGCGGTCAGCGCCGGCGACCAGCTCGCCTACAACCGCGGCCTCGCCGCGATCGGCCACCGCCACGGGCTCGCGGTCGGGCTCAAGAACGACCTCTCGCAGGTGCGCCGGCTCGTCGACGACTTCGACTTCGCGATCAACGAGGAGTGCGCCGGCTACGACGAGTGCAAGCTGCTGAAGCCGTTCGTCGCCGCCGGCAAGCCGGTCTTCCACGTCGAGTACACGCTGCCGCCGCGCCGGTTCTGCCCGCAGAGCGAGCGGCTCGGCTTCAACTCGATCAAGAAGGCGGCCGACTACTCGCTGCGCGACACGCCGTGGACGCCCTGCGAGTGAGCCGGAGCATGTAGCGGCGCTCCGCAGTGCCGCCGCAGCTACGGCGTCGTCAGATCCTCGGGGATCGTGGCGCCCTCGGGGCCCGAGGTGTCGCCGCCGGCCGCCTGCGCCAGGCCGAGGCTGATGAAGTCGACCTTCCACTCGTCGTCCTCCTTCTGCAGCGGCACCTCGATCGTGTCGCCGTCGCCGGAGACCTCGACCGTTGCCCGATCGCCGTCCTCGCTCGCGTCGCCGACCTCGAAGTCGTCGGGCAGGTCGCCGGAGTCCCCGGACAGGGAGTCGCCGCAGCTGCCGCCGCCGAGCTCGAGCGCTTTGACCGAGTCATCGGTCATCAGCTCGCAGGCGCGATCGCCGTCGCCGGCGTCGGCGGCGGCGAAGAACGACTTGACGGTGTCCTCGGGCGAGCTCGAACCGCTCTCCGAGGCATCGTTGCCACCGCAGCCGGCGGCGATCAGGCCGGCGGCCACGAGCGGGACGAGGGCCAGCGCCGCTGCCGGCTTCATCGAGATTCCTCCTTGATCGCTGACGAGACCGCGCGAGCCTACGCGAAGCGGCGGATCGCGAGCCTGGCGATCAGCGCGTAGGCGGCGGTCAGCCCGAGCAGGTGAGCGATCGCGACGACGACTCCGGGGCCGGAGGCGTCGAGCGCGCCGCCGATCGCGCGCAGCGTCGGATCGAACGGGAACAGCGCCGCGATGATGTCGATGACGTCGAACAGCGTCGCGCTGACCGTGCCCGAGGGGACCAGCGACAGGAACGCGATCGGCAGGCTGACCATGAACGCGACCAGCGACGCCGCCCGGACCTCCTTCGTCGCGGCGCCGATCGCGGCGCCGAACGCGGCGAAGCCGGCACCGCCGGCGGCGATCGCCACGAGCCAGACCGGGAACCGGCCCCAGTCGAGCGAGACGAACGGCGTGATCACGACCAGCATCAGGATCGTCACCGCGAGCGAGGCGGCGATCCCGAGCAGCAGCTTCTCACCGAGCAGCGCCGTGCGGCCGACGAGGCCCCGGGTGAGCCGCGCGAACACGTTCTCCTCGCGCTCGAGCGCGAGCGAGCCGGCGACGAGCAGCACGGTGACGAACATCAGCGTCACCGTCGCCGCGGCGGCGATCGCGAAGCTGTCGAGGTCGGGGGAGCCGCCGTCGACGATCTGCTTGTCGACCTTGATCGGCTGGCTGACCGACCCGAGCAGCGCCGGCGCCGCGTCGAGGTTGTCGATCGCGAGGTTGGCGAAGTCGATCACCTGGCCGAGCTGCTCGCGCTGCGGATCGTTTGCCGGCAGGCTGTCGCGGACCCTGGTCAGGATGTCGGCCGAGCGCTGCAGGCCGAGCACCTGGGCGTCGTCGAGGAACGGCAGCCCGCCGCCGGCGAGGATCACCTGCAGGTACTGGGCGGCGACGTTGGAGACCTGCTGGGCGATCCGCAGGTTGGCGTTGGCGAGCAGGGCGCTGATCCGGTCGTCGACGAGCCCGCCCTTGATCGGGTCCTCCTCGTTGACGAGGACCTCGATCGTCGGCGATTGCGGGTCGAGCCCACCCAGCGACCGCAGCCTGTCGAGCAGGTCCGGCGGCAGGATGATCGCGCCGAGCACGTCGCCCGACTTGACCATCCGCTCGGCCTGCTCGCGGTCGCTGACCTCGACGCACTCGACCCGGGCGCAGAGCTCGTCCTTGGCGCCCTCGATGTCGAACTGCTGGCCGCCGATCGATACCGGGGAGTCATCGGCGACCTGATCGAGGAAGGCGACCTTCGGCGTCGCCGGGCCGCGGCTCAGCGCGAAGCCGATCAGCACCGCGATCGCGATCGGGTAGACGACGAGCAGCGCCGTGATCAGCGGCGAGCGCCGCATGATCTGCAGGTCCTTGAGCAGCAGCCACTTCATCCGGCTAGTGGCCCCGCTCGGCGAGGAAGCGGACGAAGGCGGACTCGAAGTCGGCGGCGGCGGCGGCGGCCGGCGGCGCGGCGGCGTGGAGCTCGGCCGCGGTGCCGTCGAAGATCCGCTCGCCGTCGGCGATCACCAGCATCCGTTCGCCGTAGCGCTCGGCCTCGGCGATGTTGTGGGTCGAGAAGATCACCGTCGTGCCGCCGCCGGCGAGCGCCAGGACGAACTCCCAAAGGCGCGCCCGCTGGCGCGGGTCGAGCCCGGTCGAGGGCTCGTCGAGCAGCAGCGCCGCCGGCTTCGAGAGCAGGCCGATCGCGATGTTGATCCGCTGCTGGTTGCCGCCCGAGAGGCTGCCGATCTGGTCGCCACGGCGGTCGCCGAGCGCGGTCACCGCGAGCATCTCCTCGACCGCCGCCTCGACGTCGGGAAGGCCCTCGAGCCGCGCGAACAGGCGCAGGTTCTCCTCGACCGTCAGGCGCCTGTAGAGGGCGGCCTGCTGGGGGACGAAGCCGACCTCGCCGCTCGGCAGGCGGAGCTCGCCGGAGTCGGGCCGCTGGATCCCGGCGAGGATCGACAGCAGCGTCGTCTTGCCGGCGCCGTTGGGGCCGATCACGGCGAGCAGCTCGCCCGGCGCCGCCGCGAAGCTGACGCCGCGCAGCGCCCGCCGCTCACCGAAGCTCTTGCTCAGCTGATCGGCTTCGATCGCCCGCGGCCCGCTCACGGCGGGGAAAGCTAACCGGTCCTAGAGTCCGGCCCGTGCGGATCCTGTTCATCGGCGACATCGTCGGCGGCCCCGGCCGCCGCGGCCTCGCGGCGGCGCTGCCGAGGCTGCGCGAGCGGCTCGCGCCCGACCTGGTGATCGCCAACGGCGAGAACGCCGCCGGCGGGGTCGGGATCACCGAGCGCACCGCGGGCGAGATCCGCGCCGCCGGCGTTGACGTGATCACGACCGGCAACCACGTCTACCGGCGCCGCGACGCCTACGACTTCCTCGACGGCGACGAGCGCATCGTCCGTCCCGCCAACTACCCGCGGGGGAACCCGGGGCGGGGATCGCTGCTCGTCGAGGCGGGAGGGCGGCGGGTCGGCGTCCTCAACCTCAGCGGCGGGCTCGAGCTCAGCGTCGCCCGCTCGCCGTTTCCGGCCGCCGAGGCCGAGGTCGCCGAGCTCGAGCGCCGCGGCGCCGAGCTGATCGTCGTCGACTTCCACGCCGAGGTGACGAGCGAGAAGGTGGCGATGGGCTGGCACCTCGACGGCCGCGTCGCCGCCGTGCTCGGCACCCACACCCACGTCCCGACCGCCGACGCCCGGGTGCTGCCGGGCGGGACCGCCTTCATCAGCGACGTCGGCATGACCGGCGCCCGGACGAGCGTCCTCGGGGTTGAGGTCGAGGACGCCCTGAGCCGCTTCCGCACGCAGATGCCGACGCGCTTCCGCACCGCCGAGGACGACGTCTGGATCAACGCCGTCAGCATCGCGCTCGGCGACGACGGCCGCGCGCGCGCGATCGAGCAGATCCTCGAGCCGGCGTTCGCGAGCTGAGGGCCGCGGACGGCCGCGCGGCTGCGCGTTGAGCGCCGGCCGCCGACGACCGGTCGCCCGTTGAGCACCGGCCGCGCGTCCGCGCGGCGAGCGCCGGCCGCGCGTCGTGCCGGACGGGCGCAGGGCGTTTTGACCACCGTGGCGGTGGAAAACTCGCCCAGCGTCGAGTGATCGGGCACGCGGACCACCGCGGCAGGCGGCGCTCCGCACGCGGGCGGGCCGTGCGGAGCGGGCGGAGCAGGCGTCCGCGCGGCGGGCGCCTGCCGGGCGGAGCGGGCGTCCGCGCGGCGGGCGCCTGCCGGGCGGGCGCGGGGCGCTTTGACCACCGTGGCGGTGGAAAACTCGCCCAGCGTCGGTGGACGGCACGGAATCCGCGGCAGGCGACGGGCCGGGCGGGCGGGCCGGAGGTGGGCGGGGCGGGCGGCGGCGGGACGGCGGATTCCCGGCTTTGCGGGGCGGGCCGGGGGCGGCGCTCAGCCGCGGTCGTCGCGGATCTGCTCGCGCTCGGCGAGGCGGTTGGCGCGGCGCAGCTCGGCCTCGCGCTGGCGCCGGCGCTCGTCGGCGCTCTCGGCGATCAGCCCCGGCGCCGGGACCGGCTTGCCATCCTCGAGCGCGACCATCGTCAGGTAGGCGGTCGAGGTGTGGCGGGCCTCGCCCGTGAACGGGTTCTCGGCCTCGACGCGGACGCCGACCTCCATCGACGTGCGCCAGACCGCGTTGACCGCCGCCGAGCAGCGCAATAGCTCGGCCACGTAGACCGGGGTCAGGAACGTCATCCGGTCGATGCCGGCGGTGACGACGCGGCGGCCGGAGTGCTTGATCGCCGCCAGCCCGGCGGCCTCGTCGACGAGGCGCATAACGGTGCCGCCGTGGACGAAGCCGGCGGAGTTCGCGTCGGCGATCCCCATCCAGCGCACGAGCAGCGAGCGCGAGTGCGCGGCCGACCTGCTCTCGCCCGCGCCCGAGCCGCTCTCGGGTCGCGGTCGCTCCGGCGGCTGGATCTCCTCGGCCATCAGCGGAGCCTAGCCCCTGAAAGGCGAAGCGCCGCCTTGCGGCGGCGCTCCTGCCGGCTCGCGATTCGGCGGACCGGATGCCCGGCGGGCGGCCCGCGGCCGTCCACCTCCGTGGTTCGTTTACGCCTTCGTGACGTTGACCGCCTGCGGGCCCTTGGCCGAGTCCTCCATGTCGAAGGTCACGCGGTCGCCCTCGTCGATGCGGGCACCGCCGACGATGTTGCTGATGTGGACGAAGGCGTCCTTGTCGCCGCCCTCATCGGGGGCGATGAAGCCGTAGCCCTTCTCGCCGTTGAACCACTTGACGGTTCCACTTGCCATTTTCGCATTGCCTCCAATGCAGTTTCTTCGCTGCGGCCCTTTCGGAAAGCACTGCCGATGGCAATGGTCCTGTTCAAGCACACATGTTTCACTCGGCGTCCCAAGTCGGGGCGCCAGCGCGGAACCTTACGGAATCTCGGCCCGGGGGCGCCGCCCAACCGGCCGCCGCGCTCAGGCGGCGAGCAGCGTTCCGGGCTCGCCGCAGGCCGCGAGCAACGGCCGCAGGTGCTCGACCATGATCGCCGCGCGCCGTCCCCGCGCCGGCGGTAGCGACGTCGTCAGGCGCTGGTGCGCCGTCAGCGCCGGCGCTGCGAGCGGTAGCGGATCAAGCTCCGCCGGGTCGAAGCCGGCGGGCGGGCCGAGGTCGGCGAGTACCTCGGCGTCGCTGCGGCCGGCGACGTCGCGGCGGTAGAGCTCGACGCCAGGCCGCCCCCACAGAAGCGGCGCGTCCTCGAGCGGCTCATCGTCGGGCTCGAGCCGCAGCAGCCAGGGCGCCGCCGCGACCGCGCGGTCGCCGTCGCGGAGCTGCTCGGCGAACCGCTGGTTGTGGCCGCGGACCCGGCCGCCGACCGGGGTTCGCAGGTGGATCAGCTCGCCGGGGTAGGAGGTGGTGATCCTGGCGACGCAGTCGCCGGCGCCGACCCGCGCCCCCGCCGCCGCGACCAGCACCTCGGGCGCCGGGTCGGCGAGCGCCGCCGCGCCCGGCGCCGGGCCGAGCTCGAGCTCACCCTCGCCGGCCCGAAGCGCCACGTGGCCACCGATCCAGAGCGAGCGGCCCCGCGCCCGCCGCCAGCTCGCGACCGCGACGCTCGGCTTCGGCGCGGGCGGTGCCGGCCGGCGCGACGGCGACCGGCGCGGCGACGGCGACCGGCGCGGCGGCGGTGGTGTCGATGGCCCCGGCGACGGCAGCATCGCCGGCGCCAGCGGCGTGGCGTGGCGCAGGGCCTCGGCGCGCAGCTCGGTGATCGGGACGAGCGCGACGCCGTAGCGGCTCGCGGCCCGGCGGCGGCGGTCGATGGCGACCGACGTGCAACCGAACGCCGGCAGCGCCAGCGCGATCACCTGCGCGAACTGCGAGCGGAAGCCGTCGGCGTAGACGTCGATCTCGCCCCAGGCGGCAACCGCGCCGACGACCGAGTGCTCGCTGCCGCGCAGCCGCGGGCCGAGCGCAAGGTAGGCGTTGAACCCGCAGTTGCAGCCGCGATGGGGCGAGCTGTGCCGGGGTCGGCGCGAGGGGATAAGGTCGGGCGAGCAGACCGCCTCGTTCGGTCCGGGCTGCCAGACGCCGCCGGCGACCAGCGCCCCGAGCCCGCCGTCGCAGCGCAGGATCCAGGCGCGGAAGCCGAGCACCGCCTCGGTCAGGTCGGGCGCCCGCGTGCTCCCCCGCCGCCCGCTCACGCCGGGGCGGGCTCCGTTCGCGCCGGCTCGCGCTCGGGCCGCTGTGGCGCCGGCTCGCGCTCGGGCGCGGGAGCCCGCTCGGGTCGCGGTCGTGGCGGCGGGCTCGGTCGTGGCGGCCGCAGCGGCTCGACGACGATCCGCCGCGCCGGGCCCGGCAGCTCGTGCGCCCGCGGCGAGCGGCGCCGGCGGGTGGCTGCGGGAGCGGTCATCGGCTTGACCGTAGGGCCGCTGTCAAGGAGCCCGCATCGAGGCTTGGATCGACCTCGATCGACTAGCTTTTCGGCCGCGGGGGGCGCGCGCTCACCGTCTTCGATGAGCGACTTCGAGCCCCTTCCACCGCACCGCCTCAGCGCCCTCTCCGACGAGTGCCTGGTCGCCTACGTGGCCGCCGCGCACGCGGCCGGCGACGTCGCGGCGGAGCGGCAGGCGCTCGGCGTGCTCGCCTTCGCCTGGGAGTCGTACATCCGCGCCAAGGTCGCGCTCAAGGTCCCCGAGCAGGACCGCGACGACGTCGTCCTCGCGGTCCAGGAGTCGCTGCTCCGCTCCAGCTTCGAGGGCAAGGTGATCGGGCAGTTCGGCGCCTTCCTGCGGAAGATCACGGCGCGGCGGATCGCCGACTACTACCGCGATCTCGAACGCCGGCTGGGCATCCGTTCCGAGTAGGCGTAAGCGGTCGGTGGCGGGGGCGTGGGGATGCGTTTCTGGTGAAAAGGGGAGCAAAGGGTCGGGAGCGCGGGCGTCCCCGCCCGCAACGACGTGTCTT
>CAZCFA010000064.1:0-6723 GCA_964497825.1 uncultured Conexibacter sp.
CTCTTCACCGGAGCCGGCGAGGTGCTCGATCTCCTCGATCTGCAACCGCAGACCGGTCAGCGGCGTGCGCAGCTCATGGGAGGCGTCGGCGACGAACTCGCGCTGGCTTTCGATTATCCGTCCGACCCGTCCGGTCATCTCGTTGAAGCTGCGGGCAAGCGTGCGCTGCTCGGTCGTGCCTTCGATCCGTGCTCGGGTCTCGAGGTCGCCGGCGGCGACCTCGTCGGCGGCTGTCGCGAGGCGCCCGATCGGGCGGGCGATCCGGCGCGCGATCAGCGCGCCCGCGGCGACCCCGAGCCCGAGCACGACGAGGCCGAGCAGAACGATGCCGAGCACCGAGCGTCGGACGGCGTCGTTGACGGCCCCGATGCTCTGCGTGATCCGCACCGCCCCGATCACGCGGCCGCCGCGCAGGATCGGCACCGCCGTCGCCAGCAGCTCGGCGTTGAGCGTGTCGCTGCGACGGGACTCCTGGTAGGCGCCCCCGGCGAGCGCCCTCGTGACCTCGGGGCGGGACGAGAAGTCGCTGTCGATCTCGTCGTCGCCGGTGCTGTCGGCGATCAGCGTGCCGTTGCTGTCGGTGACGAGGACGCGGCCCCGAACCGACTCCGCGGAGGTCTCGACGACGCGCTCGAGCGAACCGCGCTCCGATCGGTCGAGCAGCTCCGGCACGCTCGCCGCAAGCAGGTCGGCCTGGCTTCTCGCCTGGCTCCGGACCTCGGCGTCGACGCGATCGCGAAGGCTGATCGCGAGCGGCACGCCGAACGCGACGACGGCGAGCAGCAGCACGTAGGCGACCGCGAGGATCAGCGTCCAGCGGGTCGTCATCGGTCCACGAACCGGAACCCGACGCCGCGGACCGTCTCGATGTGGCGCGGCGCCGCCGGATCGTCGCCGAGCTTGCGCCGTAGCGCGCCGATGTGGACGTCGAGCGTCTTCGTCGAGCCGAACCAGTTCACGTCCCACACGCGCGCCATCAGGTCCTCGCGGGTTACGACCTTGCCGGCGTTTCGGGCCAGCTCGGCGAGTAGGTCGAACTCCTTGCGCGTCAGCTCCAGCGTCGCTCCGTCGAGCACGGCGCTGCGGGCGCCGACGTCGACCTCGAGATCGCCGGCGGCGAAGACGGGCTCGAAGCCACCGCCGCCGGCACCGCGGCTGCGACGCAGCACGGCGCGGATCCGCGAGACGACCTCGGCGCCGCTGAATGGCTTGACGACGTAGTCGTCGGCCCCCATCTCGAGGCCGACGACGCGATCAAGCTCAGAGCCCCGTGCCGTCAGCATCACGATCGGCACGTCGGAGTCGCGGCGCAGCGCCCGGCAGACATCACGGCCGTCGCCGTCAGGAAGCGTCAGGTCGAGCAGCACGAGGTCGGGCGCAACGCGCTCGGCGAGCTCGATCGCCGCCGCTGCCGTCGCGGCGATCACCGGCTCGAAGCCCTCGCGTTCGAGCACCTTCGCGAACGGCGTCGAGATCGCCTCCTCGTCCTCGACGAAGAGGATCGTGCCGCTCGCTCGCGCCGACGACGCCGTCATCGCGGCCACTGTAGAGGCGGCTGCCGGCGCGATCCAGGCGCTCGGCGGAGGCTTGTCCAAGTCTTTACCCCGGCCTTTCCGGCCGTTTGCCGGCATCTCGGCAAGCTGGCCGCCGATCACCCCACCAGCGAAGTAAGGAGACGATCGTGGTCAGCAACGTAAAGAAGGGCATCATCGCCGCCGCCACCCTGCTCGGCCTCGCGGCGCTCGCCGCCGTCGCGATCGCCACCAACGACGGGCAGTCCGCCGCCGCCGACCAGGCGACCGGGGACCCGAGCGCGCAGACCGGGACCGGCGTGCCGGCGACCGAGGCGCCGGCGCAGGCCGCCACGCCGGAGCAGACGAGCTCGCCGCTCGACTCCGCGGCAACCGACGATGGCGACGATCAGAGCCACGACGACGAGGGCGACGATGACGATGACTGACCGACCGACCGGCCGGCGAGCCGGCGGGCCGACGCCGCCCACCGGCAAGCCCAGCTTCAAGACCACGGCCGTGCTCAGCGTCGCGTGCTTCCTCGCGCTGTTCACGCTTCTCGCCTTCCATTTCAGCGCCGGCAAAGCCCGCACCTCGGCGCTGCCCGCGCAGGGCGGCAACGGCATCGTCAACAGCGCCCCGAGCCCGGCCGAGACGGCGCCGGCGCCGCCCGTCACGTCGAGCTCGTGAGCGGCGCCGATCTCACGTTCAGGGCGATGGGGTGTGAGATCCGCCTGATCGTCGGTGCGCCCGGGCCGGGCGGGATCGATCCGGCCGCGGCCGCCGCGGATGGCAGGGCGTTCATCGAGGACTTCAACCGGCGCCTGTCACGGTTCCGCCCCGGCAGCGAGCTCCGCACCCTCAACGCCCACCCGGCCGACGCCGCCCCCGCGTCGGCGCTGCTCCGCACCGCGGTCGGGGCGGCGATGGCCGCCGCGGCGCAGACCGGCGGGCTCGTCGACCCGACGCTCGTCGATCAGATCGAGCGGCTCGGTTACTCGAGCTCGCACGAGGGCGTCGCCCCGGCTGATCTGCGCAGCGCCCTGGCGACGGCGCCTTCGCGCCGGCCGGCGCAGCCGGACCCGGCGCGGCGCTGGGCGCTGATCGATGTCGACGAGCCGGCGGGCGTGATCCACCGCCCGCGCGGCGTTCGCCTCGACTCCGGCGGCATCGGCAAGGGACTCGCCGCCGATCTGCTCGCCACGCGCCTCGCCCGGCAGACGCGCTTCGTGGTCAGCTGTGGCGGCGACCTTCGCGCCGGCGGCACGGTCGCGGCACGGCACGAGATGCTGGTCGAGCATCCCTTGACCGGCGAGCGGGACGCGCTGCTGTCGATCGAGGGCGGTGCGGTCGCCACCTCGGGCATCAACTCGCGCCTCTGGCGCCGCGCCGACGGTCGCTACGCGCACCACCTGATCGACCCACGCACCGGCGAGCCCGCCTGGACCGGCTTGATCGGCGTCACCGCGCTCGCGCCGACCGGCGTCGCCGCGGAGACGGCCGCGAAGGCGGCGCTGCTTTCCGGTCCCGGTCGCGGCCGGCCGTTGCTCGCCGAGCACGGCGGCATCCTCTTCCACGAGAGCGGTGAGGCCGAGCCGGTCGGGCCGATCGATCTCAGGCCGAACCTGACAGTGCGCCTGCCCGTCGCGGCGCAGAGGGGCGCGGCGGCATGACGACCGGCATCTACGACCACCTCTGGTGGCTGGCGAGCCGCGCTTCGGGGCTCGTCGCCCTCGGGTTGGTTACCTGCTCGGTCCTGCTGGGCCTGCTCATGTCGGGTCGGGTCATGCGCAGGCCCGGCCGCGCCAGGCAGCTCCTCGCCCTGCATGAGCAGCTCGCGCTCAGCGGCCTCGTGGCGATCGCCGTGCACGGCATCACGCTGCTCGGCGACACCTTCCTAGATCCCGGGCTGAAGGGAATCCTCCTGCCGGGCCTGATCGATTACCGGCCGCTGTGGGTGGGAGTTGGGATCGTCGCCGGCTATCTGGCCGCGACCCTCGGCCTCAGCTACTACGCGCGGCGCTGGATCGGCCCACGGCTGTGGCGTAAGGCGCACCGCGCGATGATCGCGGTCTACGCGCTCTCGGTGGTGCACACGCTCGGCGCCGGCACCGATGCCGCGACCCCGTGGTTGCGCTGGTGGCTGTTGGTCAGCGTTCCCCTCGTCGCGATCCTGCTCGTGATCAGGATCACCGAGCCGTCGCGACGGCGTCGCCGGATCGCGGCCCGCCCGCCGCTCGCCCGCCCCCGTCCGCCCGCCGCGGCCGGTCCGCCGATCGCCGCATCCCGCCTGCCCGCCGTACGTGCCGGCGGGCCCCCGCGACGGCAGCCGGAGGCAGTCTCGTGAGTGCCGGCAACGGAGCATCGGACGTCGTCATCGTCGGCGGTGGGCTTGCGGCACAGCGCTGCGCCGAGGCGCTGCGCGCGCGCGGCTACGGCGGGCCGATCCGGATGATCTGCGCCGAGCGGGAGCACCCCTACGATCGGCCGCCGCTCTCCAAGGCCGTGCCGGTGAGCGGGGACGACGAGGTCGAGGTGCGCTTCCGCGACGCCGACTGGTACCGGGACAACGGCGTCGAGCTGCTGCTCGGCCGTCGAGCGAGCGGGCTCGATCCAGGCGCCCGCCGGGTCGATCTGAGCGACGGCGGCAGGCTGCGCTACGGCGAGCTCGTGATCGCGACCGGGGCGACGCCGCGCGCCCTGCCGCTGCTCGCCCGCTACGCGAACGCATTCCCGCTCCGCACCCTCGCCGACGCCCGTCGGCTCCGCGCCGAGCTGACCGCAGGAGCCCGGCTGGCGATCGTCGGCGCCGGTTTCATCGGCCAGGAGGTCGCGGCTACCGCCCGTGCGCTCGGGGTCGAGGTGACGATCCTCGAGGCGCTCGAGCTTCCCCTCACCGGGATCCTCGGTCCCGAGTTCGGCCGCTGGGTTGTCGCGACGCACCGGGCCGAGGGGGTACGCGTGCTCACCGGCGCCCGGCTCGAGTCGGCGCGCGGCAACGGTCGCGTCGAGGAGCTTCACCTCGCCGGTGGCGATGTGATCGGCTGCGATGCCGTCCTCGTCGCCATCGGTATCGAACCGGCCACGACGTGGCTCGCCGGCAGCGGCCTCGATCCCGGCGGCGTCCGCACCGACGCGACCGGTCGGACCGCCGTTCCCCACGTCTACGCAGCCGGCGACGTCGCCCGGCCATTCGATCCGCGGCACGGCGGTCACGTCCGGTCCGAGCACTGGGACTCGGCGAGTCGCCAAGGCGTCGCCGTCGCGGCCGCGATCCTCGGCGAGGAGCCACGAGCGCCTGCGCTGCCGACCTTCTGGAGCGACCAGTACGGCGTCCGGATCCAGTACGTGGGTCACGCCGCCGGCGCCGATGAGATCGAGGCGTCGGGCGAGCTCCGCGACCGCGACTTTCACCTGCTCTACCGCCGGGCCGGCCGCCCGGTCGCGGCGCTCGCCGTCGATCGTCCGCGCGAGCTCGTGGCGCTGCGGCGGCTGATCGAGGGCGCTGCCCCGGCGAGCGGGAGCCCCGCCGACCCAAGCCAGGCAACAACGAAGGAGATGATCCGATGACCCTGATCCCGACCGTCGATGAAGGTGCCTGCAGCGCCCACGGCGACTGCGCGACGATCGCGCCCCGAGCGTTCGCGCTCGCGGACACGGCCGTCGTGATCGGCACCGCGAGCGACGAGGAGCTGCTCGCCGCCGCCGAGGCCTGCCCGGCCCTGGCGATCACCCTGACCGATGCCGACACGGGTGCGGTCGTGTTCCCGTAGGAGGACCATCCGGGGCGCGCCCATGGCGGCACGGTTGCGGCGGCCGGCGATCGGCGTCGCCCGGAAGGCGCTCGCAGGTCGTGCTGGATCGCGGCGCCGGCGCCGCGTTGGGGCGCGATATCGGCTGCGCGGACCCGGCGGGTGGTCCTCCTGGGACGGTATTCGGACCCTGATGTCCGAGTTCGGATCGGCAGATTGGTCGCTGGGACCGGAATCGTTGATTCGCGGTAGCGTGATCGCTCGACGTGGAGATTCGAGAGATCAAGTCCCCGCCCTCACGCCACCGAAGGAAGAAGGGCCGGGGATGCGCGCTCGAAACGCTCCACGCGATCCACCAGGCGCGGGGGGAGTGGATCGCCGCCGGCCGCAAGCCGGAGCACACCGACGAGTTTCGCGAGGCGATCTGCAAGGCGCGAGACGAGATTTGGGCCACTGCGCCGCCTCCCCCGCCTGAACCGGTCGTGCACGAGGTCGTTGGGGTCAATGAAGACCTCGAGAACGGCCGCCTCGTGCGTCGCGCGATCGTCGTCTGGGACGACGGGGCCGTCGGCGAGGCTCTGGCTTGGTGGCCTGATTCGACGGATCTCGACGCGGATCAGTTCGTCGCTTGTATGGCCTGCGATCTCGACCCGCTCTACATGCAGAGCACCGGCGGGTAGTCGCAACCGGTGCTCGGGGCAATCGCCGGCGACGTGATCGGCTCGCCTTACGAGCTCGATCCGATCAAGACCACCGACTTCCCGCTGATCGGCCCGGGCTCCGGCTTCACCGACGACACCGCGCTGACGCTGGCCACGGCCGACGCGATCCTCAGCGGAGCGCCGTACGACGTCGCCTACCGGAGCTGGTACCGGCGCTACCCCGATGCCGGCTACGGCGGCATGTTCCACCAATGGGCCGCGAGCGAGGCGCTCGGGTCGTACGGGAGCTTCGGCAACGGCTCCGCGATGCGGGTGGCGCCGATCGGCTGGGCCTTCGACGATCTCGAGCGGGTGCTGGCCGAGGCCGAGCGCAGCGCCGCCGTCACCCACGATCATCCCGAGGGGATCAAGGGTGCCCAGGCGACCGCAGGCGCGGTGTTCCTGGCCCGGCATGAGCCGATCGACCGGGTGATGGAATGGGCCGCGGGCCTCGGCTACGACCTCGACGCGCCGCTCGATCAGCTGCGCCCGACCTACGGCTTCGACGTGACCTGCCAGGGCACGGTGCCGCTGGCGCTGCGCTGCGCCTATGAAGCCGAGGACTTCGAGGCCTCGGTGCGGCTCGCGGTCTCGCTCGGCGGCGACGCCGACACGCTCGCCGCGATCTCCGGCGCGATCGCCGAGGCCCGCTTCGGCGGCGTCCCGATCGCGATCCGCGCGACCGTCACCGAGCGCCTCGACGTGGCGATGCGGCGGCTGCTCGCCGCGTTCAGCATCCGGTACGGGACGCCGTAGCCC
>CAZCFA010000064.1:6823-11096 GCA_964497825.1 uncultured Conexibacter sp.
AGCGGAGGGGGTGGGATTCGAACCCACGAACGGGGGTTGCCCGTTACCGGTTTTCAAGACCGGCGCATTCAACCGCTCTGCCACCCCTCCGGAGTCGAGCGTCAGGTTAGACGCGGCGGCGAGGCCATAACCTGAACGCATGGCAGCGACCGAAGCCGCCGAGGAGCGCGAGCAGACCGGCTACCGCTGGCGCAACTGGTCGCGCGAGCAGCGCTGCCGGCCGCAGGCGATGATCCGCCCGCATACGCGCGAGGGGATGATCGAGGCGGTCGTCGCCGCGGCCGCCGCCGGCCGGCCGGTCAAGGTCGCGGGCTCGGGGCACTCGTTCACGCCGGCGGCGCTGACCGACGGGACGATGCTGCGGATCGAGGCCCTGAACCGGGTCCTCGACGTCGACCGGGCCGGCGGCCGCGTCAAGGTGGAGGCGGGAATCCGGCTCGGCGAGCTCAACCGCAGGCTCGATCGCCACGGGCTCGCGCTCGAGAACCTCGGCGACATCGACAGCCAGACGCTCGCCGGCGCGATCTCGACCGCGACCCACGGCACCGGCGCGAGCTGGCCCAACCTCTCGGCCCAGGTCGAGGCGATCGAGATCGTCGGCGCCGACGGCGTCCTGCACGAGCTCAGCGAGGCCAACGACAGCGATGGATTCCGCGCCGCCCGGGTCGGGCTCGGCGCGCTCGGCGCGATCTACTCGGTGACGCTGCGGACGGTGCCCGCGTTCCGGATCGACCGCGTCGACCGGGCCCGGCCGCTGACCGAGGTGATCGCCGCGATCGACGAGCTCGCGGCCGCGTACGACCACTTCGAGCTCTACGTTTTCCCCCACACCGAGGTGGCGTTGTGCCGCGAGAGCACGCGCACCGACCGCGCCGCCGACCCGCCGCACCCCGCCGCGACGTTCGCCCAGGAGGTGTTGCTCGAGAACTGGGTCGCGGGCGCCTTCGCGACCGCCGCCCGCTTCGTTCCCGCCGCGATCCCGCCGCTCTCGAAGCTCGCCGCGGCGGGCTCCGGCGTCTCACACAAGCTCGACCACTCGTTCCGCGTCTTCGCCTCCGAGCGCCGGCTCAAGTTCACCGAGATGGAGTACTGCGTGCCGCGGGCGAGCGCCCGCGAGGCGGTCGCGGGCGTGCTCGAGATCGCCAACCGGCGCGAGCTCGGCGTCGCCTTCCCGATCGAGGTCCGCTTCGCCGCCGCCGACGACGCGCTGCTCAGCCCCTCGTTCGAGCGCGACTCCTGTTACGTCGCCGTCCACCACGACCGCCACGGCGCCGCGCACGAGCCCTACTTCGCCGCGGTCGAGGAGCTGATGGCCCGGTTCGGCGGCCGCCCGCACTGGGGCAAGCGCCACAGCCGCGACGCCGCCGACCTGCGCGGCCTCTACCCGCGCTTCGGCGACTTCCTCGCGGTCCGCGAGCGGCTCGATCCCGGCGGCGCCTTCGCCAACGAGTACACCGAGCGCGTGCTCGGCCCGGTCGCCGAGCCGGTGCAGCGGAAGCGCAAGCGCCGCCGCGCGAAGTAGGGCGCCACCGGTCGCCACCGGCGCGCCGCCCGCCCCTCTCCCGCCACCGGCGCGGCACGCGCGACGCCGCTCTCTCGTCGCCACCACCGTTGCCGCGCCGCCACCATCGCCGGCGCGGACACGGGTTTCGCTGCCCTTCGGCGCTGGGCGACTTTTCCACGCGATCGGTGGTCAACTCGCCCCGCTGCGTGGCCGGCCCTCGCGCTCACCGCCGACCGTTCGACGGCCGCCGCTGCGCTCCCTACGCCGCCGGCGCGACACCTTGCTCTCCCACCTGCGCCGGCGCTGGGCGACTTTTCCACGCGATCGGTGGTCAACTCGCCCCGCGCGGCGGGCGGACCAACGCGCGCCTTCGCCGGCCGAGCCGGCGCTGGGCGACTTTTCCACGCGATCGGTGGTCAACTCGCCCCGCGTCGGCGGCGATGCGCGCCCGCCGTTCGGCCCGCCCTAGGCGAACGCGTAACCCTCGCCGCGGTAGGTCGGCGCCTCGCTGACGACCTCCTCGCCCGCGACCAGGTAGAGCGAGTTGAAGTGCTCGCAGAGCTCGCCCGCCTTGGCGTGGCGCATGTAGACGCGGTGGCCGACCTTGAGCCGGACGGCCGCCTCGCCGAGCAGCGGCGTCTGCACCTCGCCGGCGCCCTCGTGCTTGTCGAGCCGCAGCCCGGCCGGCAGCCACGGGACCGGCAGCCGGTCGGCGCCGGCGGGGCCGGAGGCGATGTAGCCGCCGCCGAGCGCGGTCGCGATCGCGGTGTCGGGGCGGCGGACGACCGGCAGCGCGAAGCCGGCGGCGGGCTCGAGCGTGAAGCGGCTGTAGGAGTCGAACAGGGCCGGCGCGTAGAAGCCGGAGCCGGCGGCGAGCTCGGTGATGGCGTCCTCGCGGGTCGTCAGCTCGAGGGAGCCGGTGCCGCCGCCGTTGACGAACCGCAGCGGCGCCACGGTCTCGACCGCGGCGACGACCGCGGCGCGGCGCTCGCGCAGCTCGCTCATCGAGGCGGCCTGCATCCGCCGGATCGCGAGGTTGCGCAGCGGGCTGCCCGGCGCAGCATCGCCGACGCCCGCGACCTGCCCCTCGTAGGCGAGCAGCCCGTCGAGCTTCAGGCCCGGCCTCGAGGCGATCTCCTCGGCGAGCCCGCGGGCCGCCGCGGGCGTGCGGACCGGCGAGCGCTTGGTGCCGATCAGGATGTTGCCGCGGAGCATCGAGAAGCTGACGTCGATGTCGATCGCAACCCGGATCGGGGTCGGGCCGCTGCCGACGGCGCCCTCGATCAGGTCGAGCTGGGAGGGCTCGTCGACGACCAGCGTCACGGCCAGCTCAGGGTCGGCGCACTCCGCGGCGAGCTCGGAGATCGCCCGGCGGTCGGCGGACGGATAGGCGACGACGATGTCGCGGTGGCCGGCGCGGGCCAGCATCACCGCCTCGGCCACGGTGAAGGCGAGGATTCCCCGGTAGCCCTCCCAGCGATCGAGCACCCGGCTCAGCAGCTCGCGGCAGCGGACCGACTTCGACGCCACCCGGACCGGCTTGCCCGCCGCCCGTCGCAGCATCTGCTCCCCGTTGGCGTCGAGCGCGTCGAGGTCGACGAACGCGAACGGCGGCTCGATCCCCTCGAAGATCGCCTCGTAGCGGTCGTAGCGGGCCTGCGGGTCCACGGCCCGCGAGCCTAGATCAACCGGTGGCGATCCCGGGGCGCCGTCTAGAATCGGCTTCCGGCCCGCCAGGCTCGACAACGGCGGGCGACCCCCGGAGAGGTGGCCGAGCGGCTGAAGGCACTCGCCTGCTAAGCGAGTAGGGGGCTGATTGCTCTCTCGAGGGTTCGAATCCCTCCCTCTCCGCTAAACGCTTGGTTGCTGGGCTCGCGGGGGACCGCGGCACGGCACCCGGTGCGAATCGGGAGCTCGCGGGACGCTTGGACTACTCCGGACCGGCCACGCCGATCAAATGCCCCTCGGGGTCGGTGAATTGCCCAACGACCAGGGTCCCGGGAGCGCCCTCGGGACCCATGCGTCGTGTCCCACCGAGGCTCTCGGCCTGCTCGAGCGCGGCCTCGACGTCGGGAACACCCACATAGAACAGAACACGCCGCTCATACCCGCCGCCGCCCCCGACACCTCCGTTGATCCCGCCGCCGGTCGTACTCTCGCTCACGAACCCGTAGTTGCCGGCCTCAGAGACGGCTTCAGTGGCTGCGTCGCCGGTCTCGAACTGCCACCCGAACAGCTCGTGGTAGTAGCTCCGGAGCTTCGCGGGATCGGTGCCGATGATCTCGAAATGGACGACTGGCTGGCTCATGCTCGATCTCCTTGCGCGTGGCTCCCGGTTCGGCGCAGGTTAGCACTTGGTCGCTAAAAACAACTTTGCGATTGCTTAAATGTATCCCAGCCTGGTACGTTTTCGCCGGTGTCGACGCGCCGGAGCTACCGAGACTCATGCCCGATTGCCCGCGCCCTCGATGTTGTGGGCGAGCGATGGGCGCTGCTGGTGGTGCGCGAACTGCTCTTTGGGCCGCTGCGCTTCTCGGACGTTCGCCGCGCGCTTCCCAACGCAAGCTCGAACCTGATCGCCGACCGACTTCGCGAGCTTGCGGATCGGCGGGTGATCGACCGCCGCAAGATGCCACCCCCGGCAAGCGCATGGGTGTATGAGCTCACCCCCTGGGGGCAAGAGCTGAAGCCGATCGTGCTCGCCCTGGGCGACTGGGGCGCCGACATCGTGGTCGGCGAGGGGCAGGGCATCGGCAACCCGCTGACCTT
>CAZCFA010000064.1:11106-17657 GCA_964497825.1 uncultured Conexibacter sp.
TCCGCGATGCTCTTCCTACAGGGCGCGGCGCGGACCGTCCCGGACGGGACGCGGGCGGTCGGCCGGGTCGAGCTGAACGAGCGCGTGTGGACCATCAAGGTCGCGCGCGGGCGTGTCGATGCCCAACCAGGCGAACCGGTCGGCGCCGACTTCTCCCTGCGAACCGACCCCGAGACACTCGTTGCACTGCTCGACGACCCCGACACGCTTGACGCCGCTCTTGCCGAGGGGAGCGCCGAGATCACGGGTGACGGATCGGCGTTGGCCAAGATCCTGCAGGCCACCGGCTCGACGCCCCCGGTCGGGAAGGCGCCAGGCTGAACCCGCATCCCTTCCGGCCGGCGCCTCGTCGGCAGCCGGACCGTCTACCCACTCGCCGCTCCGCCAACTCCGTGGAAGCCGAGAGCGATGGCTGGCACCGATCGAACACGATCAATCACATCTGGAATCGATGACCGGGTTCGAACACCGTCTCGTAATCGCCGCTCCGTCGATCCGGTCGTGACGCCCATGGCCGCGAACGGACGCGGGGCCCGTCCCGGCGGCCGAGCTCGCCTCAGCGCTGGCAGCTGGCGCCGGCGCAGCTCCGCAGGCGCTCGAGCTCGGTCGCCAGGCGGGTCCGGACCCCGGCCTGCGACGGGTCCTTGGCCGCGTTCTCGAGCTGGAGCGGATCGGTCGCGAGGTTGTAGAGCTCGACGAAGCCGTCGGCGTGCTCGGCGTAGACGTAGTTGCCGGTGCGGATCCCGAAGACGTCGCCGTCCTTGCGCCCGAAGATCTCGAGCAGGATCGGAGGACGCTGCTGCTCGCCGGCGAGCACCGGCTGCAACGGCACGCCGTCGAGCTTGCCCGGCGGCTTGACCCCGGCCGCCCGCAGCAGGGTCGGCGCGAGATCGACGTTGGCGACGGGCTCGCGGTAGATCTCGCCCTGGGGCACGCCCGGCCCGGCGATCAGCAGCGGCACGTTGATCGCCTCCTCGTAGATCAGCGACTTGCCGGAGCGGATCCGATGGCGGCCGCGGATGAACCCGTTGTCGGAGGTGAATACGAACAGCGTCCGGTCGAGCTCGCCCCGCCGGCGGAGCTGCGCCGCAAGGCCCGCGACGAGGTCATCGACCGCGCCCAGCGACTCGAGCTGGCTCACGTACAGCCGCCGGATCGCCGCCCGCTTGCGCGGCGTGAGCCGGGGCAGCTTGCGGATCCATCGCGGCTTGTCGCTGACGTCGTCCTCGTCGAAGGATGTCCCGCGCGGCGGCTCGGCCCGCTCGTACCCGCCGCGATGCCGGGGGGCGGGGAGGGGGGTGCGCGGTGCGTTGGGCGGCAGGCCGTTGTCGGTGTGGGGCGCGCTCGTGGCGACCCAGAGGAAGAACGGTCGCGGGCCCGGCGCCGTCTTCCGCACCGCCTTGCGCGCGAGGCGCGCCATCACGTCGGTCTTGTAGTCGTCCTTGGCGTTGCCGTAGTGGGCGAGCTCGCCGTTCTCGTTGACCGTGTAGTCGAAGGCGCTCGTCTTGTCGTTGCTCACCAGCCCGTACCACCGGACCCAGCCCGGCGGCACGAGCTCGGGGCCGCCGTTCTTTTGCTTGCCGTAGCCGTTCAGATACTTGCCGACGAACGTGGTCTCATATCCGGCCTCGCGCAGCCACACCGGCAGCGTCCGTCGTTGGTCGAGGGCGCCGATGCCGCCGTCGGGCGGGCCGTTGTCCTTGACCCCGTTGTTGTGCGCGTACTGGCCTGTCAGGAACGCCGCCCGCGAGGGGCAGCAGAGCGGAAAGCTGACCGTGCCGCGGGTGAAGGTCGTCCCCGTCGCGCCGAGCAGCCGCTGCGTCTTCGGCATCGCGACCATCGTGTCGGCCGCCTGATCGTCGGTCATGACGACGACGATGTTCGGCGCCTCTCGGTCGAAGGGCTCGGGTTCGCTGGCGAGGCCAGTGGCCTCGGGATCGCCGGAGCCGCCGCCGCAGCCCCCGATCAGGGCCGCGAGCAGCGCGGACGCCGCGAGCAGCGGCCCGAGGTGCGTTCGCTCCGTCAACGAAGCAGTGCATGGTCTCAGGTCGGCGTCGCCGGCCCGCCGGGCGCCGTTGGCCCAGCGCGCAGGGCAGGTTGACTCGGGCGCGCCGGTGAGCCCCACCGAGCGCGAGCTGTCCAGCCGGCACGAGCTGACCGAGCGCCTCGGGCGGCGCGGTGGTCCGACGGAGATGGCGAGCGGCCTGATCAGCCGGCGCCGGCGCCGATCGCCTCGAGCTCCTCGTCGATGAACGAGGCGAGGACGTCGAGGTCGCTGAGCCGGTCGCGGTCGCCGACGAGGCCGAGGTGGAGGCCGCCGTCGTAGGAGATCGCGCCGATCGAGAGTGCCCGCCGCTGCGGCGACAGCGCCACGAACGGGTGGATCGAGCGCAGCGGACGGCCGAGCAGGTAGACCGGCATTGGCGGGCCGGGGACGTTGGAGATCACCAGGTTCCACGGCAGCCGCTGTGGCATCACGCCGCGGACCGGGCTGAGGGCGCCGCCGACGGTGCCGATCACGCGGCTCATCGTCGGCGGCACCCAGCCCGATGCCTCGATCACGATCGACGCCGCCCGCGCCGCCTCCGACTGCTTCAGCCGCGCGGTCGTCGCGTGGATTTGGCGCAGCCGTTGGCCGGGGTCCCGCTCGGCGAGCGGTAGCGGCACGATCAGCGTCGTCAGCCGGTTGCCGAGTGCGAGCTGCTCACCGGGCTTGCGGATGCTCATCGGTACCAGCGCCGAGAACTCGCTCGGGATCGGCTCGCCGCGGGCGAGGAACAGCCGCCGCAGCGCCCCGGTCGAGACCGCGAGCAGCGCGTCGTTGACGGTCGCCCCCTCGGCGCGTTCGGCCGCGGCCCGCTTGATCCCCGCGAGCGTGGTCGAGGCGAAGGCGACGCGGCGGTCGCGGCCGATCTCCTGGTTGAGGAACGTCGGTCGGACCGGATCGCTGTTGCGGGCCAGGTCGAAGAACCCCTGCGCGGTCCGCAGCGCCGCCTGCGAGGCCTCGCGGGGAGCGGCGGGATCGACGAACCGCCTCGCCGCCTCGCGCGAGAGGCCGAACAGCTTGCGGCTCGCGTCCTCGAGCCGGCCGGCGAGCAGCTGGTCGGTGCGGGGAGTCCGCGGGCTCCAGGGCTCGCCGCTGAGCCCGAGGTCGGTGCCCTCGGGATCGGGGTCGAGGATGACGGCGCCGACATCGACCGCGGAGACGCCGTCGACGAGCGCATGATGGGTCTTCGAGACGGCGGCGAAGCCGGCGCCGCGCTCGATCAGGTAGAGCTGCCACAGCGGCCGCTCCTGGTCGAGCGGGTCCGACATCACCTGGCCGACGAGCTCGCGCAGCTGCGCGTCGGTGCCGGGGCGGGGGAGGGCGAGCTGGCGGACGTGGCGGCGGACGTCGAAGTCGGCGTCATCGACCCACTCGGCCCGCAGCGCCTTGCCGGGGAGGTGGTGGACGCGGCGGCGGAACCGTGGAATCAGCTCGAGCCGCTGCTCGACATGGGCGCAGAGGCGGTCGTAGTCGGGCGGCTCGCCGTCGAAGATCGCGGTGCCGCCGACGTGGACGTGGATCGGGCCGCGCTCGGCGAGCAGCGACGACATGTCCGCCGGTGACAGCTGATCGGGCCGCTCGCTCATGGTTCGCTCCCGGTCGCGACCCTACAGCGGGCGGAGGTGGGCACAGCCGCGGCGATGCGCGGCCGCCTCGATGCGGTCGAGCTCGCCCCCGGGCTCGACTCGCGATCGCCGGGCGATGAGGCCGAGCCGCTGCGTAGGAGTCGGCCGGGGCGAGCGCGGCGGCGGCCCGACCCGCCACGGAGGGTGCCGCTCGGGGCCTGCGTCGGGAATCGCTGGTCTCAGCGACCAGTGATTCCGCTCGGAGGGCCGGCGCGGCGCTCAGTCGAGGTCGAGGTCGAGGTCGAGGCCGCCGAGCAGCTCCTCGGCCTCGCTCCAGCGCCCGGGCGGAACCTGCAGCTGGATCTCGCCACGGCCGAACCGGTCCGGCGGCCAGTCGGCGGTGACGGCGGCCTCGATGCCGGCGTCGTCGAGGTGCAGGCGCCAGGCGCGGGCGGCGGCGAGGTCCTCGAACTCGCCGACCGGCTCCCAGTCGTCGAAGCGAGGGTCGCCGACGTGGAGCTCGCCGGCGCCGTCGGGGCGCTCGGAGGCCAGCGAGTCGCGCAGCTTCCGCAGCGGGTTCCGCATCAGTAGCGCCGAGCCCCGGTCAGCCGGTCGCGCCGCTCAGGTCCGGGCCTCGGCCGGCGGCGGGTTGCGGTTGAGCCAGCCGTCGACCACGTAGCCGCCGAACGGCAGCACCGCGCCGATCAGAAGCCAGGTCGTGACCTTGGTGCTCCAGCCCATCTCCTCGCGGAGGTTGAACACCATGACCACGTAGCTGAGGAACAGGACGCCGTGCAGCGGGCCGAGGATCTGGACGCCGAGCGGCCAGTCGTTGGTCCGCTTGAGGACGCTGGAGGCGAGCAGGAGCAGGAAGCTCGTCGCCTCGACGATCGCGACGATCTTGAAGTTGCGCAGGTTCATGGCCGGGAAGGTAGAGGGAAGCGCCCGCCGGCAATGTGGCGCCGGTCCACCCAGCCGGCTGCGGTCGAGGGATTGCCGTGTCGGGCCGCCGCGACCCCTACCGGTGCGCCCGTCAGAGCTTCTTGTAGCGCGCTTCGACCAGGCTGTAGGCGCCGTAGACGAACAGCCCGAGCGCGACGACGAACAGCAGGATGGTGCCGTAGGGCTGCTGGACGATCTCCTGCAGGGCCCCGTCGAGCCCCTTGGTCTCCTTGGCGCTGTGCTCGACCGCGGCCTTGATCAGGAAGGCGCCGATCAGCGCGAACACGACCGCCCTGGCACTGATCCCGGTGATCCCCAGCGGCCGCGCGGCGGACTTCATCGGGGCGCTCATCCGGTCCCGCTCGAGATCCTCCTCGAACGAGGTCGAGAGCGCCACATAGAGCTGCTGGCAGGCGACGCCGATCATCACGACGCCGGCGATGAAGACGAGGACGACGCCGGCGGGGAGGTCGAAGACCGTCGACGTCGCCGAGTCCTCGTTGCCGCTCCTCTTGCTTGCCCCGCCCAGGATCCGCACCGCGGACACGCAGAGCGCCCCGTAGACGACGAAGCGGACCAGCGAGGCGGCGCGCTCGGCCATCTCGGATGCGCCGTCCTCCCCCTCGACGCCGGCGAACACCTCGCCCAGCTGGAAGAGCGCGTACGCACCCAGCCCGATCGCCAGCAGCGCGAGCAGGACCTTGCCCAGCGCGGAATCGGAGAGCGAGGAGAGCGCGCCGGTCTGGTCGGCGGTGCTCTTCTCGTCGCCGAGCGCGACCGCGATCGCGATCACCCCGACGATTCCGTAGAGGACCCCCTTGGCGACGAACCCGACGCGCCCGATCCGCTCGTGCCACTCGCCGGCGGTCGCCCGGGTAGCCGCAGGCATCTCCTCCATCCTCCGGAGCGCTACCCGCTCTCAGGTCGGCGCAACCGGGCAATGGCCAGGCCGACCGCCTGCCTCTAACATGCCCCTCGCGCGGGAGCCTTGCCCCCGCGTCCGCGCGCCCGTAGCTCAGCTGGATAGAGCGTCGGTCTACGGAACCGAAGGTCACAGGTTCGAATCCTGTCGGGCGCGTTCTCGAAGCCCCTGCAAGCACGGCGATTCCCAGGCGTGACAACGCTGGCGGGTCACGTCCCGCTGTAACTTCGCCCGACCCAGGTTCCCGTTCGCGTCAGTCTATGCCGCGACCACCTCCGCTCGGGACGACCGCTCGGATCGCTCGCGAGCGAGCCGCCCGAGCGCCTGGCGGTCGAGCTCGGTGAAGGTGATCCCGTTCGAGTGGGTGATCACCAGATCGAGCACCGCCCAGCAGAGCGACAGACAGCTCGCCTCGCCCGGGAAGCGGCCGATCACCTTGGTCCGACGCCGGACCTCGCCGAGCGAGCGCTCGAGCAGGTTGGTCGAGCGCCAGCGCCGCCGGTGGCGGAGCGGATAGCGCAGGTGGACCAGCAGCGCCTCGAGGTCGTCAGCGAGGCAGGCGGCCGCGGCGGCGAAGCCGGCGCGGTCGAGCTCGCCGACGAGCGCCCCGATCCGCCGCCGGACGTCGGCGAGGTCGGTGGCGCGGTCGAGCGCCCGCCAGTAGGCGAGCCGGACCCGCTCGCGCTCGCGCTTCGGCAGCTTCGCGAGCACGTTGCGCAGCCGGTGCACCGTGCAGCGCTGGCGATCGGACGTGGGCCAGAGCTGCTCGATCGCGCTCGTCAATCCCGGCGCGCCGTCGGCGACGACGAGCAGCGGCGCCGGCAGCCCGCGGGTTGCGAGGTCGCGGCCGAGCGCCAGCCAGTCCTCCTCGGACTCGCGCACCGCGAGCAGCACCCGCTCGCCCGACTCAGCCACGCCCCAGGCGACCAGGACGCCCTCCTTGGCGCCGGCGGGACGGACGGGCAGATAGATCGCGTCCAAAAACAGAGTCACCAGCCGGATCTCCGACAGATCGCGAGCCACACGAGGCACGCCAGCGGGACGCGTGCCGATTCATGTCGCATAACCGCGACAG
>CAZCFA010000065.1:0-16501 GCA_964497825.1 uncultured Conexibacter sp.
GGTCGTGCTCGGCTTCGGCGACGTCGGCAAGGGCTGCGCCGAGTCGCTGCGCGGCCAGGGCGCCCGGGTCAAGGTCACCGAGGTCGATCCGATCTGCGCGCTGCAGGCGGCGATGCAGGGCTATGAGGTCGTCCGCCTCGACGACGTCGTCGAATCGGCCGACATCTTCGTCACCGCGACCGGCAACAAGGGCGTGATCTCGGCCGAGCAGATGGGCCGGATGAAGCACCAGGCGATCGTCGGCAACATCGGCCACTTCGACAACGAGATCGACATCGCCGGGATCGAGTCCGACCGGTCGGTGACGCGGACCCAGATCAAGCCCCAGGTCGACGAGTGGACCTGGCCCGACGGCCACTCGGTGATCGTGCTCTCGGAGGGGCGGCTGCTCAACCTCGGCAACGCGACCGGGCACCCGAGCTTCGTGATGTCGAACTCGTTCACCAACCAGGTGATGGCGCAGATCGAGCTGTTCACGCACGGCGCCGAGTACGAGAACGAGGTCTACACGCTGTCGAAGCAGCTCGACGAGAAGGTCGCGCGGCTGCACCTCGACGCGCTCGGGGTGCGGCTGACCGAGCTCACCCCCGAGCAGGCCGACTACCTCGGCGTCCCGGTCGAGGGCCCCTACAAGACCGACCACTACCGCTACTGAGCGCCCAGGCCGAGGCCGGGCGAGGCCGGCTGCCCGCGGCTGGTCGGGCCCGGCTGTGACGTCCGCACACCACGGCGGCGGCGAGCCTGGTGGTGTCGGCTGCGTCGTCGTCGGAACCGGAGGCAGACGATGAGCGCTGAAACCGCCGAGCGGGTCGTCGTGATCGCGATGCGGCTGCTGGCCGCCAGCTTCGCGGTCGTCGGGATCCTGTTCATCGCGACGCCGGCCGGGGTGATCGGCGCCCTCGACGACGTCGGCGGCTGGTTCGGCGACTTCGCGACCGGCCCCGCCAGCGACCAGCGGCTCTGGGTCGGGCTCGCGTTCGCCTACATGACCGTGATCACCGGCCTGGCGATCGTGATCTCGCTCGACGTCGCCCGCTACCGGCCGCTGCTGCTGGTGCTGGCGGCGGGCAAGGCGGCCTCGTCGCTCTCCGCGGGCCTCTACTTCGCCTTCGACGAGGACGTCTTCGCCTACCTGCTCAACTTCCTCGTCGACGGCGGCCTCGTCGTCGTCGCGCTCGCCTGCTGGGCGCTCGCCGGCAGGGTTGAGCGCCGTGCCCCCGGCTGAAGGGGCGCCCCGGGCCTGGCGGCGCCGGAGCGGGCGACGCTGAGCGCGTTCGCGGCGGCGCTGCTGCCGGGCGGCGAGCGGCTGCCCGGCGCCGAGGCGCCCGGCGGCGCGCCGGTCGTGGCGCCGGTCGAAGCGCTGCTCGAGACGCTGCCGGCGCGGACCCGCTCGCTGCTGCGGCTCGGCCTGCGGGCGTTCGAGCGGACGCCGTTCCCACGCCGGTTCTCGCGGCTGCCGGCGGCCCGGCGCCGCGCCTGGATCGAGCGGCTGGCGCGGGCTCGCTGGGCCCTGGGGCGCGACCTCACCCTGCTGCTGAGGATGCTCGCCTGCCTCGGCTACGCGAGCGACGCGCGCGTGCGCGCGGCCAGCGGCTGGACGCCGGGCTGCGAGCTCGCCGATCCGGCGGCGCCGTGCCCGGCGGCGGCGCTCGATCCGGGGGCGCTCGCGGTCCCCGACGAGGACGAGCGCTGCGACGTCGCGATCGTCGGCTCCGGCGCCGGCGGGGCGGCGGCGGCGCGGGCGCTGGCCGAGGCGGGCCTCGACGTGGTCGTCGTCGAGCAGGGCTCCCACCACGACGGCGGCGACTACCCGGCCGACCCGCTGGCGGCGATGGCGCTGCTCTACCGCGACGGCGGGCTGACCGTCTGCGAGGGCCGGCCCGCGATCCCGGTGCCGGTCGGGCGCTGCGTCGGCGGCACCACGGTGATCAACTCGGGCACCTGCCTGAGGGCGCCCGACGACGTGCTGCTGAGCTGGCGCGAGCAGCACGGCGTCGGCTGGGCGACCGAGCTCGACGGCCGCTTCGAGGCGGTCGAGCGGGCGCTCGGGGTGAGCGCGGTCGATCCCGCGACCGCCGGCCGCAACGCCGAGCTCTGCCGGCTCGGGGCCGAGGCGATCGGCGCCTCTAACCGGCCGATCACCCGCAACGCGCCGCCGCTGCGGCGCTGCGCGAGCTGCGCCACCGGCTGCCCGCTCGACGCGAAGCGCGCGATGCACGTCTCCGAGCTGCCCGCCGCCGTCGCCGCCGGCGCCCGGATCCGCGCCGGCGTCCGCGCCGGGCGGATCATCGTCGAGCGCGGCCGCGCGGCCGGGGTCGAGGGCACGGTCGCCGGGCGGCGGCGGCCCTGGCGGCTCCGCGCCCGCGCGGTCGTGCTCGCCGCCGGCGCGCTCGGCACCCCCGAGCTGCTGCTGCGGCAGGGGATCGGCAACCGCTCGGGGACGCTCGGCCGCGGCCTCCGCATCCACCCGGCGAGCTGGGTCGGCGCCCGCTACGAGGAGCCGGTGCGGGGCTGGGACGGCGTCATGCAGAGCTGGCTCGTCGACGAGTGGATCGACCGCGGGCTGTTCCTCGAGGCGACCTTCACCCCGCTCGCGTTCGCGCTGCCGGCGCTGCCCGGCGCCGGCCCCGAGCTGAGCGCGCGGATCGAGCGCTTCGACCGGCTCGGGGTGATCGGCGTCCACCTCTCCGACCGCTCCCAGGGGCGGGTCCGCCCGCGCGGCCCGTCGCTGCGGATGAGCTACCGGCTCGAGCGCGGCGACGCGGAGACGCTGCTGTTCGGGATCGCCCGCGCCGCCGAGATCCACTTCGCCGCCGGCGCCGCCGAGGTTTACCCGCCGCTGGCCCGGCTGCCGGTGCTGCGCCCGGGCGAGCAGGAGCGCCTGATCGAGCGCGGCTCGATCGCGCCGGCGGAGCTGCGGCTCGAGGGCTTCCACCCGATGGGCACCGCCCGGATCGGCGCCGATTCGCGGCGCTCGGTGGTCGCCCCCAGCGGCGAGTGCCACGACCTCGCCGGCCTCTACGTCGCCGACGCGAGCCTGTTCCCGACCTCGGTCAAGGCGAACCCGATGCTGACGATCATGGCCTGCGCCCAGCAGGTCGCGGCCGGGATCGCCGAGCGGCTCGCCTGAGCGGCGCCGCGGCGTCGTAGGCTGCGGGCCGTGATCGCAGCCGCAGCGTCGATGCCCGGGGGGTCCCGATGAAGGTCGTCGTGATCGGCGCCGGCCAGGTCGGCCAGGCGGTCGTCGCGGCGCTCCAGGACAGCCACGAGCTGACGCTGATCGACATCGACCCCGAACGGCTGGTAGCGGTCTCCCAGGGCGCCGACTGCCGCACGATCGAGGGCGACGGCGCGACCCGGCCGGTGCTCCGCGACGCCGGCATCGGCGAGGCGGAGCTCGCCTTCGCCTGCACCCCGCGCGACGAGGCGAACCTGGTCGCGGCGATGCTGATCCGGCGGATGTCGACGGCGCGGACCGTGGTGCGGATGACCGACGCCGACTACTTCGAGGCCTGGCGCGAGGGCGACATCGACGTCGACGTGATGGTCTCCTCCGAGCTCGAGACCGCGAACGCGATCCTGCGCGTGGTCGGGCTCCCCGGCACCGCCCAGGTCGACGACATCGCCGAGGGCGTGCTGCAGCTCGTCGAGTTCGAGGTGCCCGCCGACGCCGCCTCCGACGGGATCATCGGCCGCACGCTGGCGACGGCGGAGATCCCCGCCGACTCGCGGGTGATGGCGATCATGCGCGACGAGCGGCGGCTGCTGCCGCGGCCGCAGGAGACGATCGAGCCCGGCGACTGGGTCGTGGTGCTGGCGCTGCCGGCGGTGGCGCGGCGCTGGAGCCGCCTGCTGGCTCCCGGCGGGCTGGCGATCACCGACATCGTCCTGCTCGGCGCCGGCCGGGTCGGAACCGCGGTCGCCCGCGTGATGCTCGAGCGCGGCGTCCGCGTGCGGATCATCGAGGCCGACGCCGAGCAGGCCCGGCGCGCCGCTGAGCGGCTCCCCGACGCCGAGGTCTTCCACGCGCGCGGGCTCGAGGGCGAGCCGTTCGCCGGCGGCAGGCTGATCGGCCGCTCGACCGCGGCGGTGTTCGCGATGGGCGACGACCCGAAGAACCTCTATGCGGCGATCCTCGCCCGCACGCATGGGGTCCCGCTCACGGTCGCGGTGATGCGCGACCCGATCTCCGAGGACGTCTTCGAGCTCGGCGGCATCGACGTCGCCGTCAACCCGCGGATGGAGACGGCCGCGATCATGACCCGCTACGCGCACGATCCGCGGATCCATCAGATCGTGATGCTCGAGGACGACCGCTTCGAGGTCCTCGACCTGACGATCCGCGACGAGAGCGCGATGGTCGGGCGCCCGATCGGCGAGCAGCCCGAGGCCGGCGCCGTGTTCGGCGCCCTGATCCGCGACGGCCGCGTCCTGTTCCCCGGCGATGACGCCGTGCTCGAGCCCGGCGACCGGGTGATCGTGATGGTCGACTCCGAGCGCGCCGCCGTCGTCGAGCGCGCGCTGTGAGCCCGGCCAGCGCGACCGGGCCGCGGCGACTGACCGCGGTCGACGTCGCCGCGGTCCTCGACCTCGTCGGCGCGCTGCTGAAGTGGTTCGCGCTCGCGTTCCTGCTTCCGGCCGCCGTCGCGATCGGCTACGGCGACCGCGCCTGGCCGTTCCTCGTCGCCGGCGCCGCGACCGGGCTCGCCGGCCTGCTGCTCGACCGGATCAGCCCGCCCGGCGAGGCCGAGCGCCTGCGCCCGCGCGAGGGCTTTCTGGCGGTCGCGCTGATCTGGCTGATCGTGCCCGCGTTCGGGGCGCTGCCGTTCCTGCTCGGCGGCGGCCCCCAGCTCGACCGGCCGCTCGACGCCTACTTCGAGGCGGTATCCGGCTTCACCGCGACCGGCGCCACCGTGCTCGACGACATCCCCGCGCTCGACCACGCGATGCTGTTCTGGCGCCAGCTCAGCCACTGGCTCGGCGGCATGGGGATCATCATCCTCGCGATTGCGGTGCTGCCGCGGCTGCGGATCGGCGGCCGGCAGCTGCTGCAGCGGGAGCTGCCCGGACCGACCGAGATCGAGCGGCTCACGGTGACGATCCGCGAGACCGCGCGGCGGCTGTGGATCCTCTACGTCGGGCTGACCGCGGCCGCGATCGTGGTCCTCTGCCTGATCGGATGGATCGGCCTCGACGCCGCGATGACGCCGTTCAACGCCTTCGCCCACGCGACCTCGGCGATGGCGCTGGGCGGGTTCTCGACCGAGCAGGGCTCGATCTCGGTCTTCGCCCCGATCACGCAGTGGGTGCTGTGCCTGTTCATGGTCCTCGCCGGCGTCAACTTCCTGCGCCTGCACCTGCTGATCATCGAGCGGCGGCCGCGGGTCCTCGCCCGCGACCAGGAGCTGCGGCTGTACCTGGCGTTCCTGCTGATCGGGGCGGCGCTGATCGCCGTCGAGCTGTTCGCCAGCGGCAACGCGCCCGGCTTCAGCAGCGGCATCCGCGAGGCCTCGGTCCAGGCGGTCTCGATCATGACGACGACCGGGTTCGCGAGCGCCGACTACACGCTCTGGGGCTCGCTGGCGATCCTGACCCTGCTGCTGCTGATGTTCGTCGGCGCCTCGGCCGGCTCGACCGGCGGCTCGATCAAGGTCGTCCGCCACCTGCTGCTGTTCCGGGTCGTCCGCCGCGAGGTCCGGCAGACGATCCATCCCGAGGCGGTGGTGCCGATCCGGGTCAGCGGCCGCACGGTCGACGAGGCGGCGATCCGCTCGGCGATCACCTTCGTCCTCCTCTACCTGCTCGTCTTTGCGGTCGGCGCGATCGGCCTGCTGCTCGACGCGCGCCGGGTCGGCGCCGACCTCTCCGCCTTCGACGCGATCGGCGCCGCCGCCGCCTGCATCGGCAACGTCGGCCCGAGCTTCGGCGCGACGGGGCCGTTCGGCTCCTACTCCGGCCTCTCCGATCTCTCGACCGCGATCCTCACCGTGCTGATGTGGCTCGGCCGGATCGAGATCATCCCGATCGCGGTCGTCCTCACCCGCGCCTACTGGCGCGGCTGAGCGGCAACGAGCGCCGAACGGCGCCTGCTTCACCGCCCGCGAGACGGGCCCGGCACCGGCGCCGCCCGGGGCGGCGGCTACGAGCCGAGGATCTTCGCCTTCTGCGCCTCGAACTCCGCCTCGGTGAGCACGCCCTGGGCCTTGAGCTCGCCGAGCTCCTTGAGCTGGGTGATCGTGTCGCCCTGTGAGGGGGCGGCCGGAGGCGGCGCCTGCGGCGCCGGCTGCTGGGCCTCGTAGCGGTACTCCATCGGCTGCTGGCCGCCCTGCTGCTGCCAGCGCTCCGCCTGACGGCGGCTGACGCGGTTCGAGACCGCGGTCGCCGTGCCGGCGACCACCGCCGTGCGGGCCACGCCCCGTAGCAAACCTGGCATCTCCTGACCTTCCTTTCCGTTGTGGCTAGGCGGCCTCGACCTCGTCGAGGGCCGCGGCGATCGCCTCGACCGGGATCCGGCCGCCGGCGACGAGCTGCCCGCCGCCGCGGCGGACGGCGCTCGCGAACGGCGCCGCCCAGCGGTTCTCGTAGACGAGCAGCGCCGCCGAGGTCCCCGGCTCGAGCGCCTTGGCCGCCTCCTCGATGTCGGCGTCGCCGACCAGCCCCGAGGAGACGCCGTCGAACTCCGAGAACGCCTCGATCCCGAGCTCGGAGACGTCGACGCCGGCCGCGTTGCCGTCCTCGTCCTTGCTGATGAAGGCGAGGTCGAGGATCCGGATCAGGCCGCGTTCGACGAGGTCGAGCAACAGCGGCGCCGCCTCGCCCCGCGGCTGGCGATCGGGCCACTCGACGAGCACGTAGTCGATCGGTCCGATCTCGTCCTGCTCGGGCTCGCCCACGGGCCGAGACTATCGCGAACCGCCCTTCCCGGCAACGCCCGCCGGACCGCCGCCGACCCGAGCGTGGCCCGCGGCCGCGGCGGGTATTCAGTGCTCAGAAAGCAACCTCAGAACCGCTGGAGCAGAGCAGATGCGTATCGATTATCAGGCCGCCCAGCCCGCCGCGCTGAAGGCGATGGTGGCGCTGGAGCGCGCATTCCACGAAAGCACCCTGGAGCCGGAGCTGATCGAGCTGGTCAAGCTGCGCGCCTCACAGATCAACGGCTGCGCCTACTGCCTCGACATGCACAGCAAGGACGCCCGCGCGCGGGGCGAGGACGAGCAGCGGCTGCACGTGCTCGCGGCCTGGCGCGAGGCGCCGTTCTACAGCGACCGCGAGCGCGCCGCGCTGGGCTGGTGCGAGGCGCTGACGCGGCTGCCGGAGACCGGGGCGCCGGACGCCGACTACGCGCCGCTGCCGGAGCTGTTCAGCGACGAGGAGATCGCCGCGCTGACCTTCGCGATCGTCGCGATCAACGGCTGGAACCGGCTCGCGGTCGGGCTGCGCTCGCCGGTCGGCGACTACGTCTCCCCGCACGCGGCGACGGCGGCCTGAGCGGCCGATCCGCCGTTGATGCGACCGATGCTTCATACTACGCATCATGCGCACCACGATCAGGATCAACGACGAGCTCCTCGCCGCCGCGAAGCGCCGGGCGCGGGAGCGGAACCAGACGCTCGGGGAGGTCGTCGACGCGGCGCTCCAACGCGAGCTGGCGGCCCCGCCCGACGTGGCCGAGATCCCCGCCGTGCCGACGTTCACGGGTGGATCGGGTCCACGTCCCGGGATCGACCTGAACTCGGGCCGCGACCTCGCCGAGGCCCTCGACGAGGGCGTCGCGCTCGAGCGCCGGCGTTGAGGTGCTGCTGCTCGACGTCAACGTGCTCGTCGCCAGCCACCGCGACGATCACCCCGACCACGAGGCCACGCGGGCGTGGTTCGACCGGATGCTCGGTGCCGAGCGGTCGTTCGCGGTCCCGGCCTTCGCCTGGGGCTCGTTCCTGCGGATCACGACCAACCGGCGGATCTTCGCGACCCCGACGCCCCGCGCCGATGCGTTCGCGTTCATCGACGCCGTCCGCGCCCAGCCCCGGTACCTGCCGGTCGCCCCGGGGCCACGTCACCTCGACCTCCTCGCCGAGCTCTGCGACGAGGCCGATGCGACCGGCGATCTGATCCCCGACGCGGTCCTCGCCGCGATCGCCGCCGAGCACGCCTGCACGATCATCACGCTCGACCGCGATTTCGCCCGCTTCCGTTCGGTCGCGCACCGTAGCCCGCTCGTGGACTGAGCGTCACCGGGTCCCGGTGCCCGCCGACCGCCCGGCTTGCGCTCCACTGGGAGAACCTGCTGCGGGCCCGGGTCGAGCCCGACGGCTACGGCGACGAGACCCAGGACGGCTGCCCCGGCGGCCTGAGCGGCCGCCCCTGGCTTACCGGGGCCGCAGCCGCGCGAACTCGACCGGCTCGCTGAACCCGCGCAGCCGGCGGCTGCGCGGCAGCTCCCACTCGAACCGCTCCGCGGTCGCGCGGACGACGTCGATCGAGACGACGAGCTCGCCGTCGCCGGCGAGCCCGAGCAGGCGCGCGGCGAGGTTGACGGCGCTGCCGAAGTAGTCGCCCTCGCGAGACAGCGCGACGCCGCGGTGGACGCTGGCGTGGACTCCCGGGGTGTCCTCGCCGCGCATCCGCTCGATGATCCGCACGCAGGCATCGACCGCCGCGTCCGGTCCCGGGAACGAGAGCATGTAGCCGTCGCCGAGCGCCTTCAGCACGCGGCCGCGCTCGCCGAGCTCGGCGCTGACCGCCTGGGCGAAGCTCTCGACCACCGCGACCGCGGGCAGATCGCCGCGGGCGTCGGCGTAGGCGGTGAAGTCCTTGAGGTCGACGAAGGCGAGGGTCACCTCGACCGCGCCCGGCAGCACCCCCTCGGGCGTGCGCTGCTCGGCCTCGCGCACGGCCTCCTGCGCGAGCTCGTGCTCGACCCGCCGCCGGTGGACGCCGAGCAGCATCGGGTCGGCGAGCGGCAAGAGCTGCCCGAACGCCGACTGCACCGCGGCGAGCGCCGGCAGCGTGCCGCCGGCCTCGGCCCGCAGCCGCGGCTCAACGCCAAGCCGGAAGGCGTGCACCTCGGTCTGGGCGATGTGGGCCAGCGCCTGCCCGTAGACCCGGGTCACCTGCAGGTAGACCTCGGGCGGCCAGACCTCGCGCAGCCCGCCGAAGCGCCGCAGCACCTCAGCCTCCTCGGGCGTGAAGTGGGGCTCGTCGGGCGCCGGCGGTCGCAGCCCGAAGCTGAGCATGATCAGCCGGATCTCGTCGACCTCGAGGCCGCCCTCGGCCTCGATCTGGGCGGCGGAGACGGTGCGCCGGTTGCGGATCGGGTCGAGGACCGCCTCGAAGATCGCCTCGTCGACCCGGCCGCGCTCGTGGGCGCGGCGGATCGCCTCCGCCGGGACGCCGAGCTCGAGCAGGTCGCAGACGATCGCCTCGAGCTCGGGGGCGGCGCCGATCTCGCGCGCGAACGCCGCCCCGTCGACCCGCTCCCGGGGGCCCTCGTCTCCGGCTCGCTCCGCCACGCGCCAATCATCCCGCCTCGGCGCCGGTCGAGCGCGGCCGCCCGCCCCGGATCAGGACCGGGGCGAAGCTGCGGCCGGCCCGGCCGGCGGCGGGCGGTCGTCGCGCCGCGTCGCCGCCCCGACCGATCGCCGCTCCTCGCCGCCGCTCTGCATCACGCCACCTCCGGAGGGAACTCTTTTACACAGGTTGAATGTGTAAAAGCGTAGCAGCGGCACGCCTGCGACGATGGCCCGATGGAGCCGCAACGACCGATCCGCGCCGCCGCCGTGCAGCTCGAGGCCCGGCTCGGCGACGTCGACTGGAACCTCGAGCAGTGCGAGCGGCTCGCCGCGGCGGCGGCCGAGGCCGGTGCCGAGTGGATCGTCCTGCCCGAGTTCTTCGCCACCGGCGTCGCCTTCCGCGCCGACCTCGACCGCTGGGCGCGGCCGATCGACGGCGCGCCCGCGCAGCTGCTCCAGCGCCTCGCCCGCGAGCACGGCGCCTGGGTCGGGGGCTCGTTCCTGGCCCGCGACGGCGACGGCCACGTCCGCAACGCGTTCCTGCTCGCCGACCCGGCGGGGGTGATCGCCGGGCGCCACGACAAGGACCTGCCGACGATGTGGGAGAACGCGCTCTACGTCGGCGGCTCCGACCCGGGGCTGATCGCGGCGGGCGGGCGCGAGGTCGGGGTCGCCCTCTGCTGGGAGCTGATGCGGACGCAGACGGTGACGCGGCTGCGCGGTCGCGCCGACCTCGTGCTCGCCGGATCGGGCTGGTGGAGCATCCCGCTGCTGCCGCCGCGCCGGCTCAGCGCCCGGCTCGAGGCCGCGAACCGGCGGCGGGCCGAGTCGGCGGCGCCGCGGTTCGCCCCGTTCGTCGACGCGCCGGTCATCCACGCCGCCCACTCGGGCGGCTTCAACGGGGTCTGGCCGGGGGTCGGCGCGGTCTATCACGGCCACTACGAGGGCGGCGCGACGATCAGCGATCACCGCGGCCGCGTGCTCGCCCGCCGCCGCCGCGAGCAGGGCCCGGGCGTCGCCGTGGCCGAGGTCGTCCCCCACCGCGGCGAGGGGATCGAGCCGCCGCGACGGTTCTGGCTGCATCGCCGCGGCGCCGTCGCGGCGATCGCCTGGGCCTACCAGAACCCGCTCGGACGCCGCCACTACCGGCGAGCTCGCGAGCGCGAAGCCGACCGGGCGCCCGAACCGGGTTGATCGCCCCGGGCGCCGCGACGAGCGGCGGAGCGGCCACCTGCTAGAACCGCCGGGTGGCCGCCGGCAGCGACTCCCCGCGCGCCTCCGCGCGCGTCCACGCGGCGCTCCGCGACGAGATCCTCGGCGGGGCGCTCGAGCCGGGGGCGGCCGTCGACTCCGAGCGGGCCCTGGCCGAGCGCTTCGACGTCCACCGGCAGTCGGTGCGCGAGGCGCTGAAGCGGCTCGAGCAGGCGGGCCTGGTGCGGATCAGCCACGGCGGCGCGACCCGCGTGCTCGACTGGCGCGACAGCGGCGGGCTCGAGCTTCTCGCCGACCTCGGCACGATCGGCGCGCCGGCACCGGCCGAGCTCGAGCGCTCGGTGATCGAGATGCGCGCCAGCGTCGGCGTCGACGCGGCGCGGCTCTGCGCCGAGCGCGCCGGCGACGATGCACGGGCCGAGATCGAACGGCTCGCGGGCGCGGCGGCAGCGGCGGTCGGCGGGCCGGTGGCGGAGCTCGAGCAGCGCTACGCGGCGCTGTGGCGCGCGGTCGTGATCGGCTCCGGCAACCTCGCCTACCGGCTCGCCTTCAACTCGCTGCTGCGGACACTGCCGTCGCGGCCGCGGATGGCGGCCGCCGTGCGTCCCAACGAGGGCGAGGCGATCGGCGCCCTCGGAGCGGCGATTCGCGCTCGTGACGCCGGCGCGGCGATGCGCTGCGCCCGGGCGCTGCTCGCGGCGGACCGCGACCGGTAACTGGTCCGACCAGTATCTGCTACCGTCGCGGCGTGATCGGCACCCGGCTCGCGCTCGCGCCCATCGCCGCCACCGCGCGCGTCGCAGCCGCCACCGTCGCCGCCGCGCTCGCGCTCGCGTCGCCGGCGCTCGCCGTCGCGCCGACGGGCCGCTGCGCGACCGAGCTTCTGCCCGGCGGCACGGTCAACACCCCCGACCCGGTCCGTGCCGGGCCGGCGGCGCCGCTGCCGGCGGCCTGGGGCCGCGGCCCCCGCGGCCTTCCCCGCCACGTCTACCTGCGCGGCACGAGGACGACCTACAACCGGCTCTACGAGTTCACGCTCGCCCGCGGCGAGCTGTTCGCCCGCCGTCGCGGTGGCGGCGAGCGCTGGCGCCGGGTGCCGCTGCCCGGCTGCCTCGACGGTCGCCTGCGCGCGATCTCGGCCGACGACGACGAGATGATCGGACTCGACCGCGACCGCAACGTCTACACGATGGACAACGCGCTCAAGCGGCCGCCCTCATGGAACTGGTCGAAGCGCTGGGGCCCGCCGACCTGGAGCGGCGACGGCTTCGCGCTGCCGCCCACCAGGGCCTGGTCGTGGACGGTGATCTCGCCGGCCGAGGACGGCACCTGGACCGACCCCGCCGGCAACCGTTACCCGGTCGGCGAATACAAGGTCTCCCACATCTGGGGGCTGCGCGGCGGCGGCCGCAGGCTCACGTTCTGGGATCCGTGGCTGCCACGCGACAACAGCTACGAGATGTGCGGGCCCCACCGCGGTCGCTTCCGCGCGGTCGACCTCGCCGCGAGCGGCTCCCACGTCTTCGTGATCGGCCCCCGCGGCGACATGTTCACCCGCCTCTACGACTTCGACATCTCCGGCCACGATCCGATCTTCTTCCCCTACTCCTACGAGGACCAGCGCGGCCACGGCGACGGCTCGCCGATCCAGCTTCCGGCCGAGCCTTGGACGCGGCAGCCGAAGATCAGGGGCCGGATCACCTCGGCGATCTCGATCAGCAAGCGCGGCCGCGACGCCGTCCACGCGACGCTGCGGGTCGAGGGCCGTCGCAACGGCCACAGCGGCTACTGGCAGCGCGACGTCGCCGCGCCGCGCAGGCGCGGCTGGAGCTTCCATCGGACCGGCACGCGGCTCAGCGGCGAGCCGTTGCGCAACCCGCACGGCGACAGCTCCCGGCGCGGGCTCGGCCCGAGCGCGGACATGCGGTACGTGATGGTCGACGGCGGCACGCGAGCGGTGATCGACGACTTCAACACCTACTGCAGCCCCGCCCACATCGAGATCCACCAGGGCGGCGGCGTCAGCCACATCACCCTCCACCACGTCGACGGCCTGCGTCAGGCGGAGCGCGCCCGCGGGCTGGACGACGAGCCACGGCTGCAGTTCGGCGCGCTCGAGTGGCCGTCGGGCGAGATCGAGCAAGACCTGCAGGTGCTGGCGACCACCGACGCGATCGAGATCCCGGCGCTGGGCTGGCGCTTCGAGCGTCGCCGATGACCGGGGCGATCACCGAGGCCTCTCGGGAGGCGCTCGACATCCTCCGCGACGGCAGCACCTTCTCGTGGACGACGGTGACGCTGCTCGCGTTCGTCTTCTACGTCTACGCGGTCGAGATCGAGCGCTGGCGCTGGGACATCATCCTCGCCGGGGTCGCCTTCTTCCTCATGGACGTCTTCAACGAGCTCGTCAACTCGGCAATCCTCCACGTCAGCGACCGCTCGGCGCTGTGGACGGTGACCGGCGACACCAGCTACCTGATCCTCGTCGGCTGGTGCATCGAGATCGTCTTCCTGTTCCTCGTCACCGGGATCATCTTCGTCAAGCAGCTGCCGCCCGACCCGCGGACGCGGATCCTCGGCCTGCCCAACCGGGCCTTCCTCGTGCTCGCGTTCTCGTGCTTCGCGGTGCTCGTCGAGGTCTTCCTCGAGTCGACCGGCTACTTCCACTGGGACTACTGGTGGTGGAACGTCCCGTTCGTGCCGCTGATCGTGATCTTCGGCTACGCGACCTTCTTCGCGATCGCCGCCTACGTCCACGACCTCGGCGCCAACCGCCGCAAGCAGCTTCAAGTCGTCGGCGGGATCGCCGCGGTCGACGCGGCGCTCGCGGTCGGCTTTGGGCTCTCGGGCTGGCTCTGACCCCACAGCGACGACCCGCCCCATCCCGGGACCTGCCGCCGCGGCGGGCGCCCGCGGCTCAGCCGCTCGTCCGGAGGCTGTCGGCCGCGACCCGCTCGTTCCGATCGCGGCCAAGCGGCCGCCGACGGCTCAGGCCGGGCGCGGCTCGATGTTCTGGTTGACCCGGAAGAGGTTGCCGGGGTCGTAGCGGGCCTTGATGCGAGCCAGACGATCGTAGTTGTCGCGGTAGCTCGCCCGGACCCGGTCCTGGCCCTCGTCCATCATCATGTTCACGTAGGCGCCGCCCGCGGAGTAGGGGTGCAGGGCGTCGAAGTAATCGACGGACCACTCGCGGATCCGGTCCGCGTTCGCAGGGTCGGGGTCGACCCCGGCGAAGACCGAGCCCCAGTTGGCGTCGCGGTAGCTCCAGGCCGTGTCGGCGGCATCGATGTCGTGGACGGCGCCGTCGATCGGGTACATATGCATCGTCGACTTCATCGTCGGCATCTCGGCGCCGAAGCGGGCGTGGGCGTCGACTGCCTCATCGGGGATCTCGGCGACGAAGTCCGCCCGCCAGTACCACTGGTCGCCCGGCGGGTAGAGCCCATCGAAGGCGCTCTGCAGCGCCGGATACGGCATCGCATGGGCACCGTGGACGAGCGGCTCCGGCGTCGATTCGAGCAGCGGCGCGATCGCCTTGGCGCCCTCGTCCTCGTCGCCGATGTAGCACCAGACGACCCCGCACGCCTTGCGCAGCTGGACCTCCTCGGGAAAGGGCGGGGCGGGCGGCACGGTCGCGAAGGCGAAGAAGCCGTTGAGCTCGCGAGGCGCGTTGGGAAGGAACTCCCGGTAGGCCGACAGCACCTCCCCGCTCCGCTCGACCGGCCAGAACGTCGGGCCGCCGAAGATCGTGTCGACCTCGTGCAGGCGAAACAGGAACGAGGTGACGACGCCGAAGTTGCCGCCGCCCCCACGGATCGCCCAGAAGAGATCCGGGTTCTGCTCGGCGCTGGCGCGGACGAGCTCGCCGCTCGCGAGCACGATCTCCGCCTCGAGCAGGTTGTCGATCGCGAGCCCGTGCTTGCGGGTCAGGTGGCCGAGGCCGCCGCCCAGCGTCAGGCCGCCGACCCCGGTGGTCGAGATGATCCCGCTCGGGGTCGCGAGCCCGTGCTCGTTGGTGGCCCTGTCGACCTCGCCCCACGTGCAGCCGCCGCCGACGCGAACCGTGCGCGCACCGGGGTCGACGTCGATGCCGTTCAGCTGCCCGAGGTCGAGGACGAGCCCGCCGTCGCAGGTTCCGAGCCCGGCGCCGTTATGGCCGCCGCCGCGCACGGCGAGGAGCAGGTCGTGGTTGGCGGCGACCCTGACGACCTCGGCGACCGCCTCGGCGTTCGCGCAGCGGGCGATCAGCGCCGGCCGGCGGTCGATCATCGCGTTGTGGACCTTGCGGGCCTCGTTGTAGCCGGCATCGTCGGGCCCGATCAGCTCGCCCTCGAAGCCCGCCAGATCCTCGCGCGTCGCCCGGGCGGTGTTCGCGTGCGTGCTCATGTCGCTCTCCTCATCGTCGGTCTTGCCGTCAGCGGTCCCATCGCCAGCACGTTAGGAGCGGGCCGGAGCGCTGTCATGACCCGGATTGACCTACTTTCAACCGCGGCTGGAGCGACGGCGGAGCGAGCCGATGATCAGATCTGACTATCGTCCGTCGGGATCGTGGTCATGGAGGGACTTCGAGGCTCCCCCGATCCGGCTCCGGCGCTTCCGTTCGTCGGACGCGAAGGCGAGCTCGCGACGCTGCGGGCGATGATGCGGGACGCCGCCGGGGCGGGCTTGCGGACGGCGCTGGTCGGGGGCGAGCCCGGCTCCGGCAAGAGCCGCCTGGCGCGGGAGCTGGCCCGCGAGGTCGCCGACGATGGAGGCCTCGTCCTCCAGGGCGCCTGCGACGGCGTCGTCCGGACCCCCTACGGCCCGTTCGTCGAGGCGCTGGGTCAGCTCGCGAACACGATCGAGCCGGCCGAGCTTCGCGCCGCCGCCGGCCCCGGCGGCGGCGAGCTGACCCGGGTGATCCCCGACCTTCCCGCCCGGATCGGAGCGCAGCCGCAACCGGCCGGGGGCGATCCTGACACCGAGCGCCACCGGCTCCATCTTGCGGTCGCCGAGCTGCTCGCGGCGGTCGGCCGCCGCCGGCCGCTGCTGCTCGTCCTCGAGGACGGCCACTGGGCCGACAAGCCGACCCTGCTTTTGCTGCGGCACCTGGTTCGGACCACGGTCGAGGCGCGGCTGCTGCTCGTCGCCACCTTCCGCGACACCGAGGCCGACGTGCCGCAGGCGCTCGCCGAGGTCCTCGCCGACCTGCGCCGGGCGGACGGCGTCGCCCGGCTCGGCCTGACCGGCTTGAGCGACGTCGAGGTGGCTGAGCTGGTGCGGCGTGCGGCCGGGGCTGAACCCGAAGCCGACCTCGACGAGCTCGGGCGAGCGATCGTCGCGATCACCGAGGGCAACCCGTTCCTGGTCTCCGAGCTGTGGCGGACGCTGGTCGAGACCGAAGCCGTCGAGGCGGCCGGAGGCACGATCCGGCTGACCCGGCCGCTCGCGGAGATCGCCACCCCGGAGAGCGTTCGCGAGGTCCTCAGCCAGCGCCTCGCGCGCCTGCGGCCGGAGACGGCCCGGATGCTGGAGGTCGCGGCGATCGCCGGCCCGGAGCTCGACCTCGAGCTGATCGGGCAGGCCTCGGGAATCGACGCCGAGGCGCTGCTCGGCGCGATCGACGATGCGATCCGGGCCGCGCTGATCGAGGAGCGCCCCTCGCACGGGATGAGCTTCGGGTTCACGCACGAGCTCGTGCGGCGAGCCCTGCACGACCGCCTCACCGCGCCGCGCCGGATCGAGCTGCACCTCCGCGTCGGCGAGGCGCTCGAGAGGACCGACGGCGCTGCTTCCGACAA
>CAZCFA010000066.1:0-14509 GCA_964497825.1 uncultured Conexibacter sp.
CGGCACGACGGTGTTCTTGACCACCCAGTACCTCGAGGAGGCCGACCAGCTCGCCGATCGCGTCGGGATCATCAGCGCCGGCCGGATCGTCGCCGAGGGCACCCCGGCGGCGCTCAAGGCGGAGGTTGGCAAGCCGCGGCTGGAGCTGATGCTCGCGGCCGGCTCGGAGGTCGACTGCGCCGCGGTGCTGGCCCGGCACGGGCGCATGCTGCCGCGCCGCGACGGCCGGCTGATCGTCGAGGTCGATGACGGCCCGGCGGCGATCGCGCCGGTCGTTCGCGCCCTCGACGAGGCCGGCGTGCAGGTCGAGTCGCTCGACCTGATGGAGCCGACCCTCGACGACGTCTTCGTCGAGAAGACGGGCCACCACCTCGAGGGCGCCGACGGCGAGCCCGTGACCGGCGAGCACCCGGCCGTCGACTCCGAGCCGCGCTGATGGGGGCGGCGGAGACGCTGCGGGTCGTCGCGTCGCTGGGCCGTCGCTCGGTCCTGCAGACGTTCCGGCGGCCACAGCTGGCGGCGCCGCTGCTCGTCTTCCCGACGCTGCTGCTGGCGATCCAGAGCGCCGGCGTCGGCGCCGCGGTGAACCTGCCGGGGTTCCCGCAGGTCGACAGCTTCTTTCAGTTCATGCTGCCGGCGGCGATGATCCAGTCGGCGCTGTTCGGCGGCAACGCGGCCGGGATCGCGCTCGCCGTCGACATCGAGTCCGGGTTCACCGACCGGCTGCTGGCGGCGCCGATCCCGCGCTTTACGATCGTCGCCGGCCGGCTCGCGGGAACGGCGGCGCTCGGCACGCTCACCGCGCTCTGGTTCCTCGCGATCGGGCTCGTCTTCGGCGCCCCGATCGAGGAGGGAGCGGCGGGCGCGCTGCTGATGATCGTCCTGGTGACGCTCTCGGCGCTCGCCTTCGGCACGATCGGCGCCGCGCTGGCGCTGCGAACCGGCAGCGCCTCGATCGTGCAGGGGACCTTCCCGCTCGTGTTCGTCGTCCTCTTTCTCTCGACCGCGTTCTTTCCCGAGGACCTGCTGGTCGAGCCGGCGCGGACGATCGCTCGCTACAACCCGCTGTCGTTCATCTGCGACGCCGTCCGCGACCCGGTGATCTCGACCCTGTCGGTGGGCGAGCTGGCGCTCGGGCTGGCGGCGATCGCCCTCGTCGCCGCGGCCGGCACGGCGCTGTCGCTGCGGGCGATGCGGCGGCGCGAGGCGCTGGGCTGATGCCGGCGGCGCTGCGCGACGAGCTGGCGATGATCGCGGCGATGCTGCGGCGCTCGGCGAACGAGCTGATCCGCGTCCCGGGGGCGGCCGTGCCCGGCGTGCTCGCGCCGACGATCTTCTACCTCGGGCTGACCTCGGTGTTCGGGAGCCTGACCTTGCTGCCGGGCTTCGACACCGACAGCTACAAGAGCTTCATGATCCCGGTCAGCATGCTGCAGGGGGCGGGGTTCACCGGCGCCGCCGCCGGCGTCAACCTCGCCCGCGACATCGAGATCGGCCTGTTCGACCGGTTCCTCGCCTCGCCGGCGCCGCGCTGGGTGCTGCTGGCGGGGACCGTGCTCGCCGCCGCCGTCCGGTCGCTGGTGCCGGCGACGGTGCTGATCGTCGTCGCGCTTGCGGTCGGCGCCGACTGGCCCGGGCTCGGCGGGCTGATCGTCGCCTTCCTGCTGGTGATGGGGATGGCGATTGTCGCCGCCTGCTGGGCGACGTCGCTGGCGCTGCGCTACAAGACGCAGGCGGCGGCGCCGCTGATGCAGTCGGCGATGCTGGCGCTGATCCTCAGCACCACCGCCTACGCGCCGCAGGACCTGCTGACCGGCTGGCTGGCGACGGTCGCCGAGCTGAACCCGATCACCTACGTCGTCGAGGCGACCCGGCAGGGCTTCGTCGGCGCCGTCGGCTGGGCCGAGACCTGGCCCGCGATCGTCGCCCTCGTCGGCTTCACCGCGGTGCTCGGGGCGCTGGCGCTGCGGGGAATGCGGCGGACGGCGTACTGAGCGGCGCCGCCGGCCGGCCTACTTGTGGCGGTAGGTGATCCGGCCGCGGTCGAGGTCGTAGGGCGAGAGCTCGATCTTGACCCGATCGCCGGGCAGGATGCGGATGTAATGGCGCCGCATCTTGCCGGAGATGTGGCCGAGCACCTCGTGGTCGTTGTCGAGCTTGACCTTGAACATCGTGTTCGGCAGGGCCTCGATCACCTCGCCCTCCATCTCGATCTTCTCTTCCTTCGCCATCTGCGCGCGGCGCAGGGTAGCAGCGCCGGGCGGCAAATCCGCATCGCGGAGCGGGATCGGGCGGCTACCTGCCCTTGTAGTCGGTGAACTTGCCGGGGCCGTCGCTGAGGAAGCTCGCCACCGCCGCCTTCAGGTCCTCGGTGTCGAACAGCGGCCCGGCGACGGCCGGCGTGATCGCGTCGGCGGCCTCGACGCCGCCCGCGGAGCAGGCGCGAACGATCCGCTTCGTCGCCGCGTGGGCGACGGTCGGGCCGGCGGCGAGCTCGCGCGCGAACGAGATCCCCTTCTCGAGCAGCTCCTCGGGCGCCACGACGCGGTTGACCACGCCCCACTCGAGCATCCGCTCGGCGTCGTAGAGGCCGCCGGTCATCACGAACTCGCGGGCGCGGGCGGGGCCGGCGCGCTCGGCCATCCGCTGAACGCCGCCGCCGAACGGCGTCAGGCCGACGACGCGCTCGACGAGCCCGAACCGCGAGCCGGCGGCGGCCCAGATCATGTCGCAGCCGAGCGCCGCCTCGAGGCCCGCGGTCAGGCAGAGGCCGTGGACGAGCGCGAGGGTCGGGATCTCGAGCGACTCGAACGCCTGCAGCTCGCGGATCCCGTCCTCGGCCAGCCGCCTGCCCTGCTCGCCGCCGGCGACGTCCTTGAACACGCGGCCGACGTCGACGCCGCCGGTGAAGACCTTGCCCTCGGCCCGGAACACCATCGCCCGGGCCCCGGAGGACGCGACCTCGTCGCGGGCGGCGCCCATCGCCGCGAACGTGCGCTCGGTGAACAGGTTCAGCGGCGGGTCGTCGAGGACGAGGACGGCCACGTCGCCGTCGCGCTCGAGCCGGATCGGCTCCTCCGCACTACTCATCCGGCGTCACCTCCGTTGCGGATCGTCGCCGCGATCGCGGCGATCTCGTCGCGGTCGGCGCCGCGCGGGATCCACGGCAGCTTCAGCGGATCGTCCTCGTAGCGCGGGATCACGTGGATGTGGAAGTGGAAGACGGTCTGCCAGGCGGCGGCGCGGCAGGCGTTGAGCAGGTTGAAGCCGTCCGGCCGCAGCGTCGCCTCCAGCCGCCGGGTGACCCGCTGGGCGGCGACCGCGGTGTGGCGCAGGTCGTCCTCGGAGATCGCCAGCAGATCCTCGCTGTGCTCGCGCGGGATCACCAGCGCGTGCCCCTTCGTCGCCGGGTTGATGTCCATCAGCGTCACCGTGTGCTCGTCGCCGTCGATCAGCTCGGCCGGCGCCTCGCCGGCGACGATCGCGCAGAAGATGCAGTCGGGGTCGCGGCCGGCCATGGCGGCGCAGGCTAGCGGCCGGCGGCGAAGTCGCGCAGGTGGGCGAGCGCCCGCTCGCGGGTCGTGACCTCGCCGCACCACTGCGCGGCCTCGAGCTCGCGCACCGCCTCGCCGAGCCGCGGACCGGGCGCGATCCCGGCCCCGGCAGCGATCTCGTCGCCACGCAGCAGCGGCCGCGGCGGGCCCTCGAGCTCCCAGGGGACGGCGACCGCGAGCAGCTCGCGGGCGAGCTCGAGGTGGCCCTCGATCGCGTGCTCGGGCACCCCTCCCCCCTGCGCCGAGAGCCGGTCGGCGACGGTCAGCAGCGTCGTGTCGACGGCGTCACGGCCGGTCCGTCGCAGGTAGCCGTACACGCGCCGCGGCGGCAGCGGCCGGTCCTTGACCATGAACCCGAGCACGAGGTGGTCGCGGGTGATCGAGACGAGCTTCGCGCGCAGCGCCCGCGAGGTCCGCAGCCGGCGGCAGAGCCGGTCGATCATCCGCGCCCCGATCCGGTCGTGGCCCTTGAACGAGACCCAGCCCCCCTCCCCCTCGACCCGCGTCGCCGGCTTGCCGATGTCGTGCAGCAGCGCCGCCAGCCGCAGCCCGTCGCGGCGCGTGAGCCCGTCGGCGAGCGGCTCGGCGAGGATCTCGGCGACCGCGCCGGCGACCGCGCCGGCGTAGCGCGGCAGCTCGGCCTCGACCTCGAGCAGCCGCCGCAGCACCTCGATCGTGTGCTCGTAGGCATCGAGGTGGTGGTTGGCGCTCTGGCCGACCCCGCGCAGCGCGTCGAGCTCGGGCAGCACCCCGGCCAGCGCCCCGAGCTCGACCAGGATCCCGACGCCGCGGACCGGGTCGGGGCCGGCGACCAGCGCCCCGAGCTCGGCGAGCTGGCGCTCGCCGGCGGCCTCGCCGGCGCGATCGGCGGCGGCGCGGGCGAGCGCCACCGTTCCCCGCTCCGGCGCCAGCCCGAGGCCGGCGGCGAGCCGGGCGGCGCGGAGCACGCGCAGCGGGTCATCGCTGAACGAGCGCTCGGAGACGGCGCGCAGCAGGCCGGCGTCGAGGTCGGCGAGCCCGCCCGCCGGGTCGAGCGCCGCGCCGCCCGCAAGCGGCACCGCGACGGCGTTGACGGTGAAGTCACGTCGCCGCAGGTCGGCCTCGATGCCGTCGCCGCGCAGCGCGGTCAGATCGATCGTCGCCGACCCGTCCCCGAGCGCGACCCGCCAGGTCGCGAACGCGGCCGAGAGCTCGAAGGCGTGGCCGCCGGCGGCGGCGGCGATCGCACGCGCAGCGGCGCCGACGTCGCCGTCCAGCGCCAGGTCGACGTCGGCGACGGCGACCCCGCGGGCGGCGTCGCGGACGGCACCGCCGACGATCCAGGCGGCGGCGCCGGGGCCGAGCGCGGCGCGGGCGACGCGGACCCCCGCGGCCCGCTCGAGCGCGGCGGCGATCGCTTCCGGGCCGGCGCTCACCGGCTCAGCGCCTGTAGGCCCGCGGAACCCGGGGCGAGATCCCGCAGGTGATCTCGTAGTTGATCGTCCCGAGCCGCCGCGCGAGCTCCTCGGCGCTGATCTCGTCGTCGCCCTGGGCGCCGAGCAGCACCGCCGGCGCACCGGGCTCGACCGCGGCCGCGGGCCCGAGGTCGACGGTGAGGTTGTCCATCGAGATCGTCCCGATGCCGGGCACCCTGACGCCCTCGACGAGCACGTCGGCGCGGTTGCTGAGCCCGCGCCGGTAGCCGTCGCCGTAGCCGATCGGGATCACGCCGACGACGGTCTCGGAAGCGGCGGTCCAGCTGCGCCCGTAGCCGACCGACTGACCGGCCGCCGCGGGCTTGACCTCGGCGACGTACCCGTGCAGCGACATCGCCGGCCGCAGGCCGTGCGCGCCGGCGTCGGATCCGAACGGGTCCATGCCGTAGATCGCGATCCCGCAGCGGACCATGTCGAAGTGGAACTCGGCGCCGCGCAGGGTGGCGGCGCTGTTGGCGGCGTGCAGGCAGAGTCCGGGGTGGCGCTCGCGGGCCGGCAGCGCCAGGCGCTCGAAGCGGGCGAGCTGCTCGCGCAGGAACGAGTCGTCCTCCTCCTCGGAGGTGGCGAAGTGGGTCCAGACGCCGGCGAGCTCGATCCGCTCGTCGGCGGCGGCGGCGTCGATCAGCGCGTCGATCCGGGCCGGGTCGCGGTCGCCGAGCCGGCCCATCCCGGTGTCGTACTTGATGTGCACCCGCGGCCGCACGCCGAGCATCGCCGCGCGCTCGCCGACCTCGGCGAGGAAGCCGGCGCGCCAGACCGGAAGCTCGGCGCCGGCCTGGAGGGCGACGTCGAGCTCGGCGCCTGTGAGCGCGCCCATGACGATGATCGGCAGCTCGGGTGCGCGCGGTCGCAGCTCGAACGCCTCGGTCGCGGTCGCGACCGCGAGCCGGCTCGCCCCGCCGCGCACGGCGGCCTCGGCCGACTCGACCATGCCGTGGCCGTAGCCGTTCGACTTGACGACGGCGCAGAGCTCGGCGCCGCCGTCGAGCCTGCGTCCGAGCTCGGCGGTGTTGTGCTCGATCGCGCCGAGGTCGATGACCGCCATCGCGCGCTGGAACGGGTCGTGGGCGCTCATCCGGCGGCGAGCCCCTGCGGCAGCTCCTCGATCACGTCGGTGGCGATCACCGACTCGACGCCGCGCCGGGCGCCCGCCCGGCGGCCGGCGCGGGCGTGCGCGAGGACCGCCGCGGAGGCGCCCTCGAAGGCCGGCGTCCCGCGCGCGATCAGCCCCGCGATCGCGCCCGACAGCACGTCGCCGGTGCCGGCGGTCGCGAGCGCCGGGCTGCCGTCGACGCTGACCGCGACGCGATCGCCGGCGACGATCAGCGTGTCGTCGCCCTTGAGCACGACTACAGCTCCGGAGGCGTCGGCGGCCCGCCGCGCCGAGGCGAGCCGGTGCCTGTTCACCTCCTCGGAGGCGCTGCCGAGCAGCCGCGACAGCTCGCCCGCGTGCGGCGTCAGCACCGTCGCCGGCTCGCGGCCCGCGACCAGCTCGAGCCCGGTGCCGAGCGCGTTGAGCCCGTCGGCGTCGATCAGCAGCGGGCATCCGATCCGCGGCACGAGATGGCGGACGAGCTGGGCGGCGGGATCGCTGCGGCCGAGCCCGGGCCCGAGGACAGCGCAGGCGGCGCGCTCGGTGCGCCCGAGCACGGTCGCGGCCGCGGGCACGTCGAGCGCGCCGCCGATGCTGTCGACGCCGACCGTCATCACCTCGGTCAGCTTCACCTCGAAGACCGGCTCGAGCGAGTCGGGAACGGCGGCGGTGACGTAGCCGGCGCCGGCGCGGATCGCGGCCATCGAGGCCATGCAGACCGCGCCCGTCATCCCGCGCGAGCCGCCGATGACGACGACCTCGCCCGAGGCGAACTTCGTCGACTCGGGCCCGCGGCGCGGCGGCAGCGCCAGCGCGCGCTCGTTGATCGCGCCGCCGGCGGGCGGCTGCGGCGCGCCCGGCGGGATCCCGATCGGGGCGACGACGAGGTCGCCGCAGCGCCACTTGCCGGGCGCGATCCGGTGCCCGAGCTTGGCGGCGTGAAAGCTCACCGTGAGCGCCGCGTCGACGCAGCTCGCGCCGACCTCGCCGCTGGCGGCGTCGACGCCGCTGGCGATGTCGCAGGCGACGACCGCCGCCCCGGCGGCGTTGATCGCCGCGATCGCCCGCGCCGCCGGCTCGCGCGGGTCGCCGGCGAAGCCGGTGCCGAAGATCGCGTCGACGATCGCGCCCGAGCCGGCCAGCGCCGCGGCCGGATCGCCGTCGCCGAGCTCGCGCCAGCCATCCCCGTCGAGCCGGTCGAGGTTCGCCGACGAATCGGCCGAGAGCCGGTCGGCCGGCCACAGCAGCAGCGCCTCCGCGTCGAGCCCGAGCTCGCGCAGCAGGCGCGCGGCGACGAGCCCGTCGCCGCCGTTGTTGCCCTTGCCGCAGACGACCCGGATCGGCCCCGGGCCGGCGAGCCGCGCGGTCTCGCGGGCGAGCGCGGCGCCCGCCGCCTCCATCAGCTCGAGCGACGGAACGCCCTGCTCGGCGATCGCCCAGCGGTCGATCGCGGCGATGCCCTCGGCGTCGTAGAGCGGGTCGAGCCAGTCGGCCTGCATGAGCTCGAGCCTAGATGCTCGCGGCGGCGCCCGGCCTAGCCTTCGGGCCGGGCGACGACGACCGCGGCGGCGGCTTCGCGCGAGTGCGTCATCGAGACGGTGAGCTCGACCCCGGCCGCCGCGGCCGCCGCCCGCGCCCGCCCGTGCAGGCGCAGCGCCGGGACGGGGGCGCCGACGATTTCGATGTCGCGCGGGCCGCAGGCGCCGCCGAGCGCCTTGATCGCCGCCTCCTTGGCGGCGAAGCGAGCGGCGAGGTGGCGGCCCGGCCGGGCCCGCCCCGCCGCCGCATCGAGCTCGCCGGAGCGGAACAGCCGGGCCGCGAGGCGGGGGCGGCGCGCCAGCGCCGACTCGACCCGCCCGATCTCGATCAGATCGATGCCGAGCCCCGGCGGTCCCGGCGACGGGGTCACGGCGCGACCACCGCCGGCGCGACGTCGCTGCCGCCGGAGCTGTCGGACTCCTTGACGCCGAGCACGAGGCTGCCGATCGTGCGATCGCCGTCGACGCCGCTGCCCGCGACCAGGTAGTCGAGCGCGTGCAGGTACGGCGCCGCCGACTGGTAATCGGGGTCGTCGCCGACCTGCCCCTGGCTCTCGATCAGCTCCAGCAGCGGCGGGAAGTCGAGGAAGAACGTCGGCGTCGTCCCCGAGCTGAGGTTGCCGGTCACCGACTCGAACCGGTCCGAGTCGGCCAGGGTCTGGTCGGGTTCGAGGACGCCGTCGACGTCCTCGGAGCCGGCGGCGACGACCAGCTTGCCGTCGCGCACCGCGAGCTCGGCGCTGAACGGCGGCGACTGCAGCGTGAAGCCGTCGCCTTCGGCGTTGGGAGCGACCTTGGCGTTGCGCCGGATCGCCCGGTCGCGCGAGACCGCCTTCTCGATCTTGCCGAGCGCGGCGGTCGCGGCCCGATCGTCGTTCGACTCGAGCACGATGCCGGCGCCGAGCCCGAGCAGGTCGGTTCCCTCGACGAACATGCCCGCGTCGCCGATCCAGCCGACGTCCCGCTCGAGATCGATCCCGAGCTGATCCTGGACCTCGCCGAGCGGATCGCGCTTCGGGGCGCGGACGCCGGACGGCAGCCCCTTCGCGGTCTCGCTCAGCGTCGCCTGCAGCGCCGCCTCGAACTGCTTGACCCCCTCCTCGATCCGCCGGCCGACATCGGCGCCGGCGAACGCCAGCCAGGCGTCCGCGGGGAACGTCGTGATCAGGTCGCTGGGGGCCGGCGCGTCGGCCGCCGCCGGCGCCGAGCTGCCGAACGCGAACGAGCTGTCGGTGACCGCGCCCCAGGCTTCGACCGGGCCGTCGGGGATCTGGTCGAGCGCCTGATCGAGCTGCTTGCTCTCGACCGGGCCAAGGTCGGGCGACGACCTCAGCAGCCGGCCGATCGCCTCGCCGTCCGCGTAGAGGGAGAAGACGCTGTTGTCGGGCGCTTCATCGATCGCCGCGGTCGCGTCGGGATCATCCTCGAGCGAGTCGCCGGCGCCGGCGTCGACGGCGTCCTTGAAGCCCTGCTCGGTGCCGATCACGAGGAAGTCCCGATCGACGCCGACGGCGCTGCCGTCATCGGCGTCGAGCTTGTAGTCGACGCCCTCGTAGCTCTGGTCGGTCGTCTCCGAGCCGCTCGACTCGATCGCCGAGTCGACGAACGAGCGCGCGGCGTCGGCGTCGGTGGTGGCGATCACCGCCGCCGCGTCGGGCTCCCGCGTGTCGGCCTGAACGCCGGAGACGAAGACCCCCGCGCGCGAGCCGAGCCAGGGCTCGATGTCGTCCTCGTAGGTCAGGTCGGTTTTCTCGGCCAGCGCCTCGTCGAGCTCGTCGATCACCGCCCCGCCCGGGTCGTCCTCGCCCGAGACCTTGCCGATCGCCGACTTCAGGTCGTCGCCGAGCGAGCCCTCGGGCCGGACCACGAGCTGCGCGTAAAGCGGCGCGTCGGCGGGCGCCAGCGCGATCGGGTCGGGGCCCGACTCGCTGGTGCCGCCGTCGTCGCCGCCGCAGGCGGCGAGGGTGACGGCGAGGGCGAGCAGGATCGGGGCGATGGCCGGGCGCAGGAGCTTCGTGTGCATCGGCCGAATGCTAGAGATCCGGCCCCCGGCTGAACCGGTCACCGGATCGGTGATTCTGCTACTCGACGGTGACCGTCTTCGCCAGGTTGCGCGGCTGATCGACGTTGAGATCGAGCATCCGCGCGGTGTGGTAGGCGAGCAGCTGCAGCGGGATCACCGCCAGGATCGGCTGCAGGATCCAGTCGGTGCGCGGCACGAGCAGCGTCTGATCGGCGGCCTCGGCGACGATCTCGCTGCCCTCGGTGCCGATCGCGATCACGTCGGCACCGCGGGCGCGCACCTCGGCCATGTTCGAGAGGATCTTCTCGAGCACCGGGCTGTCGGTCGCGACGCAGACGACCGGCGTCGTCTCGTCGAGCAGCGCGATCGGCCCGTGCTTCATCTCGCCGGCGGCGTAGGCGTCGGACGGTATGTAGGAGATCTCCTTCATCTTCAGCGCCCCCTCGAGGCAGACGGGGAGGCCGGTGTGACGGCCGAGGTAGAGGAAGAACCGGCCCTCGTGGTGGCTGCGGGCGATCGCGCGGACCTGGTCATCGGTCCCCTCGATCGTCTCCCCGACCTTGCGCGGCAGCGCCTTCAGCTCGGCGATCAGCTCGACGATCCGCTCGCGGGGAAGCGCCCCCCGCGCCTGCGCCAGCCACAGGCCGAGCAGGTAGATCGCGGCGACCTGGCTGGTGAACGTCTTCGTCGCGGCGACGCCGATCTCGAGCCCAGCGCGGGTGAACAGGACCGAGTCCGCATCCTGGGTCGCCTGGCTGCCCATCACGTTGGTGATCGCCAGCACGTGGGCGCCGCGCTCGCGCGCGAGCCGCATCGCCGCCAGCGTGTCGGCGGTCTCGCCCGACTGGGTGATGCCGATGACGAGGTCGCCAGGCCCGACGACCGGGTCGCGGTAGCGATACTCGGAGGCGACGTCCATCTCGACCGGGATCCGCGCCCAGGTCTCGATCGCGTAGCGGCCGGTGAGGCCGGCGTGATAGCTGGTCCCGCAGGCGACGATCACGATCCGGCGCGCCGTGGCGGCCTGCTCGCGGCTCAGCGCGAGCTCGCTGAGATCAACGGCGTCGACCTCGGGCAGGCGATCGGCGATCGTCTCGGCGACCGCGTCGGGCTGCTCGTGGATCTCCTTCATCATGAACGTCGGGTAGCCGCCGCGCTCGGCCTCGTCCTCGTTCCAGGTGACCTCCTCGATCTCGCGCCGGCGCGGCTCGCCGTCGGCGTCGGTGACGGCGACGCCGTTAGCGCTGAGGGTGACGATCTCGCCGTTCTCGATCCGCATCACCGTGCGGGTCTCGCGCATGAACGCGGGGATCGCCGAGGCGAGGAAGCTCTCGCCGTCGCCGAGGCCGAGCACCAGCGGGCACTCGTTGCGGGCGCCGACGAGCGTGTCGGGGTGGTCGACGTGCATCGCGACGAACGCGTAGTGGCCGCGAAGCTCGGCGACGGCGGCGCGAACGGCGACGGTGAGGTCGCCGCCGTAGTGCTTCTCGATCAGGTGGGCGACGATCTCCGCGTCGGTCTCGGAGCTGAACTCGTGGCCCTCGGCGCGCAGCTCGCGGCGCAGCTCGGAGTGGTTCTCGACGATCCCGTTGAGGACGATGTGGACGGCGCCGCGCTCGTCGCAATGGGGGTGAGCGTTCTCCTCGGTGACGCGGCCGTGGGTCGCCCAGCGGGTGTGGGCGAGGCCGATCGTTGCTTCGGCCTCGGCGACGGCGACGGCGCCGCCCCGCTGCTCCTCGGCGGCGACCGCGGCGCGCAGGTTGGCGAGGTTGCCGACGGCGCGGACCGAGTCGATCCGCCCGTTGTCGAGCAGCGACAGGCCCGCGGAGTCGTAGCCGCGGTACTCGAGCTTCTCGAGGCCGGCGATCAGCAGATCGCGACAGGGCCTCCCGCCCACGTATCCGACGATGCCGCACATGCTGGGAGCGCTCCCTGCGTTCAGAGGGAGAAGGAAAGGATAGGGACAGCTCGCCGCGGCGCCAAATCGCGCTTAGCCGAGCGCTCGCCTGGCGGCGGCGACGAGCCGCCCGAGGACCTCCTCGCACTCCGCCTCGTCCGGCGCCTCGACCATCACCCGGACCAGCGGCTCGGTCCCCGAAGGGCGCACGAGGACGCGGCCGCGGCCCTCGAGCAGCGCGCCCTCGCGACCGACCGCCTCCCAGACGCCGGTCGCCTCCGCCAGCGCCTCCGGGCTCGGGATGCGGACGTTCTCGAGCCGCTGCGGCAGCTTCTCGATCGGACGCACGTCGGCGAGCTTGCGGTCGCCGAGCGCGCGCATCAGCAGCAGCGCCGCGGCGAGCCCGTCGCCGGTCGCGGCGAAGTCGGTCCAGATGATGTGGCCGGACTGCTCGCCGCCGATCGTCCAGCCGCGCCCGAGCAGCTCCTCGATCACCCAGCGATCGCCGACCTGGGTCGTGGCGACCGCGATCCCGGCCCGCTCCATCGCCTGGTGGAAGCCGTAGTTGCTCATCACGGTGACGGCGACGCCGCCCGGCAGCGCCCCCGACTCGGCCAGATGGAGGGCCGCGAGCGCGACGATCTCGTCGCCGTCGAGCTCGCGGCCGGTCGCGTCGACGGCGAGCATCCGGTCGCCGTCGCCGTCGAAGGCGAAGCCGATCTCGGCGCCGGCCGCGGCGACCGCGGCGGCGATCGTCGCCAGGTGGGTCGAGCCGCAGCGCTCGTTGATGTTGCGACCGTCGGGCTCGGCGCCGATCGTGGTCAGCTCAGCGCCGAGCCGCTCGAACGCCGCCGGCGCGGCGCGGTGGGTGGCGCCGTTGGCGCAGTCGAGGACGATCCGGCGGCCGCTGAGATCGAGGTCGAAGGTCGAGCCGAGCTCGCGCAGGTAGTCGTCGAGGGCGCCCTCGAGCTTGCGGATCCGGCCCGAGGCGGCGCCGCTGGCGGGGCCGGCGGCGACCCGCTCCTCGACGCGCCGCTCGGCGTCGTCGTCGAGCTTGCGTCCGTCGCGGCCGAAGAACTTGATCCCGTTGTCGCGCCAGGGGTTGTGCGAGGCGGAGACGACGGCGCCGAGGTCGAAGCGATGACGCTTGACGAGGATCGCGGCGGCCGGCGTCGGCAGGACGCCGGCGAGGAAGACGTCGGCGCCGGCCGCCGCCAGCCCGGCGGCGAGCGCCGACTCGAGCATGTGGCCGGACTCGCGGGTGTCGCGCACGATCACGACCTGCGGCCGCTCGGCGTCGAGGTCGGCGGCGGTGGCGCGGCCGAGCGCGAGCGCCAGCTCGGGCGTCAGCACCTCGCCGACGGGGCCGCGGACGCCGTCGGTTCCGAACAGCTTCTCCGGCTGGGGCATGATCGGGCATCATTGCGCGACCGGCACCGGGTTGCCTGCTTCGATGCGCCGCGCCACACCAGATCCGATCCCGCTCGCCGCCGTGGCCCTGCTCGCCGCCGCGACGCTGCTGACCGCGGCGGCGACGGCCGCCTCCGGCTACTCGCCGCCGCCGGCGAACGCCGGCTTCGACTACCAGATCGGCGGCGACTACCCGCTGCCCGCCGGCGTCAGCGTCGTCTCCCGCGACTGGTTCTCGGGCGCGGCGGCGCCCGCTCCGGCCTACTCGATCTGTTACGTCAACGCGTTCCAGACGCAGGCCGACGAGCCCGGCACCGACCGCCCCGACGAGCACTCGAACTGGCCCCGCAGCCTGATCCTCGAGCGGCTCGGCGACGATCCCCACTGGGGCGGAGAGTACCTCGTCAACATCTCGACCAGGCGCAAGCGCGAGCGCGCGGCGCGCCGGGTCGGGCGGATGATCCGCGGCTGCGCCGCCGGCGGCTTCGGGGCGGTCGAGCTCGACAACCTCGACTCCTGGACGCGCTTCGACGGCACGCCGCTGGCCCGCAAGGTCCCGTTCGGCAGGCGCGACGCGGTCGCCTACGCGGCGCTGCTCGCCGCCCGCGCCCACGCGCTCGGCCTCGCGGTCGCACAGAAGAACACGGTCGAGCTCGGCGCGAGGGCGCGACGGCGGGCCGGCTTCGACTTCGCGATCGCCGAGGAGTGCGGCCGCTACCACGAGTGCGGCCGCTACCTGCGCGCCTACGGCAACCACGTGATCGCGATCGAGTACCACCGCCGCAGCTTCCGGCGCACCTGCGAGCAGATCGGCGCCCGGGTCTCGGTGGTGCTGCGGGACCGGCAGGTCAGCCGGCCGGGCTCGCGCCGCTACAGATACGCCGCCTGCTGAGCCGGCGGAAGCGCCCATCAGCGCGCGCCGTGGCAGCGGCGGGCGCGGGCTTCAGCGCTTCGAGAACTGCGGCCGCTTCCGGGCCTTCTTCAGGCCGGCCTTCTTGCGCTCCTTGCGACGGTCGTCGCGGGTCAGCATGCCGCGGCGCTTGAGCTCGGGCCGCAGCTCCGGCTCGAGGTCGGTCAGCGCCCGGGCGACGCCGTGGCGGACCGCTCCGGCCTGGCCGCTGACGCCGCCGCCGTGGACGCGCACGCGGACGTCGACGTTGCCGTCGTAGCCGCTGGCGACCAGCGGCTGGCGGGCCAGCGACTGATGCTGGGTGCTTGGGAAGTACTGCTCGAGCGAGCGGCTGTTGACCTCGAAGCCGCCGTTGCCGGCGCGGACGATCACCCGCGCGACGGCGCTCTTGCGCTTGCCGGTCGCCTGGACCTGGGCGCCCGTCGGGACGCTGACGGCGCGCGGCGTGATCGCCTCGTCGTCGTCGTCGGCGGCTGCGGCCTCGCGGGCGGCGCGCTCCTCGGCCTCGGCCTCGGCCCGGGCGCGCTCCTCGGCGGTGAGCTCGCGCTCCTCGCTGATCGCGATCGGCTCGAGGTCGGCGCCGGGGACGACGTCCTGCTTCTTCTCGGC
>CAZCFA010000066.1:14609-16334 GCA_964497825.1 uncultured Conexibacter sp.
CGGCGTCCTCGGCCTGCTCGTCGTCGTTCGGCTTCTCGGTCACCTGACCTCCAGGGGCTTCGGCTGCTGGGCGGCGTGCGGATGCTCGGCGCCGGCGTAGATCTTCAGCTTCAGCAGCTGCTTGCGGGCGAGCTTGTTGCGCGGCAGCATCCCCTTGACGGCGCGACGGATCACGTCCTCGGGCCTGTGGTCGAGCAGCTCCTGCAACGAGCGCGACCTGACCGCGCCCGGGTAGCCGCTGTGGCGGTAGTAGCGCTTGCTCCTCAGCTTGTCGCCGGTGACCGCGATCTTGTTGGCGTTGACGACGACGACGAAGTCGCCGACGTCGCAGTGCGGCGTGTACTCGGGCTTGCGCTTGCCGCGTAGCGTGTCGGCGATCTGGGTCGCGAGCCGGCCCAGCGTCCGCCCCTCGGCGTCGACGACGTACCAGTCGCGCCGGCGGGTCTCGGGTGTCGCTGCGTAGGTCTTCATTCGCGCCTGGATCCACGGCTCGACTGGCGCGTGGAACGCACGTCTCGGCCCCGCGGGCTCCGACGCGGCGGCGGATGATAGCGCCGCGACCGCGGATATACTGCCGCGCGCACAAGACCTGCCCAATCCCGGCTCGCAGGCGCCGGGAGCGGGGGAACCGATGGGAACGGCGAAGCCGTTCCCGAGGGGCGAATCCAGGCACCGGCCCGGTAGCGCTGCTCTCAAGCGCGAGCCCGTCAGCTCACCCCGTAGGCCCGAACGAGAGAGACGTACTTGAGCGCTGGCAGCAACCGGAGGATGCGGCGGACCGCGACCGCCGCGATCGCCCTCGCCGGAACCTGCGTCGCGGCCGCGGCCGGCGCCGCGCTCGCCGCGGCCGGCGGCGGCGGGATCGGCACCCCGGATCCGCCCGAGGTCGACGGCATCAGCTGCGTCGAGCGCTGCCTCGCGCTCCGCACCGTGGCCGAGACCGGCCGGGTCGAGCTCACCGGCAGCGGCCTCGCCGGCATCACCGCGGTTCGCTTCAAGGGTGCCGATCGCAGGCTCACGGTCCGCCCCGACTCGGCGACCGCGACGAGCGTCGTCGCGACGGTCCCGGTCGGCGCCGTCGACGGCCGGGTCCGGGTCACGACGATGTCGGGGCAGAAGGCGGCCTCACCGGTTGCGATCGAGATCGAGCCCAAGGACGCGGTCGAGGCGGTCGACGGCTTCGCGGTCAAGTCGGCGCAGGCGAAGCCGAGAAAGACCTTCTTCGACTCCGCCCGCGGCAGCGAGCTCGACTACCTGTTCGCGGCCCCGCGGCCGACCGACGTCCGCATCGACGTGATCAGCAAGCGCAGCGGCGCGACCGTCGACTCGGTCGTGGAGAGGAACCAGCGGCCGTTCGCCAACCACAGCTTCAGCTGGGACGGGCTCGACGCCGACCGCGGCGTCGCCCGCAACGGCAAGTACAGGTTCAAGGTCTCCCAGCTCAGCGGCGGGCCCGGCGCCGGCGCCTCGTTCAAGCACTACGACCACATCTTTCCGCTGCGCGGCAAGCACTACTACGGCGACGGACTCGGCGCCGGCCGCGGGCACCAGGGACAGGACGTCTTCGGCCGCTGCGGGACGAAGATCGTCGCCGCCCGCGGCGGCCGGGTCCAGGTCAACGCCTACCAGTCGGCGGCCGGCTACTACGTCGTCATCGACGGCCAGCGGACCGGCCACGACTACGTCTACATGCACATGGCCCGGCGCGGCCGGCCGGCCGCGGGA
>CAZCFA010000067.1:0-15941 GCA_964497825.1 uncultured Conexibacter sp.
TTGTTGTACTTGTGATGCCCGTAGCTCTTGGTGACGTACAGGATGTACTCGTGCGCCTTGATCAGGCGGTTACCGGCGGCACGGCCCCCCGACGGCGTCCCGTAACTCCAGACGATCTCAGCCACAACGTTGCGGCGCCCGAACAGCGACTCGAGCATCGCGCGGACCAGGTGATTGACCTGGTACCCGACGTGTACGAAAAGCGATCCTGACTCTGCGAGCAGGTCACGCATAAGTACGAACCGCTCTTGCAGCATCGCTAGGTAGGAGTCGGATCCCTTGCCCCATGTGTCGCGATACGCAACGGCTTCGAGTGCGGACTGGTCTTTGGCGAGAGTGTCGTTGCCGTCGCCCACAGCTAGCCTCATCGTGAAGTCCGCGTCGAGGTCAAACGGCGGATCGATGTAGATCACATCGATCTTGCCTTCGAACTCGGCCCGCAGCGACGCGAGAACCAGCTTGTTATCGCCCCAAATCAGGCGGTTCCGAAAGTCGTCGAGATGGGCGGTGTCGCTGTCGAAAAGGCTCCCTTGGGCCTCAGCGCGCGCGCGCGGCTCATCAATCGTCTCGATGCGCTGCATGGGCATAGCGAGAGCAGCAGCATCAACGCCCCTTCGTGCCCCGTGCTCGTCGTACTTTCCCCCCCAGACTAGTTCCGTCTGGAGTTGCGAGAGGGGGTGCGGATAACCGGGGCCCCATGCGGGTTCGCTGAATTCCTCCATGCTCTCCAACCGTCGCTGTCCCAACTGCTGCCAGAGTGTCGCGCAACGCCCTAACGCTCTGACGCGTGGAAGCTAGCTGGCTGCCTGGCGGAAGGGCAACCACGCGCCGGATCGCTCAGGCGATCCCGATCGCCAGCGGACCGCATGCGATCTGTACTCGCATGCCAAGAACCCGCGCTCGAAGCGGGGTTATGAATCCGCCGCCGCTCCCGGCAAGGGTGACAACCTCGGCCCATCGGCGCCGGTCGCCAGAGCCTTCGACAAGCGATCCGCCGCGTCGACCTGCGGCACGTGGTGCACGTAGACCATCGTCGTCGCGATGTCGGCATGCCCCATGTACGCCTTCACATCAGAGAGGGGGAACACCTGCACCGCGAGCGTGCCGAAGGTATGCCGGAGGTCGTGGAACCGGATCCGCTTCAGACCCGCGCGCTTGCGAGCCGCGTAGAACCGCCGGCGCAGGGCCGAGTCGTCGAAGTGCTCGCCGACGTCGTTGCAGAACACGAGATCCTCGTCCCCTGCGAAGTGCTCACGACGGCTCAGCCCGTCGAGAGCGCGCGCCACCTGGTCGATCATCGGCACGCTGCGGACACGCCCCGACTTCGGCGTGCCCTCCTCGCGCTCGACGTACGACCGTCGGACGTGAACCAGCCGCTTTCCGAAGTCCAAGTCTCGCCAGCGCAAGGCGCGTAGCTCCCCGAGGCGTAGCCCTGCGTACGCGGCGGTCGCAAACAGCGCCCCGTCCTGCTCCGAGCTTGCGGCCCGCACGAGCGCCTCAACGTCCTCAGCAGAGAGGACGTCGAAGTCCCCTGAGCGACGTGCCGGCTGACGCTCCACCCCCGCTGCCGCGTTCGCCGACAGCCCGTAGACCCGCTGCGCGCGCTTCAGGATGCCGTGGATCAGGGCGAGGTACTTGTTGATCGTCCGTGCGGAGAGCTCGCCCTCCACGACGAGCCGGGCGCGGAAGGCGTCGATGTGGCCGCTCGTGACCTCCTCGAGCGGCGCCGGTCCCAGCGCCGGTACCAGGACCTTGTCGACCACGATCCGGTAGTCCCGGACAGTCGAGGGGCGCCGCTTGCGGTCATGCTCGATGTAGCGCAGCCATTCGGCTGCGGCATCGGCGAACGTCGTTCCGGCGACCGGTCGCCTCGGCGCGATCAGCTGGCCACGGCGGGCCTCGGCCAGGATCTCGTCGAGCATCCGCTGAGCTCCTTGCTTCGTCAAGTGCCCCGCGGTTGGCCGCCCTCTTCCCTTCCACGCCTTCCCCAGCACCCGCTTGTGCTGGCCCCCGGCATCGCGCCACTTCGCCACCCAGCGATCGCCCGACTTGCGCGGCATGCGGAAGATGTGGCCGCTGACGGGAGCCGGGCGAAGATCAGATAGCTGCGACACGCTCGCAGCGTACACGCCTGGGAGGCGCTATTGGGTCCCGAATAGGTCCCAAACTCATCAGATCGGACGTGACCTCAGAGGATCTGACCCGCTTGAACAAGCCGGGCTTGAACCCTCCAACAATCGCCACAGGGCGGAATCATAACCCGCGTGTCGGGGGTTCGAGTCCCTCCTCCGGCATCGAGAAGTCCCTGGAAATCGGTCCCTTTCGGCTAACGGTTGGCGCAGCCGTTCGGAGGCCGCCCACGTCGCGCCCACGGGAACGGGCGGCCGCCGCGCGATCTGGCTCCGTCCCCGAACCGCCTTGGCGTGGGACGAGGATCGCGGTCGTGCGCTTCTCAAGGTCGAGCGCGCGCGCCTGCCAGTCGGTGAGCGGGTGGCTGACCATCGCGGCGAAGGCGGCGAGGGAGTTTCGAGCCGTCGGGACGGCCGAGGAGCGCGGAGAGGGTCGTCGCGAAGGTGAGCCTGCCCCACTGCCGCTGAAGCGTGAGGCCGTCGCAACTCGGCGACGAACGATCAAAGCCTCCCTCAAAATATCTGAAAGTTGATCCGAATTCTGTAGAATCAGCGCCCCGGACAGCCCCTTACGAAGGAGAGTGAATGAGCGTCACCGACGAACTCACGCAGAACGCCCAGCGCTACGCGGAGCGCTTCGACCACGGCCAGCTGGCCCTGCCGCCCGCCAAGCGGGTGGCCGTCCTTGCATGCATGGACGCGCGGCTCGACCCCTACGCGCTGCTCGGCCTCAGCGAGGGTGACGCGCACGTGATCCGCAATGCCGGCGGGGTGGTCACCGATGACGCGATCCGCTCGCTGGCGATCTCCCAGCACCTGCTCGGCACCGAGGAGATCGTGCTGATCCACCACACCGACTGCGGCATGCTCACCTTCGAGGACGACGAGCTCGCCGCCCGCCTCGAGGAGGCGAGCGGCGCGCGGCCGCAGTGGCGAGCCCATGCGTTCTCCGACCTCGAGGAGGACGTCCGCGATGGGATCGCCGCGATCGAGGCCAGCCCGTTCATTCCGAATACCGACGCGGTGCGGGGGTTCGTCTTCGACGTTGGCAGCGGCGAGCTGCGCGAGGTCGGCTGAGCCCGCGCCGAGAGGCTCGGCGGGAAAGCAAGGCTGAGCGCTGGCGCGCGAGAACCCGAGCCGCGGGGCGCGGGTTGAGATCGGAGTCGTTGGATCGGCGTCTCGGCGTCGGACGCGGAGCCGGTCGCTGCACGCCCTCTTCATCCCTTCGGGCTCGTCCGGCCAGCGCGATCGGGCGAGCGCGAAGTGGCGGGCGGCCGGGGCGCGGCTCCTTAGCCCGACTTCGCCTCGATCAGGAGCGCCTCGGCGGCGGCGAGCACGTTCCCGGCGGCGTCGAGCAGCGCTGAGCCGGCGAGGTTCTTGCGGCCGTCCTTCGAGATCGGCCAGGCGATCACGACGTGTTCAGCTCCGACCTCGGGAAGCTCGTCGACCCGCGTGGTGAATCGCGCCATGAACGCGATCGGCAGCGTGTCCGGAAACAGCGCGAAGTAGGTCGGGCAGTCGAGCGCGGCCGAGACGAACTCGGGCGCCGCCCGGGCGCCGCCGTCGGCATCGGTCTCGGGGCCCGGGGTCCACGGCGAGGCGGCGACGTCACGGCCCTCGACGGCGCCGCCCATCACCCCGAACGCGTCCGCGCGGTCGCGGCCGCAGACGAAGCAGCGGCTGAAGGTGCCGCCGGACGCGCCGCGGTAGCGCTGCTTCGCCGCCCGCGCCGCCTCGATCCCGACCGGGTCGGGAACCTCGATCTCGAGCGCGCGCGGCCGCGCCTCGGCGACGAGCGTCGCGCCGTCGAGGACCCGGAGCCCGCCACCGTCGAGCTTCTCGACCGCGAGCTCGCGATCGAGCGGCACCGGCGAGCGCAGCGTGACCTCGGCGGGCTCGCCCAGTCGGATCGCGATCAGCCCGGCCGTATAGCCGCCCTGGCCGCTGTCGCGCGGTCCGTTGTAGCGGGCGGGAACGGTGATCGTGGCTTCGGCCGGCACCTTCGCAACCTAGCGCGGAGGCGCCGCGGCGGAGTCGGTCGTTCATGCGCTCCCTCGCGCGTCGGGCGGGAGGCGGCCGATCGTCATCAGGTACTCGCCCGGATAGGCGACGGTCCCGTCCGTGGCGGCGCCGTGCCGGCGGAACATCGCGGCCAGCTCGTCGCGCATCGCGGGCCAGCGCCCGTCGGGCTCGAGCAGCTCGCGGGCCTTGACGACGGGGCCGAACTTGGCCTCGTACATGGTGACCGCGGCCTCGACCGAGTCGAAGTGGAGCACGACCCGTTGCCGTTCGGACTGGAGCTCGACCCCGGTGCCCCCGAGCAGGTCGCGGAGGTGGTCCTCGGCGCCCCAGAGCGTCGGCGGCGGCCCGGGCGGCGGGGGCAGGTGCGCGGCCATGATGCGGAAGAACTCGCCCACGTTTCCCTCCGGAGTCCAGCTGCAGACCCCGAGCCGGCCGCCCGGCCGCAGCACCCGGACGAGCTCGCGCGCCGCGCGCTCATGGCGGGGCGCGAACATCACCCCGAAGGTCGAGACCACCACGTCGAAGCTCCCGTCCTCGAACGGGAGCGCCTCGGCGTCGCCCGCCACCCAGTCGACCTCGACCCCGGCCGCCGCGGCCCGCCGGCGGGCCGCGGCGAACAGCTCCGGGGTCAGGTCCAGCCCGACCACCCGGGCGCCCGCCCGGGCGGCCGGAACGGAGGCGTTGCCGGTCCCGCACGCGACGTCGAGGACGTCCTCGCCCACCTGGAGGTCGAGGCGCCCTGCGAGCCGCTCGCCGACCTCCCAGATCAGCTCAGCGATCGCGTCGTAATCGCCGGCCGCCCAGGTGGCGCGCGCCGCCTCGTTCAGTGCTGCTTACTCGCTCATCGGATCTCCCCTCGCTCGATGCCTCGCCGAGTCTCCGGCGCTCGAGGCCCGCGATCAACTGCAAGATCTGAAGCTCGGGCCCTACACTGCCCGGGGAGGAGAAGCGTTGCCCTCCGGCTACGGACAGTTCTGCCCGATCGCCCAGGCAGCGGAGGTGCTCAACGAGCGTTGGACGCTGCTGGTGGTTCGCGAGCTGCTGGCCGGGAGCACCCGCTTCAACGAGCTCCAGCGGGGCGTGCCGCTGATGTCGTCCTCGCTGCTCAGCAAGCGCCTGCGCGAGCTCGAGCGCTCGGGGATCGTCACGCGGCACGCGAGGGCCGGGGAGCGCGGGCACCGCTACGCGCTCACCGAGGCGGGGACGGCTCTCGGCCCGATCCTGTTCGCGCTCGGCACCTGGAGCCGCGACCACCTGCGCCGGGAGATCACCGACGAGAACGCCGATCCGGCGCTGCTGATGTGGGACATGCAGCGCAACCTGCGGCTCGACCGCCTCCCCCAGGATCGGGTCGTCACCTTCTTCCGGTACCGCGACGCCCCCGAGGTCAAGCGGGCCTGGTGGCTGATCGCCGAGCCCACGGGCACCGATCTGTGCCTGTCCGACCCCGGTTTCGAGGTCGACCTCTCCGTCGACGCCGAGGCTCGGGCGATGTGCGAGGTGTGGATCGGCAGGCTCGAGCTGGGGGCCGCGCTGCGGTCGCGACGCGTGCGCGTGAGCGGCCCCGAGCACCTGGTCCGCAGCCTCCCGAGCTGGCTCGGGCTGAACGCGTTCGCCTATCCGGACCCGGCGGCGGAGTTCGCGGGGCGAGCGGGGTAGGCGGGAGCTCATGGACCTGGATCTTCCTGGTGACGATCCATCTCGCGTGAACCGGTCGTCCGGCATCGATTAGGCTGGCGCGGGGTGCCTACGATCCGCCGTCGACTCTTGATCATCGCTGCGGCAGGCATCGCGGTCCGCCTGTTCCTGGCCTTCCACTGGTTCGGAAACGGCGACATCTTCACCTTCGCGGCGGTCGGGGGACGGACCCTCGACGACCCGCTGCACACCTACGCCGGAAACATCGACGGCGTCTACTGGCCCTACCCGCCGGGATATCTCGCCTGGCTCGTGGCGGCGCTGAAGCTGGCCGGCCTGACCGGCCTGCCGTTCCAGGGCGTCGTACAGATCCTGCCGATCCTCGCCGATCTCGCGATCGCCGCGCTCATCTACTGGTTCTTCCGTCGGCGCGGGGCGACCGAGAGGACCTGCCTCGCCGCATTCTCGCTGGTGATGCTCGGTCCGATCTTCATCGCGATCTCGGGCTATCACGGTCAGATCGATCCGGTCGCGATCCTGCCCGGCGTCGCCGCTCTGATCATCTGGGAGCAGCGGCCACGGTCGCGGCGGGCGCTCGCGGCGGGGCTGCTGGTCGGCGTTGGTGCAGCGCTCAAGACCGTCCCGTTCCTGTTGCTCGTTCCGTTCGCGGCCGCGTCGCGCTCGCGCCGGGAGGTCGCGACGCTCGTGGCCGCCGCCGCGGTCGTTGTCGCGGCCGTCAGCATCCCCTTCTACCTGGCGGCTCCGGCCGGATTCAGGGATGGGCTGTCGTACGCGGGAGTGCCGGGCCGTGGTGGCTTGAGCGTGATCCTCGACCCCGGGTTCGCCGTCGATCGGCGCTTCTCCCCGGTGCTCGCGACGGTCGGGCATCCGAACTCGCTCACCGATTGGCTGAGCGACTCGAGCGCCGCGATCACCCTGGTCGTGCTCGCCGGCCTCGGCGCGTTCCTGCTCCGGTACCGGCCGGCACCGCTGGACGGCATCGTCCTCCTCTGGCTCTCGATCTTCGTCTTCAACCCGAACTTCCTTCCCCAGTACTTCGTCTGGGCGCTGCCGTTCTTCATCATGGCGGGATACCTGATCGAGACGGCGCTGCTCCAGATCGCGATGGTCCCGGTGCTGTTCGTCACCTACCTGAGCCCGAACGTCTACGGGCGGCCGGGGGCGATCGCCTACGTCGCGATCCTGATCTGCTTGTGGGTCTTCTGGGCGGTGGCGCTGGTCGTGGTGGCCCGCCGGGTCGTCGAGGCACGAAGGGCGCATCCCGAGGGGATTCAGCCGCCGTTGATCCCGGTGCCGCAGATCCGATAGCCCTGAGAAGCCGGCGCCCTCCGGGCCAGCACTCGAAGGGAGCTGCAACCGTCTCGACCGCCTCCCCCTCCCCCGGTGACATCGACGACGGTTGCCGGAACGCACGCGGGTGGTCGCACCACCCGCCCCACCGGCGCTAGGCGGGCTCGAGCGGGTTGCCGAGCCGGCCCCACTTGGGGACGCCGCCGTCGATCACGTGGATCACCTCGGCGGCGCCGTGGGCCTGCAGCAGGCTGGCGGCGACGGCGGCGCGCTCGCCGGAGCCGCAGACGACGGCGACCGGGCGCGACGGCTCGATCCCGTCGGGGATGCCATCGACGTCGTGCCAGGGCCGGAAGGCCGAGCCGGGGATGTGGCCGGCGTCCCACTCGGTCCGCTCGCGGACGTCGAGGATCTGCAGCTCGGGGTCGGCGTCGGCGCGGGCCCCCAGGTCGTCGAGCGGCAGCCGCTCGACCCGCTCGGCCTCGCGTCCCTCGAGCCGCCAGCTCGTCATGCCGCCGCCGAGGAAGCCGGCGAGGTTGGTGATCCCGACCGCGGTCGCGAGCCGGGCGGCGTTGCGGCCGTCCTCGTCGTCGCGGCCGATGATCACGATCTCCTGATCGTGGTCGGCGAGCCAGGCGAGGCGCGAGCCGAAGCCGGCGTGCAGCATCGGGATGCAGATCGCGCCCGGGATGTGGGCGTCGTCGAACTGCTGGTCGGTGCGGGCGTCGACGACGAGCGCGCCCTCGGCCCGCTTGCCCTCGACCTGGCGCGGCGCCAGCGGCAGCACCTCGGTCCCCTCGGTCAAAAGCGGCCCCTTGTTGAGCTCGACGATCGTCTGGAAGTTGGGCGGCTGCGGGCCGAGCTTGGCGACCGCCTGGTCGACGAACTCCTGCTCGTCGCCGATCGCGAGCGTCGGGTTGTTGCGGCGCTCGAACCCGATCGTCGAGGAGATCTTCATGTCCATCCCCGGGCCGCCGCACATCGAGCCGCCGAGGTGGCCGGGCCAGACCTCGCAGTCCTCGGGCAGCGTCAGCAGCTTCTCCCGCAGCGAGTGGAAGATCCCCCGCGCGCCCTCGCGCTTCTCGATCGCGAGGTCGGGACGGGCGACGTCGTTTACGAACAGCGTGTCGCCGGTCAGCACCGCCCACGGGCCGGCGCCGCGGCCGCGGTCGATCAGCGCGAAGGCGGTGTGCTCGGGCCGGTGGCCGGGGGTGTGGATGGCGCGGATCGTCACCGCCCCGATCTCGAGCTCGAAGCCGTCGTCGAAGGCGACGTGCTCGTAGCCGGCGCCGGCGATCCGGTTGACGTAGATCGAGGCGCCGGTGGCCGCCGCGAGCCGGCCGTGGCCGGAGACGTGGTCGGCGTGGTTGTGGGTCTCGAGGATGTGCTCGATCGAGACGCCGACGTAGCGGGCGAGCGCGACGTACTCGTCGATCTCGAACTTCGGGTCGATCACCGCCGCCGCGCCGGCCTCCTCGTCGCCGACGAGGTAGGAGGCGCAGCCGAGGTCGTCGTGGATGAACTGCCGGAAGATCATGGCGCGAGGGAGACTGAGGATATGGAAGTGCTGCTGGCGATCCCCTTCGGGCTGCTGATCGGCGCCGTCGTCGGCACCGTCGGCGGCGGCGGCGCGATCCTGGCGCTGCCGGTCCTCGTCTACGTCCTCGGCCAGGGCGCCGGCCCCGCCTCGACCGCGTCGCTGATCGTCGTCGCGCTCGGCGCCTCGGCCGGCGCCGGCGTGCAGGCGCGCGACGGCCGGCTCTGCTGGCGGCTGGCGATCACGTTCTCGATCCCGGCCGCGCTCGGCGCCCTGCTCGGCACGCTCGCCAACGCGCAGGTCGATGCGCGGGCGCTGATCCTCTCGTTCGTCCCGGTGATGCTGGCCGCAGGAGCGCTCACCTTCCGGCGCGGCGGCGCCGGCGACCCGACCGATCCCGCCGACGATCCCGGCTGCCCGGCCGCGGTCTCGGCGCCGGCCGCCGGCAGCGGGCTCGCGGTCGGGGCGATGACCGGCTTCTTCGGGGTCGGCGGCGGCTTTCTGATCGTCCCGGCGCTGACCGTGCTGCTCGGCCTGACGATGCGGCGCGCGGTCGCGACCTCGCTCGCGATCATCACCCTGACCGGGCTCGCCGCGCTCGCCAGCCACCTCGCGATCGGCTCCGAGCCCGACTGGCCGCTGACGATCGTGCTCTCGGCGGCGGCCGCGATCGGCGCCGTTGGCGGCAGCCGGCTCGGCCGCCGGCTCGACCCGCGGACGCTGGCCCGGGCGTTCGGAATCGTCGTCGTGACCGTCGCCCTGTTCCTGCTGGTCGACGTGCTCGTGCTCGGCGGCCCGCCCGCGGCCTGACCGCGCCCCGGCCCGAAGCCCGTAGCGCCTGCGGAGGCGGGCCGCGGGCGCCGCTCCTACGGTGGCCGCTATGGCGAGGGCGGACAGCGACGACGCGCGGCGGGTGCTGATCGCCGGCGGCGGCATCGCCGGGCTCGAGCTGGCGATGGCGCTGCGCGAGCTCGCCGGCCGGCGCGCGCAGATCACGCTGCTCTCGCCCGAGGAGCAGTTCGTGCTCAAGCCGCTCGCCGTGCGCGAGCCGTTCGGCGGACCCGGGCTCGAGCGCCACGAGCTGGCGCCGCTGCTCGAGCGGATCGGCGTCGAGCACGTGCGCGACGCGCTAACCCGCGTCGATCCCGGCGCCCGGTCGGTGCGGCTGCGCGCCGCCCGCGGCCTCGACTACGACCTGCTCGCGGTCTGCGTCGGCGGCCGCGCCCGGCCCGCCTACGCGACCGCGACGACGTTCTGGAGCACGAGCGCGCGAATCCCGGTCGGCGAGATGCTGACCGGCGCCGCCGCGCACCGGTCGCGGACGCTCGCGGTCGTGATCCCGCCGGCGACGAGCTGGCCGCTGCCCGCCTACGAGCTGGCGCTGATGCTGCGCCGGCACGCCGAGCAGCTCGGCCTCAGCCCGCGGATCCTGATCCTCACCCCCGAGGCGTCGCCGCTGGCGATCTTCGGCGAGCGCGCGAGCGCCGCGGTCGCCGCCCGCCTGCGGGCGCGCGACGTCGAGATCGAAGCGGGCTGCTTCGTCGTCGAGGGACCCGACGGGCTCGGCTGCCGCGACGGCGCCGAGCTGCGCTGCAGCGAGGCGATCGCGCTGCCGCGGATCGACGGCCCCGCGATCGCCGGCCTGCCCGCCACCGGCGGCGGCTTCATCCCCGTCGACGAGCACCTGCGGGTGGTCGGCGCCGGCGCCGTCTACGCGGCCGGCGACGGCACGAGCTTCCCGGTCAAGCAGGGCGGGATCGCCGCCCAGCAGGCGCAGGCCGCGGCCGAGCACATCGCCGCCGCGCTCGGGGCCCCGGTCGACCCGCAGCCGTTCCGGCCGGTGCTGCGCGGGGAGCTGCTCACCGGCTCGAGCTCGCTCAAGCTCGAGCACGAGCTCAGCGCCGGCGATCCCGACGGCGCCGTCTCGCCCGACTACCTGTGGTGGCCGCGGGCCAAGGTCGGCGCCCGCCACGTCTCGGCCTGGCTGGCGGGGGTCGAGACGCCCCCCGACCTGGCGCCGCCGGAGGTGCCGATCGAGGTCGAGGCCCGCTGGCCGCACCAGCGGCACGAGCCACCGGTCGCCGCCGGCGACCGCTGAGCGATCAGCCCGCGTCCGGGCCGAACGGCCGCGCGGCGAGGCCCCGCGGCGTGACCAGGACCGGGCAGTGGGCGCCGTCGACGACCCGCGAGGAGACCGACCCGAGCAGCGTCCGGCGCAGCGGCCCGTAGCCGCGCGAGCCGAGCAGCAGCAGGTCGAGCCGCGAGGACTCGTCCTCGAGCGCGGCGCCGATCTCGCCCCGGACGAGGTGCGTCTGCGCCGCGACCCCCTCCGGCACCCGCTCGAGGGCCGCGGCGAGCAGGCGCTCGGCCTGCTCGGTGGCGAAGCTCTCGATCTCGCCCGCGGTGAGGATCTCGACCGCCGAGCCGTAGCCGAAGGCGGCGGGCTCGCTCGAGCTGATGATCCGCAGCTCCGCCGCCGCCGCGCGCGCCAGCCCGATCGCCGCCGCGAGCGCGGTCAGCGACTCCTCGGAGCCGTCGACGGCGACGCCGATCCGCGCGATCGGCCGCCGCGTCTCGCGCCCGTAACCGGCCGGGGCCACGGCGACCGCGGCGGGCGCCCCCTGCAGCAGCGCGGTCGCGGTGCTGCCCGGCAGCACCCGGCCGAGCCTGCCGCGGTGGGTCGAGCCGACGACGATCAGCGCCGAGCCCTCGCGCTCGGCCCGCTCGAACAGGCCGCTCGCGACCGAGTCGGCGCGAACCGCCTCGGCGCGGGGCCCGTGGGCGGCGAGCCGCTCGCGGGCGCGGGTCAGCTGATCGCCGGTCAGGCGCTCGAGCGCCCGCTCGGGCTCGTCGCCGAGCAGGTGGCGGGCGACCGCGACGACGCGCACGACGGTCGGCCGGGCAGCGGTCAGCTCGCAGAGGACGTCGGCGAGGGCGAGCGCGTCCTCGGCGCTGGGCTCGTCGCCGACGCCGACGAGCAGCCGCCGCTCGCTTCCGGGCTCCGCCGTCATCGCACCATCGAAGCCGAACCGGCCGGCCGGGCGCATCCGTACTCGGCACGGGAGCCGACGCGGGGACTCCACCGAGCGCGATCGCGCGCCGCGGTCCTAAGCTGGGCGCGATGGGAGCCGAGCCGGCGGAGGAACAGGTCACGGTCGTGCTCGCCGACGACCACAAGCTCGTCCGCGACGGGATCAGGCTGGTGCTCGAGGCCGAGCCCGACATCGAGGTCGTCGCCGAGGCCGACGACGGCGACGCCGCCGCCCGCTACGTGCTCGGCCACAAGCCGACGATCCTCGTCCTCGACCTGAGCATGCCGGGCAAGCCCAGCTTCGAGCTGATCCCCGAGGTCGCGTCGGTCTCGCCCGCGACCAGCGTGATCGTCCTGACGATGCAGAACGAGCCGCCGTTCGCGCGGCAGGCGTTCCAGGCCGGCGCCAAGGGGTTCGTCGTCAAGCAGTCGGCGGCGAGCGAGCTCGTCGACGCGATCCGCGCGGTGACGGCCGGCGGCACCTACATCAACCCCGAGCTCGGTGCGCGGCTGGCCGCCGCCCCCGAGGCCCCCGACGGCCCTCCCGACGACCTCACCCCGCGCGAGATCGAGGTGCTGGAGCTGCTGGTGCTCGGCTACATGAACCCCGAGATCGCCGACAAGCTCGTGCTCAGCGTCCGCACGGTCGAGACCCACCGGGCCAACATCCAGCGCAAATCGGGGCGCACGACCCGCGCCGAGCTCGTCGCCTACGCGCTCGAGAACGGGATCACCGCCTCCTGATCAGGCGCCGCCGACGCGCTCGATCGGCAGGATCGCCCGCACCCGCGAGCCGCCGGCGGCGGCGGAGCGCAGCTCCAGCGTGCCGCCCAGCAGCTCGGCCCGCTCGCGCATCCCGACGATGCCGAAGCCGCGCGGGGCCGGCTGCGGCCCGATCCCGCGGCCGTCGTCCTCGATCGTCACCACGACCTCCTCGTCGCGCTCCTCGATCAGCACCCGCGCGCGGCCGGCGCCGGCGTGCTTGACGACGTTGACGAGCGCCTCCTGGACGATCCGGTAGATCGCCGACTCGAGCTCGGGCGTGAGCCGCGCGCCGACCCGGCCGGACTCGTAGGCGAGGTCGACGTCGAGCTCGATCGCGAGGCCGCTGCGGGCCCGCAGGCGCTCGACCAGCGCCTCGACCGCCGGCTGCGGGCCGAGCTGGTCGAGCGCCGCCGGCCGCAGCTCGGTAATCAGCCCCTGCAGCGAGCCGATTATCCGCTCGACCTGGCGGTTGGCGCGGGCCAGCGCCTCGCGCTCGCCGGCCGGATCGGCGGCGCGCAGCGCGCCCTCCTGCATCACCCGCAGCGCGCCGAGCTCCTGCAGCGTCTCGTCGTGCAGCTCGCGCGCCCAGCGCCGGCGCTCGAGCTCGGAGGACTCGATCGACAGCCGCAGCTTCTCGGCCGCGAACGAGCGCGAGCCGTCGATCGCGATCGCCGCCCACTCGGAGAGGATCACGACGAGCCGCTCGTCCGCCGCGGTGAAGCCCTCCCCGCCCTCCTTCTCGGTCAGATACAGGTTGCCGAAGACCTCGTCGCGGATCCGGATCGGGACGCCGAGGAACGACTCCATCGTCGGGTGGTTGGCGGGGAACCCGTAGGAGCGCGGGTGCTCGCTGATCCGCCGCAGGCGCAGCGGCACCGGGTTGCGGATCAGCTCGCCGAGGATGCCGCGCCCGCGCGGGAACGGGCCGATCGCCCGCTGCGCCTGCTCGTCGAGGCCGACGGCGACAAACCGCTCGAGCCCGGCGCCGTCGCGGTCGAGGACGCCGAGGGCGGCGTAGCGGGCGCCGGTCAGCTCGCTGGCGGCGGCGGTCACGAGCTCCAGCACCTCGTCGGGATCGGCGACCGAGACGAGGCTGCGACCGACCGCCAGCAGGCGCTCGAGCTGCGCGTGGGTGAGGTCCTTCACGAGCGTATCCCTACCTGATGGGCGTGCCCGGTGCCGCGATCGCGGTGCCGCACGCTCCGTGGCGAACACGGATTCGCGGCGGCCGCCGGAGCGGGACGATCCGCACCGCAAAGGCGTGCTTCGCAAGCGGATTCGTCAGGAGGCGGAGATGTACAAGAGGATCGTGGTCGCGCTCGACGGCTCGGAGGGCTCGGCGCGGGCGCTCGCCCACGCCAAGCAGATCGCGCTGGAGTCGGGCGCCGAGGTCGTCGCCGTCCACGTCGACGAGCGGCTCGCCGCCAAGGGCGATCTGCCGCACCCGGCCGAGGAGGAGATCCGCGAGACGGTCCGCAACCAGGTCGCCGAGCTCGAGTCGGCGGGGATCAAGGCCGAGCTGGTCGAGCGGACGATCGCGCTCGGCGGCGCGGGCTCGGCGATCGCCGACGCCGCCGCGAGCGCCGACGGCGACCTGATCGTGATCGGCACCCGCGGCCACTCGTCGATCCCGGGGCTGCTGCTGGGAAGCGTCGCCCACCGGCTGCTCAGCGTCGCCGGCCGCCCGGTGCTGGCGGTCCCGCCGCAGAGCTGAGCAGGCTGAGCGAAGATCCCGGGCGCCGCGGCCGACGGCGGCTGCCGTCGGCCCGGCGACGCGGGACGGGCGCCGACCGCGGCGGCGAACCCGTATGTTCCGCCGGTGCAAGTCGCGGTCGTCACCGACAGCACGACCTACGTGCCGGACGCGATGCTCGACGCGCTCGACGTCGCGCGGGTCGATCTCTACGTCGGCTGGGACTGCGAGATCGAGCCGGAGAGCTCGTGGTCGGACCTCGATGGCTTCTACCTGCGGCTCGGCGCCGAGGAGCGGACGCCGACGACCTCGCAGCCCTCGGTCGGCGACTTCAAGGATGCCTACGCGCCGCTGCTCGAGGCCGGGCGCGAGATCGTCTCGATCCACATCGCCGCCGGCATCTCGGGCACCTGCGAGAGCGCCCGCGAGGCCGTCCGGGCGCTCGGTGCGGCCGACCGGATCACCGTGATCGACGGGCGCACCGGCGCCGGCGGCCTCGGCTGCCTGGTGATCGCCGCCGCCGAGGCCGCCCGCGAGGGCGCCGACCGCACCGCGATCGCCGCCGCGGTCGAGCGCGCCCGCGCGACGCTCGACATCTGGTTCTGCCTCGACACGCTCGAGTTCCTGCACAAGGGCGGCCGGATCGGCGGCGCCCGGGCGCTGCTCGGCAGCGCGCTGCGGATCAAGCCGCTGCTCACCTTCGGCGAGGAGATCACCCCGGTCGGACGGGTGCGAACCGGACGCCGGGCGCTGGAGCGGATGGAGGCCTACCTGGCCGAGCTGCGCGATCGCGGCGCCACCGACTGGATCGTCCAGCACGCCCAGGCCGAGGCCGAGGCCGCGCACCTGGTCACGGTCGGCCGCGAGCTGTTCGGCGCCGAGCCGCTGTTCTGCACCGAGGTCGGGCCGGTGCTGGGAGCGCACCTCGGCCGCGGCATCCTGGTCGGCGGCATGGCCCGCGGCTGAGCGCGGCACTCAGCCCGGGCCCGCGATCGACGCGATCGCCTCGCGGATCGTCTCCCCGGTCGCATCGACGCTGGCGAGCGACAGCGCCCGCAGCCGGTCGGAGCGCTCGTGGCCAGGGTAGCTCCAGTCGATCAGGTCGACGGCCGGGATCCCGGCGCGCAGAAACGGCGTGTGGTCGTCGGTGATCGTCGGCCCGGTCCGGTCGGGGAAGCGCCGGGCGACGCCCGCTCGCTCGGCGGCGGCCCGGATCCGCTTCCACAGCGCCGGGGTCGACGAACCCTCCCGGGGCAGCGTCATCCCCCGGCCGGCGACGTAGTCGAGCAGGATCATCGCGCCGACCCGGTCGCCGTGGCGGTCGACGTAGGCCCGCGATCCGCGCAGGCCGCTCGAGTAGAAGTCGCCCTGCTCCTCGGGCAGGCCCGACGCCGGCTCCTCGCCGTCGAAGAGCACGAAGCGGACCTGGTGCGAGCCCGGCGGCCGGTCGAGCGCCGCCAGCTCGCGGGCGAGCTCGACGACGATCGCCGAGCCGGCGGCGCCGTTGTTGGCGCCGACGAACCCCTTGGGCTCGGTCAGGGTGTCGTAGTGGGCGCCGATCACCAGCGCCGGCAGCCTGCCCGGCACGGTGGCGACGATGTTGCGCAGCCCGGGCTCGCCCGGGACCGGCTCGAAGCGCCCGCCCGGCAGCCGCTCGCGCAGCTTCAGCGCCAGCCGTCGCAGCTGCGGCGAGCCCGCGGGACGCTGCCCGTAGCCGAGCTGGAGCTCGATCAGGCGCCAGGCACGGGCCGCGTCGAAGCCGTCGGCGGCCGCGGCCGGGTCGCCGCCGGTGGCCGGGCCGGCGTCGCCGGTGGC
>CAZCFA010000068.1:0-15563 GCA_964497825.1 uncultured Conexibacter sp.
CGGTCTCCGGGCGCGCGTACTGGACGAACCGCGGCGGGCTGGCGAGGATCGGGTCGCTGGTGTCCTGGATCCGGGTCGCGGCGACGTCGAGGTCGCCGACCTTGATGATCAGCCCGGGGCGCGGCGCGCCGAGGTCGACCGGGGCCGAGTTGTAGCCCTCGATCGGGTTGCCGGCCGAATCGACGATCCGGATGATCGAGTCCTCGCTGAGCCCGAAGCCACGGCCGCCCTGGCCGGCGATCCGGGTCGCGTTCGTCTGCAGGTCGTTTTTGAAGTCGTTGTGGAGGCGGTTGCCGGTCAGCCGCCCGACGACGGCCGCGAAGCCGATCAGGATCACGGCCGTCAGCGCCGCCGAGACGAGCGCGATCCGGAACCGGACCGGCAACCGGCGCGAGCGGCCGTAGAGATCGCGGAGCCGGTTCACCGGCCGATCACGCCCTTACCACGTACCCCGCACCACGCTTGGTGTGCAGGATCCGGTCCTCTCCTCCCTCCTCGAGCTTGCGCCTGAGGTTGCTGATGAAGACGTCGATCGTGTTCGTCATCGAGGTCGGGTCGTAGCCCCAGACCTCCTCGAGCAGCCGCTCGCGCGAGATCACGAGGCGCTCGTTGCGCATCAGGAACTCGAGCAGCTCGAACTCGCGGTTTGTGAGATCGAGCGTGCGCTCGCCGCGCGTGACCTCGCGCGTGCCCGGGTTGAGGACGAGATCGCCGACCGTCAGCGAGGCCGCCCCCCGGGGCGGCCGGCGGCGCAGCAGCGCCCGCATCCGCGCCAGCAGTTCCTCGCGCTCGAACGGCTTCGCGAGATAGTCGTCGGCGCCGGCATCGAGGCCTTCGACGCGATCCTCGGTGTCGGTGCGGGCGGTCAGGATCAGGATCGGGACGTCGCCGTCGGAGCGCAGCCGCCGGCAGACCTCGACCCCGTCGATGTCGGGCAGCCCGAGATCGAGGACGACCAGGTCGGGCACGAACTCGACCGCCTGGCGCAGCGCGTCGGCGCCGCCGGTGGCGCTGCGCACCTCGTGCCCCTCCTGGCGCAGCGAGCGCCGCAGGACGTCGGCGATGTCCTCGTCGTCCTCGACCACGAGGACGCGGCCGGTCAGCTCCTCGACTTCGGTCACGAGCCTGAGTCTAAACGCCGCCCGGCGCGGAGAATGGCGGTCGCGCGGTCGCGCGCAGGGGTCCCGCGGCGGGCGTCGAAGCTGCGTGCAGATGCCATCGATTCCGCTACTGGGCAAGAGCTCGCGCGGCGGCACGAACTCCCGCGGTCAGCGGGGGAAGCGGCCGGCCGCGCGCAAGCCTGCGGGCAAGCCGAAGCCGAAGCCGCGGGCGCCGCGCGAGTTCGAGCAGCGCCACCTCGACCTGATCGGGCTCGGGCTGCTCGCGCTCGGCCTCTACCTCGGCTTCGTCCTCTACGCCGGCTGGGACGGCGGCTCGGCCGGGGCCGGGATCGAGATCGCGCTGACCTGGGGCCTCGGCGCCGTCGCCTACGCGCTGCCGATGCTGCTCGCCGGCCTCGGGCTCGCGCTCGTCGTCCGGCCGCTGATGCGCTACCCGGGCGCGATCAACGCGGGCGCGCTGCTGCTTCTCGCCGGCCTGCTGCTCGCCTTCGCCGCCGGCACGCTCGGGCTCGGCCCCGACTCGCCGCCGCGCGGCGGCGGGGTCTTCGACCCGGACTTCATCACCGCCCACGGTGGCGCCGTCGGCGAGGCGCTCTACTGGGCCTCGACGACGCTGTTTCAACGGATCGGCGCCCACATCATCGCGCTGCTGATGATCGTCAGCGGCGCGCTGCTGCTCAGCGGCCGCCCGCTGGTCACGCTGATCGGCAGCGGCGCCGAGGCCGGCCGCCAGGCGACCGGCGGGCTGGCCCGGACCGCGCGGGCGGTCCGCGGCGTGCCGGCCGAGCCGGGCGCGGTCGGCGACGGCTGGACGACCGCGAGCTTCCCCGCCGACGAGGAGCCGGTGACGCTGCCGCTCGACGACGACGCCACCGAGGAGGTGGGCGCGCTCGACGAGGCCGCCGCGAGCGGGGAGGAGGAGCCGGAGCCGGAGCAGCTCGCGTCGGCCGACCTCAACGCGCCCGAGCACGGGTTCGAGGACGACGGCGCCGAGCAGGAGCCGCCCTCGCTCGCCGTCGACGGCGATCAGGCGATCGAGATCACCCGCACTCCGATGGGCGCCAAGCGCGGCGGCATCACCGAGTCGGAGGAGCGCGACTACCGGATGCCGCCGGCGAAGCTGCTGCGGCGCGGCGGCGACGGCCGCGACAGCGGTCCCGACCGCCGCGACATGGAGCGCACCGCCCGGGCCCTGCTCGAGGTGCTCAGCCACTTCAAGATCGAGGCGCGGCTGGTCGGCACCGTGACCGGCCCGCACGTCAGCCGCTACGAGCTGCAGCTCGCCCCCGGGACCAAGGTCGGCAAGATCGCCCAGCTCAAGGACGATCTCGCCTACGCGCTCGCCTCGACCGACATCCGCATCCTCGCCCCGATCCCCGGCAAGAAGGCGGTCGGGGTCGAGGTGCCGAACTCGCGCCGCCGCATCGTCCGCCTCGGCGACATCTACCAGGGCCGGCCCGAGGAGGCATCGCCGCTGCTCGCCTGGCTCGGCAAGGACATCTCCGGCCAGGCCGTCTCGATGGACCTGGCGAAGATGCCGCACGTGCTCGTCGCCGGCACCACCGGCTCGGGCAAGTCGGGGTCGGTCAACGCGATCCTGACCTCGATGCTGCTGCACGCCTCGCCGAACGAGCTGCGGCTGGTTCTGGTCGACCCCAAGCAGGTCGAGCTCAACCACTACGACTCGGTGCCGCACCTGCTGACCCCGGTCGTGACCAGCGCCCGGGTCGCCGCCAACGTGCTCGAGAACCTCGTCGCCGAGATGGAGTCCCGCTACACGGTGATGGGCGAGGCCCGCGGCCGCAACCTCGACGAGCTGAACCGGATCCGGGCCCGCAAGGGCGAGCCGCCGCTGCCGCACATCCTCTGCGTGATCGACGAGCTCGCCGACCTGATGATGGTCGCGCCGGCCGAGGTCGAGGAGGCGATCATCCGGCTCGCGCAGAAGTCGCGCGCGGTCGGCATCCACCTGCTGCTGGCGACGCAGCGGCCCTCGACCGACGTGATCACCGGCACGATCAAGGTCAACATCCCGGCCCGGATCGGCTTCTCGGTCGCCTCCCAGGTCGACTCGCGGGTGATCCTCGACCAGGGCGGCGCCGAGGCGCTGCTCGGCCAGGGCGACATGCTGTTCCGGCCGGTCGGCTCCTCGAAGCTGCAGCGCGTGCAGGGCGCGTTCGTGACCGAGGAGGAGATCGCCAAGGTGGTCGGCTTCTGGAGCCGGCAGGGGACGCCGCAGTTCGACACCGATCTGCTCGCCGAGCGGGCCCCGGTCGACGTCGACGGCGACGGCGGCGGCGAGTTCTCGCCCGACGAGGACGACCTGCTCGAGGACGCGATCCGGATCGTCGTCGAGACCGACTCCGCCTCGGTCTCGATGATCCAGCGCCGGCTGCGGGTCGGCTACACGCGGGCCGGGCGGCTGATCGACATGCTCGAGCGCCGCGGCGTGATCTCCGGGTTCGAGGGCTCGAAGGCGCGCCAGGTCCTGATCGGCCCCAGCGACATCCCACGGATCCTCGGCGGCGACGGCCCCGGGACCGAGGGCGCCGGGCTCGAGACCGTCGGCGGCTGAGCGCGAGCCGCCGCGACGCAATACTGGGCGGCGATGAACGGGCCCGGCGAGCAGCGCAGCCACGGGATCGGCGCCACGCTGAAGGAGGCGCGGCGGCGGGCGGGGATCGACGTCAAGACGGCCGAGGAGCGGACCAAGATCCGCGCCCGCTACCTGCGCGCGCTCGAGGCCGAGGACTGGGAGGCGCTGCCGGGCCCCGCCTACGTGCGCGGCTTCCTGCGCACCTACGGCGCCTGCCTCGGGATCGACGGCGAGGCGCTGGCGGACGAGTACCGGCGCCGCCACGGCTCCGAGGAGGATGCGCCGGCGAGCCTCGCCTCGGAGTCGATGCTGCGCGAGCGCCGCCGCGGCGCCGCCGCGCGGGCGCCGCTGATCGTGGCGATCGCCGCCGCCGTCATCATCCTGCTCGTGGTCCTCGGATCGATCGGCGACGACGACGGCGGCGGCGGTGGTGGCTCCGGCGGTGGCTCCGGCGGTCGCGGCGCGGCGACGCGCAAGCTCGACGACGAGGTCCGCGACGGCGGCGGCCGCAACAAGCCGCTGAAGCCGGTTGGGCTGACGCTCGAGCCACTCGACGCGGTCCGCGTCTGTTTGGTCGGCGACGGCAAGGAGGCGCTGATCGACGGGCAGATGCTCGCCGCCGGGGCCGAGCAGAGCTACGACGGCTTCAAGCGCTACCGCCTCGACCTCGCCGACGGCGGCCGCGTCAAGCTGCGCTCCGGCGGCGACTCGAAGCGCATCGACGCCGGCGGCAAGAGCAGCTTCGAGGCGGACTCGAGGGGGATCAGGCGGGTTTCCTACGCCGGACCGGAGTGCCCGTGAGCGCCCGCGCCGGGATCGTTGTGACCGGCACCGAGGTGCTCAGCGGCCGCGTCGCCGACGCCAACGGCCCCTGGGTCTCGCAGCGGCTCGGCGAGCTCGGGGTCGACGTCGCCGAGCTGATCTGCGTCGGTGACCGCGCCGAGGACCTGAGCGGCGCGCTGCGCTTCCTCGCCGGCGCCGGCGTCGACCTGATCATCACCACCGGCGGCCTCGGCCCGACCGCCGATGACATCACCGCCGAGCTCGTCGCCGAGTTCGCCGGCCGCGAGCTGGAGCTCGACGAGGCGATGGAGCGGCGGATCAGCGCGATCGTCGCCGAGTTCGCGAAGCGGATGAAGTTCGATCCCGATGGGCTGCGCGAGGGCACCCGCAAGCAGGCGATGGTGCCGCGCGGCGCGATCGCGCTCGACCCGGCCGGCACCGCGCCCGGGCTCGTCGTCGAGTCCGGCGGCCCGGTCGTCGTCGTCCTGCCGGGGCCGCCGCGCGAGCTGCAGACGATGTGGCCCGCCGCGGTCGCCTCGGCGCCGTTCGCGCGCGTGCTCAAGCGCGCCGATAGCTACGCGACGGCGGCGATGAGGATGTTTGGCATCCCCGAGTCGACGCTGGCCAAGAGCCTGCGCGAGATCGAGGCCGGCGGCGTCGACATCAGCCGGCTCGAGATCACGACCTGCCTGCGCAAGGGGGCCGAGCTCGAGATCGACGTTCGCTACGCAGCCGGCGCCGAGCCGGTGCTCGAGGCGCTGTTCGACGGCCTGCGCGAGCGCCACGCGCCGGTGATCTACAGCGAGCGCGGCGAGTCGATCGACGCGATCGTCGCCGGCCTGCTGCGCGGGCACCGGGTCGCGGCCGGCGAGTCGTGCACGGCGGGCAAGCTGATCGCCCGGCTGACCGACGTCCCGGGCTCCTCCGACTACGTGGCCGGCGGCGTCGCCGCCTACTCGAACGAGGCCAAGGTCGAGCTGCTCGGCGTCCCGGCGGAGCTGATCGAATCGCGCGGCGCCGTCTCCCCGGAGGTCGCTGCGGCGCTCGCGGCCGGGGCGATCGAGCGCTTCGCGGCCGACATCGGGGTCGGCATCACCGGCGTCGCCGGTCCCGACGGCGGCGGCGAGGACAAGCCGGTCGGCTACGTCTGCTTCTGCGTCGCCGGCGCCGACGGCCGGATGATGGCCCGCGACCTAACGCTGCCCGGCGGCCGCGACGACGTCCGCGAGCGCTCGGTCAGCGTCGCGATGCACTTGCTGCGCCGCTTCCTGCTCGGCGTCGAGGCGCCGTTCTGACCGCGGCGGGGGCCGGGGCCGATCACCGCCGGGCTCAGCCGCCGGCGCTCGCCGGCCACTGGCGCCTGGTCGGCTGGACGCGACCGACGGGGGCGGGCGCCCGTCTGCCCCTGAGCTGACGCTGGCGACGCAGCCCCGTGCGGGCGCGCAGCGGTCTCTCGAGGCCTCGTCGCTGCTGCCGCCGGCGGCGCGCCTGAGCCGGTTGCCGGGTCTGCTCGGGCCACCGGCTTCCGCTCGAGCCGCCGGTTGGCGTGAGCCGCTGGTTCTGCTCGGGCCCGGCTGGCTCGGGCCCCCGTTGGCTCGGGCCGCTGGTGGCTCGGGCCCCCGTTGGCTCGGGCCGCTGGTGGCTCGGGCGCCAGTTGGCTCGGACCCTTCTGCTCGGGCCCCGGTTGGCCGGACCTCTTCTGCCCGGCCTCCGGCCGGTTCCGGCGCTCTGTCCGGAATCGGGGGTCGCTGCGACCAGTGATCCCAGACGGAGGGCGCTTGCCGGCGGCGGCGGGCCGCGGGTGGGGGCGGTGGCGAGCCGGAAGCTCCACCGGGACAAGGGGGCCGGACGCCTTTCGGGGCCGAGATGGCACGCAATCGGCACATCCGTGTCTGGATCGGTGACGGGCGGGGGTCTAGGTTCGCGGCGATGAGCGAATCGGACCGATGGGCGGACAGGTGTTCGTTCCGACCGGGGCGAGCCCTACGGTTGGCCCAGACTTGACCAATGGACGCCGCGCAGCGGCAGTGAGGTGATCGCAGACATGGCAGCAAGCAAGCCGACGCCGATCGAGGCGGGTTCAAAGGAGGCGAAGGCGAAGGACGCGGCGCTGAACGCGGCCGTCGCTCAGATCGAGCGCGAGTTCGGCGCCGGCTCGGTGATGAAGCTCGGCGCCGACTCGAAGATCGACGTCGAGGCGATCCCGACCGGGGCGCTGTCGCTTGATCTGGCGCTCGGCGTCGGCGGCGTGCCGAAGGGCCGGATCGTCGAGATCTTCGGCCCCGAGTCGTCGGGCAAGACGACGCTGATCTACCACATCATCGCCCAGTGCCAGGCGCGCGGCGGGATCTGCGCGTTCGTCGACGCCGAGCACGCGATCGACCCCGTCTACGCGCGCCGGATCGGCGTCGACACGGACGAGCTGCTGGTCTCCCAGCCCGACTACGGCGAGCAGGCGCTCGAGATCGTCGACGTGCTGACCCGCTCCGGGGCCGTCGACCTGGTCGCGATCGACTCGGTCGCGGCGCTGACCCCACGGGTCGAGCTCGAGGGTCAGATGGGGGAGACCCAGGTTGGATTGCAGGCGCGGCTGATGTCGCAGGCGCTGCGCAAGCTCGCCGGCAACCTCAACCGGGCGAAGACGGTCTGCCTGTTCACGAACCAGATCCGCGAGAAGATCGGGGTCAGCTTCGGCAGCCCGGAGACGCAGCCGGGCGGGCGGGCGCTGAAGTTCTACTCGTCCCAGCGCCTCGACCTGCGCCGCATCGAGACGCTCAAGGAGGGGACCGAGGCGGTCGGCAACCGGGTCCGGGTCAAGGTCGTCAAGAACAAGGTCGCGGCGCCGTTCAGGCAGGCGGAGTTCGACGTCGAGTACGGCGCCGGGATCTCGAACGAGAGCTGCCTGCTCGACCTCGGCGTCGACAACGGCGTCGTCACCAAGTCGGGCTCGTTCTTCTCCTACGGCGAGACCCGGCTCGGCCAGGGCCGTAACAACTCGAAGCAGTTCCTCGCCGAGAACCCGGAGATGGCGGACGAGATCGAGGCGAAGATCTACGCGGCGCTCGGGGTCCAGCGGACCAACGGCGGCTCGACCCGTACCGCGCGCCCGGCCGCGGCTGAGGCCGGGGGCGCCGCACCCGGGGCCGAGGGTGCGGCAGCGGAGCCCGGGGCCGCCGGGGCGGGAGCCGAGGCCGCATAGGCGGGCGCCCGCGGCTTGCGGTGCTTCGTCGCCCTGGTCCCGTCGCCGGCGCAGGCCGATCGGATCGCGGCCTGGGGCGCGGAGGCGCTCGGGCCGCTGCCCTGGGCGCGGCCGCTGCCGCCGGAGTCGCTGCACGTCACCCTGGCGTTCCTCGGCGAGCTCGACCCCGCGGTCGCGGGGCGGGCGGGTGAGATCGTCGCCGCGCTGGCTCCGCGGCCGGTCGAGCTTCGCCTCGGCCCCGAGCTGGTCGGCGTCCCGCGCCGGCGGCCGCGGGTGCTGGCCCTGGCGGCGGCGGGCGAGCGGATCGCCGGCCTCCATCGGCAGCTCACCGATACGCTCGCCGCCGCCGGCTCGTTCGCGCCCGAGCGGCGGCCGCTGTGGCCGCACCTGAGCGTCGCCAGGGTCAAGCGCGGGGCGCTCGACGGCAGCCGGGGGCGGGCCGCGATCGCGGCGCTGCCGGCGCTGGCGGGCGTGGCGGCGGCGGCGCATCCGGCCGCGCGCCTGGTCCTCTACCGCTCCGAGCTCGGGCCCCGGCAGGCGACCTACACGGCGCTGGCCGAGGTCCGGCTTCCGGAGAGATGACCGCGACGTCGGGCGAGGACGAGGGACGCCGCCGCGAGGAGGCGACGGCGGCCGCGCTGGCGGCGCTGCGGCGGCGCGAGCGCTCCGTCGCCGAGCTCCGCGGGTGGCTGCGCGGGCGCGATCTGCCGGTCGATCTCGTCGATGCCGTGGTCGGCGAGCTGATCGCGGTCGGCGCGCTCGACGACGAGCGCTTCGCGCGCGGCTACGCGAGCGACAAGCGCGAGCTCTCGGGCTGGGGGCCGGAGCGGATCGAGGCGGCGCTGGTCGACCGCGGCCTGCCGCGGTCGCTGGCCGAGTCCGCCGCCGGCGAGGACCACGAGGAGCAGCTCGCCCGCGCCGTCGGGCTCCTACGGCGGCGGTTCGGCGCCCTCGACGACGACGGCGAGCGGGCGCGGGCGCTGGCCTTCCTCGGTCGCCGCGGCTACGGCTACGAGATCGCCTACGACGCGGTCCGCGGGGCCGGGCGTGATCCGGCCTGAGGGCCGCGCTCGGGTGCCCGAGTTGCAGCGAAAACGTGCTCGGACTACGATCGGTGCAGCGGCTTCGCCGCCACCGGCCGAGGTCGGTTGACCGAGATTTGACCTTCATTCCTTGAACCTGTTCGCATCGATCGACAACGCGGTCCACGAGGGGGCTCGGAGCTAGCGACCGCGACCGAACGCACGCGGCCTCGCGCCGCGCTCGGCTCATCCGAACGACGCCGCGGGCCGCGTTCCGCGTTCGAGGCCACCGGGATCTCCGGGGCCGGGCGACCGCGACGGAAGGACGGGATGATGAATCGCCGGGCGAAGAGGAGGCTCGCAGCGCGGGGGGCGGCGCAGGCGCCGGCGGCGGCGGAGACGGAGGCCCCAAAGCAGCCGCAGCCGGGAACGGTGCCGGGCGCCGGAGGCGCGGACGGCGACGGGGCGCCGCCGGGCCGGCAACCGCAGCGGCCCGACGGCGACGCCGACCCGGAGCTGCAGGCACGGCGCCAGGAGATCGCGCGGCTGCAGGAGCGCGCCCTCGCAGACGCCGAGCAGGCGCGGCTGAAGCTCGCCGAGATCGAGCGGCGCGAGCAGGCGCTGGCCGACCGCGAGCGCAACTTCGCCGGCCAGCAGGAGGAGCTGAAGCGGCAGAAGGCGGTGCAGCGCAAGGAGCTCGAGCGGCTCTCGGGGCTGACCGCGACCGAGGCCAAGCAGCTGCTGATCGCCGACGTCGAGCGCGACGCCCGCCACCGCGCCGGGCGGGTGCTGCTGCAGATCGACGAGCAGGCGAAGCGCGAGGCCGAGAACCGCGCCCGCAACATCCTCGCGATCGCGATGGGCCGGCTCGCGGGCACCCAGGCGAGCGAGACGACGACGCGGATGGTCGAGCTCCCGAACGAGGAGATGAAGGGCCGGATCATCGGCCGCGAGGGCCGCAACATCCGCGCGATCGAGGCGCTCACCGGCGTCGACGTGATCATCGATGAGACCCCGAACGCGGTCGTGCTCTCGAGCTTCGACGGGACCAGGCGCGAGATCGCCCGGCTGACGCTCGAGCGCCTGATCGCCGACGGCCGGATCCAGCCGGCGACGATCGAGGGGGTCTACGAGAAGGCCAAGGCCGACGTCGAGCGGCTGATCGTCGCCGAGGGCGAGCGGGCCGAGCTCGAGGCGGGGCTGCACGGGATCGACCCGGCCCTGCTCGAGGTGCTCGGCCGGCTCAAGTTCCGGACCTCCTACGGGCAGAACGTGCTCGACCACCTGATCGAGTCGGCGCGGATCGCGGGCTCGATCGCGGCCGAGCTCGGGGCCTCGGTCGAGACCGCGAAGCGGGCGACGCTGCTGCACGACCTCGGCAAGGCGGTCTCGCACGAGGTCGAGGGCGGTCACGCGGAGGTCGGCGCGTCGATGGCCCGCCGCAACGGCGAGAGCGAGGCGGTGGCGCACGCGATCGAGGCCCACCACAACGAGGTCGAACCGAAGACCGTCGAGGCGGTGATCGTGCAGATCGCCGACGCCGTCTCGGGGGCGCGCCCCGGCGCCCGCGGCGAGGCGCTCGAGCACTACGTCACCCGGCTTCGCGACCTCGAGGAGATCGCCGGCCGCCATCCCGGCGTGACCAAGGTCTACGCGGTCAGGGCCGGGCGCGAGGTGCGGGTGATGGTCGATCCGGGCGTCGTCGGCGACGAGGAGGCGGCGGTGATCGCCCAGCAGGCCGCGAAGGCGGTCGAGAAGGAGCTCGACTTCCCGGGCCGGATCCGGATCACCGTCGTCCGCGAGAGCCGCGCCGACGCCTACGCCGGCTAGCTGGCGCCGGGGCGGGCGTCAGCGGCGGTCGATAGGATCGCGCCCGCAGTGGAGACCGCGTTCTACATCGTCGGCACGGCCCTGGTCCTGATCGCGCTGGCGGTCTCGTTCATCGGCATGCGCAGCGACGGGTTCCCGTCGTCGAAGGGGCTGCGGATCGGGCTCGTGTTCGTCGCCGTCGTCGTCTTCGCGACGACGGTGCTGGCCGTTCGCGCCTCCAAGCACGAGGCGTCCGAGCGCGACGAGAACGCCAAGGCGGCGGCGAACGAGGAGCAGCAGACGCTGACCAACGAGGACGCGGGCGGCGCAACGACCGAGACCGGCGGCGGCAACGAGGGCGCCGGCGGCGGCAGCGCCGGCTCGGGCGGCGGCAAGCAGGGCGGCGGCGGCAAGCCGAGCTCCGGCGACGCGACCGCGGGCAAGCAGGTCTTCGCCGACCAGGGCTGCGGCGGCTGCCACACGCTGAAGGCGGCGGGCTCGACCGGCCAGATCGGCCCCGACCTCGACACGGCGCTGGTCGGCAAGGACGAGGACTTCATCCGCACCTCGATCGTCGATCCCAGCGCCGACATCGCCAAGGGCTACCAGGACGGGATCATGCCGACCGACTTCGGCGACAAGATCCCCGCCGACCAGCTCAACGACCTGATCGCCTTCCTGCAGCAGTCGACGGGCTCGGGCTGAGGCGCGCGGCGGCCGGCACGACCGCCGCGCCGCTACCCTGACCGGCGATGGACCGCCCGGCCAAGCGCTTCCACGTGACCACGTTCGGCTGCCAGATGAACGAGCACGACTCCGAGCGGATGAAGGGGATGCTCGGCACGCTCGGCTACGCCGAGGCCCGCTCGCGCGAGGACGCCGACCTGATCCTGTTCAACACCTGCTCGATCCGCGAGGCCGCCGACAACCGCTTCATCGCCCACCTCGGCGAGGCGAAGCGGCTCAAGGCGGAGTCACCGGACACCGTCGTCGGCGTCGGCGGCTGCTGGGCGCAGTCGGTCAAGGACGAGGTCTTCGAGCGATTCCCGTTCGTCGATGTCGCCTTCGGGCCGGGACAGATCCACAAGCTCGCGGAGTTCCTCGCCAGCGACTCGATCAGCGCCCAGGGCTACTTCGAGTTCGAGGAGTTCGCCGGCCACCTGCCGGCGCAGCGTGAGCGCCCGTTCCAGGCCTGGCTGCAGATCTCGCAGGGCTGCAACTGCGTCTGCTCCTACTGCATCGTCCCCTCGACGCGGGGCCGCGAGCGCAGCCGGCCGGCGCCGGAGCTGGTCGCCGAGGTCGAGGCGCTCGCCGCCGACGGCGTGCGCGAGGTGACGCTGCTGGGGCAGAACGTCAACAGCTACGGCCGCGACTTGCGCGGCGACGACCGGCTCAGCTTCGCCGAGCTGCTGCGCGCGATCGACGTGATCGACGGCATCGAGCGGATCCGCTACACGAGCCCGCACCCCAAGGACATGCGCGAGGACGTGATCGCCGCCCACGCCGAGTGCGACGCCGTCTGCGAGCACATCCACCTGCCGCTGCAGTCGGGATCGAGCCGCATCCTCAAGGCGATGCGCCGCACCTATGACCGCGACCGCTACCTCGACCGGGTCGCGATGATCCGCGAGCGGCTGCCCGACGTGGCGCTGACGACCGACATCATCGTCGGCTTCCCGGGCGAGACCGACGCCGACTTCGAGGCGACGCTCGAGGTCGCCGAGCAGGTCGGCTACGACGGCGCCTTCACGTTCATCTTCAGCCCGCGGCGGGGGACGCCGGCGGCCGAGCTCGAGGGCGCGCCGCCGCACCCGGTCAAGCGCGAGCGGATGCAGCGGCTGGTCGAGGTCGTTCAGCGCCGCGCCCGCGAGCGCTCGCAGCGCTTCGTCGGCCGCGACGTCGAGGTGCTGGTCGAGGGCCCGAGCCGGACCGACCCGACCCGGCTGCGCGGTCGCAGCCGCCACAACAAGGCGGTCAACTTCGAGGGTACGGCGAGCCCGGGCGAGCTCGTCGAGGTCGAGATCGCCACGGCGACGTCGCAGACGCTGCTCGGCGCCGAGCGGCTGCTTTCGCGGGCCTGACCCGGTGGCGGCGGCGCCCGCCGACGTGATCGCGATCTTCGGCCCGACCGCGGTCGGCAAGACCGGGGTCGCGATCGAGCTCGCGGCGCTGCTGCGCGAGCGCGGCGAGGACCCGGTCGCGATCTCCTGCGACGCGATCCAGGTTTACCGCGGCCTCGAGGTTCTCAGCGGCGTGCCGACGGCGGCGCAGCGGCGCCGGCTCGAGCACCGGCTGGTCGCGTTCGCCGACCCGACCGAGGAGTTCAGCGCCGGACGCTTCGCGGCGCTCGCTCGGGCCGAGGTCGACGCGCTGCTCGCGGCGGGCCGGACGCCGATCGTCGTCGGCGGCACCGGCCTCTACATGCGGGCGGCGCTCGCCGACCTCGAGCTGCGGCCGCCGGTCCCGGCCGCGGTGCGCGCCGCGGTCGAGGCCGAGATCGACGCCCGCGGGACGGAGGCGGCGCACGCGCAGCTCGCCGCCGACGTCGCCGCCCGCGTCGATCGCAACGACCGCAAGCGGATCGCGCGGGCGCTCGAGCTGCAGCGGGTCGGCCTCGACCCGCCGGAGCGCGGCGGCGAGCTCTGGACGGCGCGGCTGCGGCATCCGACCGCGCTGGTCGGGATCGTCGCCGGCCGCGACGAGCTCGCGGCGCGGATCGATCGCCGCGTCGATCGGATGCTCGCGGCGGGCGCCGGCGCCGAGGCGCGGTCCGTCGCCGCGGCGGGCGCCTCGCGGACGGCGCGTGCGGCGCTCGGCTTCGAGCAGGCGATCGCCGGCGACGGCGCCGCGATCAAGGCCGCCCACCGCCGCTACGGCCGCCGCCAGATGACCTGGCTGCGGCGGATGGAGGGGCTCGAGGTGATCGAGCGCGACGGCCTCGGCGACGGCGACGTCGCCGCCCTGGTGGCGGCGGCGGCCGGGCGGCGATAATCCCGCCGATGCGATTCGAGAAGTGGCAGGCGCTCGGCAACGATTACGTCGTGCTCGAGCGCGACCGGCTGCCGTTCGAGCTCACGGCCGAGCGGGTGCGGGCGATCTGCGAGCCGCACTTCGGCTGCCACGGCGACGGCATCCTGCTGCTCTCGCCGCCGTCGGACCCCGCCCACGTCGCGGCGCTGCGGATCTTCAACCCCGACGGATCGGAGGCCGAGCTGTCGGGCAACGGCGCCCGTGAGGCGGTCCTCTACCTGCGGCGCGCGGGCTGGACCGACCGCGACGAGTTCACGATCGCGACCGCGGCCGGGGAGATCAGGCCGAGGATCATCGGCCGCGACGCCGCGCGGGTCGCGATGGCCCCGGCCCGCACCGCCTCGGCCGACTATCCCGGCGGCGCCGCCGACGGCCGCGGCACGATCGAGGTCGGCGGCGTCGAGCGCGAGTTCCAGCACGTCGCGGTCGGCAACCCGCAGTGCGCGATCGAGATCGCCGACGGGCTCGAGCAGCTCGACCTGCCCGCGGTCGGGGCGCCGATCGAGAGCTCGCCGCTGTTCCCGAACCGGACCAACGTCAGCTTCTGGCGGGCCGACGGCTCAACCGTACGGGCGCGGATCTTCGAGCGCGGGGTGGGGGAGACGCTGTCCTCCGGCACCGGCGCGACCGGCGCCGCCGTCGCCGCCCACCTGCGCGGCGCCGCTAGCCCGATCACGGTGATCCTCGACGGCGGCGAGCTCCTGGTCGAGATCGGCCCCCAGCTCGAGATCTGGCTGACCGGCAGCGCCGAGCCGGTGTTCGCGGGCGAGTTCTCGGCCGAGCTGATGCGGCGGCTCGACCGGCTCGGCTGAGCGTTCCCGCTCGTGACCGACGAAACCGGCGTCCGCGGACGCACCGGCCTCGCGACGGCGCGCCGTTCGCTCGCCGTGCCGGGGCCGTACCGGCGGCTCCGCCGCCGGTAGCCTGAGGCGCCGTCCCCCGAGCCGAAGGAAGTCCCGAGCTTGTCCCTGACCGATCCGTCCCAGCGCCTGCGGGCGATCCCGCCCTACATGTTCGCCGAGCTCGAACGCAAGGTCGCCGAGAAGCGCGCCGCCGGGATCGACGTGATCAGCCTCGGGATCGGCGACCCCGACATGCCGACGTTCCCGCACGTCGTCGCGGCGATGCAGGAGGCGGTGGCCGAGAACGGCAACCAGAAGTACCCCTCCAACCGCGGCCGCGACGAGTTCCGCGAGGCGCTCGCCCGCTTCTACGAGCGCCGGTTCGGGGTCGAGATCGATCCCGCCGGCGAGGTGATCCCGGCGATCGGCGCCAAGGAGTGCATCTACAACCTCTGCTTCGCCTTCCTCGACCCCGGCGACGCCGCGCTGGCCGCCGATCCCGGCTATCCGGTCTACACCGGCGGGCCGGTGCTCGCCGGGGCCGAGCCGGTGGTGCTGCCGCTGGTCCCCGGGCTCGGCTTCGCCCCCGACCTCGACGCGATCGGCGCCGAGGATCTGCGCCGCGCGCGCCTGATCTTCCTCAACTACCCGAACAACCCGACCGGGGCGGTCGCCCCCGAGGGGCTGTTCGAGCGCGTCGTCGAGCTCGCCCGCGAGCACGAGATCCTCGTCGTCCACGACAACGCCTACTCGGAGACGACCTTCGACGGCTACGTCGCCCCGAGCTTTCTGGCGACGCCCGGCGCCAAGGACGTCGGCGTCGAGGTCTTCAGCCTCTCGAAGGGGTTCAACATGACCGGCTGGCGCTGCGCGGCGATCCTCGGCAACGCCGACGCGATCGCGACCTACTGGCGGCTGAAGACGAACGTCGACTCGGGCCTGTTCGAGGCGATCCAGCTCGCCGGAGCGGCGGCGCTGGAGGGACCGCGCGAGCCGCTGGAAGAGATGAACGCGCTCTACGCCCGCCGCCGCGACCTCGTCGTCGCGGCGCTCGCCGAGATCGGCGTCGAGGTTGCCTCGCCGAAGGGCACGATCTACGTCTGGGCGCCGGTGCCCGAGGGCCACAGCTCGACCTCGTTCTGCGAGCACGTGCTCGAGCAG
>CAZCFA010000069.1:0-14999 GCA_964497825.1 uncultured Conexibacter sp.
GGCACGAGGTCGCCGACGGCCTGATCTACATCGACCTCCACCTCGTCCACGAGGTGACCTCGCCGCAGGCGTTCGACGGGCTCCGGCTCGCGAACCGGAAGGTGCGCCGCCCCGACCGCACGCTGGCGACCGCCGATCACAACGTGCCCACCGACGACACCCCGGTGGCGCGGATGATCCGCGACGAGCTCTCGCGCAAGCAGGTCGAGAAGCTCGAGTCGAACTGCGAGGAGTTCGGCGTGCCGCTCTACTCGCTGGGCTCCGATCGCCGCGGCATCGTCCACGTGATCGGGCCCGAGCTCGGCATCACCCAGCCGGGGATGACGATCGTCTGCGGCGACTCGCACACCTCGACCCACGGCGCCTTCGGCGCGCTCGCGTTCGGCATCGGCACCTCCGAGGTCGAGCACGTGCTGGCGACCCAGACGCTGGTCCAGAAGCGACCGAGGACGATGCGGATCAACTACACGGGCGAGCCGCCCGACGGGGTCGGGGCCAAGGACATGATCCTGGCGACGATCGGCCGCCTCGGCACCGGCGGCATGGCGGGCCACGTCGTCGAGTACGCGGGCGAGCCGGTCCGGGCGCTCTCGATGGAGGCGCGGATGACGATCTGCAACATGACGATCGAGGGCGGCGGGCGGGCCGGCATGATCGCTCCCGACGAGACCACCTTCGACTACGTCGAGGGTCGCCCCGGGGCCCCCGAGGACTGGGAGGCCGCCGTCGCCGGCTGGCGCGAGCTGCGCAGCGACGAGGGCGCCGTCTTCGACCGGGAGGTCGAGATCGATGCCTCCTCGCTGTCGCCGATGGTGACCTGGGGGACGACGCCGGGGATGGTCACCGAGGTCGCCGCGACGGTGCCCGACCCCGGCGCCGTCGAGGGCCCGGTCGCGGCCGAGACCGCGCAGCGGGCGCTCGCCTACATGGCGCTCGAGCCCGGCACGCCGATCACCGAGATCGCGCTCGACCGCGTCTTCATCGGCTCCTGCACGAACTCGCGGATCGAGGACCTGCGCGCCGCCGCCGACTTCGTCGCCGGCCGCAGGGTCGCCGAGACGGTCCGGGCGATGGTCGTTCCCGGCTCCGAGCAGGTCCGCAAGCAGGCCGAGGCGGAGGGGCTCGATCGGGTCTTCCGCGACGCCGGCTTCGAGTGGCGCGCCTCGGGCTGCTCGATGTGCCTGGGGATGAACCCCGACATCCTGATCGAGGGCGAGCGCTGCGCATCGACCTCGAACCGCAACTTTGAGGGCCGCCAGGGCAAGGGCGGCAGGACCCACCTGGTCAGCCCGCAGATGGCCGCCGCGGCCGCCGTCGAGGGCCACTTCGTCGATATCCGCGGTTGGAAGGAGCGTGCCTGATGGAGCCCGTCGAGGTCGTCGAGGGCAAGGTCTCGGTGCTCGACCGCGCCGACGTCGATACCGATCAGATCATCCCCAAGCAGTTCCTGAAGCGGATCGAGCGCACCGGCTTCGGCGAGTTCCTGTTCTACGACTGGATCCGCGACGGCGAGATCGAGCTCGAGCCGAACCCGATCCTCGTCGCCGGCGCCAACTTCGGCTCCGGCTCCTCGCGCGAGCACGCCGTCTGGGCGATCGCCGACTTCGGGTTCAAGGCCGTGATCGCGCCCTCGTTCTCGGACATCTTCTACGCCAACTCGACCAAGAACGGGCTGCTCGCGGTGGTGCTGCCGGCGCAGCGCTGCCGCGAGATCGCGGCCGCCGGCGAGGCGCGGATCGACCTCGACGACCAGACCGTCACCTACGCCGGCGGCGTCGTCCGCTTCGAGATCGAGGAGGACGTTCGCCACCGCCTGCTCGGCGGCCACGACGAGATCTCGATCACGCTCCAGGACGCGGCGGCGATCGACGCCTACGAGCGCCGGCACCCGCAGTCCGGGCGGGCGACTACCGCGATCTGAGCGGGCGCGGGTTGGCCGCCGGCACAACCGATTGGGACGCCGGCACCTACGACCGCGTCTCGACCCCGCAGCAGCGCTGGGCGCGGCCGGTCGTCGCCCGGCTCGGCCTGCGCGGCGACGAGACCGTGCTCGACGCCGGCTGCGGCAGCGGCCGGGTCACCGAGCTGCTGCGCTCGGCGCTGCCCGCGGGGCGGGTGATCGCGGTCGACGGCTCGGCGGCGATGATCGCCGCGGCGCGCGGCCGGCTCGGGACCGATCGCGTCAGCTACATCCACCGCGACCTGCTCGAGCTCGAGCTCGAGGCCGAGGTCGATGCCGTCTTCTCCAACGCCGTCTTCCACTGGATCGGCGACCACGAGCGGCTGTTCGCGCGGCTGCACGCGGCGCTCCGGCCCGGTGGCCGGATCGAGGCGCAGTGCGGAGGCGAGGGCAACGTCGCCCGCTTCTACTCGGCGGTCGCCGCGGTGATCGCCGAGCGGCCCGAGATCGCGGCCCGGATCGGCGGCCTTGAGCCGCACCGCTTCGCCTCGGCCGCCGCCACCGAGCGGATCCTCACCGGCCTCGGGTTCGAGGACGTGCGCTGCCGGCTCGAGCCGCGCCCCGTGCGGCCGCCGGAGCCGCGCGAGTTCATCCGCAGCGTCTGCCTCGTCGCCCACGCCGAGCCGCTGGGCGAGCGGCTGCGGGCGGAGCTGCTCGACGCGGTGCTCGAACGGCTCGGCCCCGATCCCGAGCTCGACTACGTCAGGCTCGAGATCTCCGCCCGGCGGCGGACCTGAGCGCGACGCCGGCACGACGGCCGGCGCCGCATCGTCAGATCGCCGCGCTCAGCCCGCCGTCGCCTCGAGCTGCTTGACGGCCTCGTCGGCCGCCTTCTGGCAGGCCTGGATCGTGGCGTCGTCGTTGGCCTGGTCAGCGCACTGCTCGAGCGCGTCAGCGGCCTGCTGGCAGATCTGCTCGCCGGCGGCCTCGCCCGGCGTCCCGGCGACCGCGTCCTTGCACTTCGAAAGGAACTCGTCGGTGTCGACCCCGGAGGAGGCGGTGACCGTGGTGTCGGAGGTCGTGTCCTCGCTCGTCGTCGCGGCGGTCTCGTCGGTGCTCGTCGTCGGCGTCGTCGGCGTCGTCGCGGTGTCGTCGCTCGAGTCGTCGCCGCAGCCGGCGGCGATCAGGCCGCAGGCGAGCAGCCCGACGATGAGCAGGAACCAGTTCGACTTGCGCATTCGGGTCCTCCTGGGTGGTGGTTCGCCGCGGCCGGCGGGCAGCGACCGCTCGGAGGTTATTCGACCGGCGCCCGGCGCCCTGGCAGGCCCCCGGTCGGGTAGCTTCCAGCGCCGCGATGAGCGCGAGCGCCCCCGCATCCCCCCGCATCGTCCTGCTCCCCGGTGACGGGATCGGACCCGAGATCGTCGCCGCGGCGGTGCGCGTGCTCGACGCCGTCGGCCGCTTCTCCTACGACGAGCGGCCGATCGGCGGCGTCGCGATCGACGAGTCGGGCAGCGCGCTCCCCGAGGCGACGCTGACGGCCTGCGCGAGCGCCGACGCGGTGCTGCTCGGCGCCGTCGGCGGCCCGCGGTGGGACAGCACCGACCCCGACGCTCCGCGGCCCGAGCAGGGCCTGCTCGGGCTCCGCAAGGGCCTCGGCCTGTACGCGAACCTGCGGCCGGTCAAGCCGATCGAGGCACTGCTCGATTCGAGCCCGCTGCGGCGCGAGCGGATCGCCGGCACCGATCTGCTGGTCGTCCGCGAGCTGACCGGCGGCATCTACTTCGGCCGCAAGGCCCGCGAGCGCGACCGCGCGGTCGACGAGTGCGTCTACGCGCGGGCCGAGATCGAGCGGATCGCCGCGACCGCCTTCGCAGCCGCCCGCCGCCGCGCCGGCGCCCACGGCGGCGCCCGCGTGACCTCGGTCGACAAGGCCAACGTGCTCGAGACCTCGAGGCTCTGGCGCGAGGTCGTCAGCGGCCTCGCCGCCGCCAACGACGACGTCGAGCTCGACCACCTGCTGGTCGACAACGCGGCGATGCAGCTGGTCTCCGACCCGGCCCGCTTCGACGTGATCGTGACCGAGAACATGTTCGGCGACATCCTCAGCGACGAGGCGGCGATGCTGACCGGCTCGCTCGGGATGCTGCCCTCGGCGAGCCTCGGCGACGGCGGCCCCGGCGTCTTCGAGCCGGTCCACGGCTCGGCCCCCGACATCGCCGGCAGCGGCGCCGCCAACCCGCTGGCGACGTTCCTCTCGGCGGCGCTGATGCTGCGCCACGGGCTCGGCGACGGCGCCGCCGCGGCGCGGATCGAGGCGGCCGTCGAGGCCGCGCTCGCAACCGGGCTGCGCACCGCCGACCTGTTCAGCGGCGGCGCCGGCGAGCGGCGGGCCGGCACCGAGGAGATGACCGCGGCGGTGCTGGCGGCGCTGTAGGCCCGGCTCGGCGGCGGGGCATTCGCAATACTGCGTGCCGAACCGGAAGCGAGGTGAGCGAAGTGGAGAAGGCGGAGACGATCTGGATCAACGGCGAGTTCGTCGCCTGGGACGACGCCAAGGTCCACGTCCTCAGCCACGGCCTCCACTACGGCACCGGCGTCTTCGAGGGCATCCGCGCCTACGACACCGACCGCGGCCCGGCGGTCTTCCGCCACCGCGAGCACCTCGACCGCCTCGCGCGGTCGGCCGCGCTCTACTACCTCGAGCTGCCGTACTCGGTCGAGGAGCTGCGCGCCGCCACCCACGAGCTGATCCGCCGCAACGGGCTCGCGTCCTGCTACATCCGGCCGCTCGCGTTCCGCGGCTACGGCGAGATGGGGCTGTTCGCGAAGGGCTCGCCGATCGACGTCACGATCGCGACCTGGCCCTGGGGCGCCTACCTCGGCGAGCAGAGCAAGCGCGAGGGGATCCGCGCCAAGGTCTCCTCCTGGCGGCGGATCGCGCCCTCGGGGCTGATCCCGCACGCGAAGGCGTCGGGCCAGTACCTGAACTCGATCCTGGCGAAGACCGAGAGCGCCAACGCCGGCTACGACGAGGCGATCCTGCTCGACGACCGCGGCATGGTCTGCGAGGGGTCGGGCGAGAACATCTTCGTCGTCCGCGACGGCGAGATCCTGACGCCGCCCCACACCGCCTCGATCCTCGACGGCATCAGCCGCCGCTCGGTGATCCAGGTCGCCCGGGACCTCGGCTTCAGCGTCGTCGAGCGCGACATCGCCCGCTCCGAGCTCTACCTGGCGGAGGAGATCTTCCTGACCGGGACCGCGGCGGAGCTGGTTCCCGTGCGCGAGATCGACGACCACCCGGTCGGCTGCCCGGGCGAGATCACCGGCGCGGTCCAGGCCAGGTACGAGGACGCGCTGCACGGCCGTGCCCCCGAGTACGCGGAGTGGCTCGACCCGGTCGACGAACCGAGTAAAGTCGCTTCCTGATGCGCCTCCTCGCCTCCGCAGCCTCGCGCGCGAGCCGAATTACCGGCTCCGCTGCCGCCTGAGCGGCCGCGGACCTCGCGCCGTTCGGCGCGCGCACGGGACGACCGGCGACCGAAGCCGGCCCTCCGCCACCGCAGAGACGAGATTGCGAGTACTCCCTTGAACGAAGTCAAGCTCTACGACACGACCCTCCGCGACGGCATGCAGGGGCAGGGAATGTCGCTGTCGGCGGCCGAGAAGGTGCGGGTCGTCCAGGCCCTCGACCGGCTCGGCATCGAGATGATCGAGGCCGGGTTCCCAGGCTCGAACCCGAAGGAGCTCGAGCTGTTCGAGCTGCTCGCCGGCGAGCCGCTCGAGCAGGCGACGATCGTCGCCTTCGGGACGACCCGGCGGCGCGGCGTCGAGGCCGCCGAGGACGCCGGGCTGGCGGCGCTGGTCGGCTGCTTCGCGCCGGCGGTGACGATGGTCGGCAAGACCTGGGGCCTGCACCTGGAGAAGGTGACGCGGGTCTCGCGCGAGGAGAACCTGGCGATGATCGCCGAGTCGGTCGCGCACTGCGCCGCCGCCGGCAAGCGCGTCCTCTACGACGCCGAGCACTTCTTCGACGGCTGGCGCGAGGATCGCGGCTACGCGCTCGAGTGCCTGCGCGCGGCGATCGATGCGGGGGCCGAGAACGTCACCCTCTGCGACACCAACGGCTCCAGCCTGCCGCACGAGATCGCCGAGGCGACCGCCGCCGTCGTCGCCGGCACCGAGCGGGCGAGCGTCGGCATCCACACCCACAACGACGCCGAGTGCGCGGTCGCCAACGCGATCGCGGCCGTCCGCGCCGGCGCCACCGTCGTCCAGGGCACCGTCAACGGCTACGGCGAGCGCACCGGCAACGCCAACCTGATCTCGATCCTGCCGGCGCTGCAGCTCAAGCTCGGCTACCGCTGCGTCGAGCCCGAGCGGCTGCGGCGGCTGACCGCGACCGCGCACCTGGTCGACGAGATCTGCAACCTGGTCCCCGACCCCGACCAGCCCTACGTCGGCCGCAACGCGTTCGCCCACAAGGGCGGCCTGCACGCCGCCGGGGTCCAGGCCGATGCGCGCACCTTCGAGCACATGGAGCCGGAGCAGGTCGGCAACAGCCGCCAGGTGCTGATCTCCGAGCTCGCCGGCCGGGGCTCGGTCGTGACCCGCGCCGTCGAGGCTGGGATCGAGCTCGACGACGCCGGCGCCCGCAACGCGATCGAGCGGATCAAGGAGCGCGAGCACGCCGGCTACCAGTACGAGGCGGCGGACGCGTCGTTCGAGCTGCTGCTGCGGCGCGAGGCCGAGGTCTACGAGCCGCTGTTCCGGCTCGAGAGCTTCCGCGTGATCACCGAGAAGAACGCCGACGGGCGGGTCGAAACCGAGGCCACGATCAAGCTGTTCGTCGGCGGCGAGCGCTACATCCGCACCGCCGAGGGCGACGGCCCGGTGCACGCGCTCGACCGCGCCCTGCGCAGCGCGATCACCGAGCGCCACCCCGAGATCGCCGGGATCGAGCTGACCAACTTCAAGGTCCGCATCCTCGACGAGAACCACGGCACCGGCGCCGTCACCCGGGTTCTGCTCGACGCTTCCGACGGTCATGACTCCTGGGGCTCGATCGGCGTCTCCGCGAACGTGATCGAGGCGAGCTGGGAGGCGCTGGTCGACTCGCTCGAGCACGCGTTCCAGCCGCGCCGCAGGCGGGCGGCGGAGAGCGGGCGTCCGGGGGCGACCGCGGTTTCGTGAGCGCCGAGCGGATACCGCTCGCGCGACCCGCGCTCGGGGCGCGCGAGCAGGAGCTGGTCGCCGAGGTGATCCGCTCGGGAATGCTGTCGCTGGGTCCGAAGCTGGGCGAGTTCGAGCGCGCGTTCGCGCGCCGGCTCGGCGTCGGGGCGGAGCTCGCCGCGGCCGTCTCCAGCGGCACCGCCGCCCTCCACCTCGCCGTCCGCGAGCGCGGCTGGGGGGCCGGCGACCGCGTGATCACGTCGCCGCTCAGCTTCGTCGCCTCCTCCAACTGCCTGCTGTTCGAGGGCGCCGAGCCGTTCTTCTGCGACGTCGATCCGGCGACCCTGACGCTCGATCCACTCGCGGTCGAGGCGGCGCTCGACGAGCGGATCAGCGGCCTGCTGCCGATCCACATCTTCGGCTTCCCGGCCGCGATCGCGGCGCTCGAGCGGCTCGCGGCGGCACGCGGGATCGGCATCGTCGAGGACTGCGCGCAGGCGCTCGGCGCCGTCGATGCCGAGGGCCGGCAGGCGGGCTCGCGCGGCAACCCGAGCGCCTTCGCGTTCTACGCCAACAAGCAGATGACGACGGGGGAGGGGGGGATGCTCGTCTGCGGCTCGGAGGCCGCGGCCGAGGTCGCCCGCAGCGAGCGCAACCAGGGCCGCGCCGCGAACATGAAGTTCATGGACCACGTGCGGCTCGGCTTCAACTACCGGCTCAGCGACGTCCAGGCGGCGATCGGGATCGCCCAGCTCGAGCGCTTCGACGAGCTGCTCGCCGCCCGCGACGCGGTCGCCGCCCGCTACGGCGAGCGGTTCGCGGCGATCGGCGCCGCCGAGCCCGGCGCCGGCGATCCCGACGACCTGGTCCTGCCGCTCGGCGCCCGCGGCCAAGAACGCCGGAGCTGGTTCGTCTACGTGCTGCGGCTGCCAAAGCGGGTCGACCGCGACGGCGTCATCGCCGAGCTCGATCGGCGCGGCATCGACGCCCGCCCCTACCTGCCCTGCATCCACCGCTTCGACCTCTACGCCGAGCGCGGCTGGCGCGCGGGCCAGTTCCCGGTCGCCGAGGACTTCTCGCGGCGCTCGCTGGCGCTGCCGTTCTACCCGGGCCTGCCCGAGGCCTGGCAGGAGCGGGTCGCGCGCGAGCTCAGCGACGTGCTCGGCCGCTGAGGCGCTGCCGCGGCGCCGCGCCGGCGCCTCGCCGGGAGCCCGGACCGCGGCTGCATACACTCCGCCGCCATGCCGCGGTTTGAGCACGAGCCCGACCCCACGTTCTGGGAGCTGAACTCGTCGCTGGCGTTCGACCGCCGCCTCGCTCCCTACGACGTCGAGGGCTCGCGCGCGCACGCGCGGGCGCTGCGCGGAGCCGGCGTTCTCGGCGCCGACGAGCTCGCCGAGATGCTCGCCGGGCTCGACCGCGTCGCGGCCGAGCTCGAGCGCGGCGACTTCCCGTTCGCCGACCGCGACGAGGACATCCACATGGCGATCGAGCGGCGCCTGACCGAGCTCGTCGGGCCGCTCGGCGGCAAGCTCCACACGGGCCGCTCCCGCAACGACCAGGTCGCGACCGACCTGGCGCTGTTCGTCGCCGACCACGCGCGCCGCGCGGTCGCGCTGCTCGGCGCCGCGATGGCCGAGCTGCTGCGGCTCGCCGAGGCCCACGCCGGCTGGCGGCTGCCCGGCTACACCCACCTGCAGCGGGCGCAACCGGTCGCGCTCGGCCACCACCTGCTCGCCTGGTTCTGGATGCTGCGCCGCGACGCCGATCGCTTCGGGGCCGCCGCGCTCGCCGCCGCGGCGATGCCGCTCGGATCGGGGGCGCTGGCCGGGGTCAACTGGGAGCTCGATCGCGAGGCGACGGCGCGCGAGCTCGGCTTCGACCGGCTCGCCGAGAACTCGATCGATGCCGTCTCCAACCGCGACTTCGCGCTCGATTACCTGCATGCCGCCGCCGCCTGCGCCACCCACCTGTCGCGGATCGGCGCCGAGATCGTGCTCTGGTCCTCGACCGAGTTCGGCTTCTGCCGTCCCGCCGAGGGCTACTCGTCCGGCTCCTCGATCATGCCGCAGAAGATGAACCCCGACGCGGCCGAGCTGCTGCGAGCGAAGGCGCCGCGGATCGTCGCCGACTACGCGAGCTTGGCCGGGGTCATGCACGGGCTCCCGCTCGCCTACTCGAAGGACCTGCAGGAGGACAAGGAGCCGCTGTTCGACGCCGTCGACACGGTCGAGCTCAGCCTGCGGGCGCTGGCGGGGATGCTGCCCGGGATCAGCTTCAACCGCGAGCGGATGGAGGCCGCCGCCGGCGACGAGCTGGCCGCCGCGACCGACGTCGCCGACCTGCTGGTTCGCCGCGGGATGCCGTTTCGCGAGGCGCACGAGGTGGTCGGCGGCCTCGTCCGCCATGCGCTTGCCGAGCGGATCACGCTCTCGCAGGTCCCGCCCGAGCGGCTCGCCGAGTTCTCGGAGCTGCTCGACGACGAGTACTACGCTGTCCTCGCCGAGGGCTCCTGGCTCGATTCGAAGGTCTCGCGCGGCGGCACCGGCGCCGACGCCGTCGCCGCGCAGCTCGAGCGTGCCCGCGCGAGCCTCGCGGCGCTGACCCGGTGAGCGCCGCGGCGACGGCGCCGCGCGTGGCGCTGACGACGGCGTTCTTCGCCCGCTCGCCGCGCGCCGTCGCGCGCGATCTGATCGGCTGCGAGCTCGAGCACGAGGGCGTCGGCGGCATGATCGTCGAGACCGAGGCCTACGCGCAGGACGAGCCCGCCTGCCACGCCTTCGTCGGCCGCACCGGCCGGACCGACGTCCTGTTCGGCCCGCCCGGGCGCGCCTACGTCTACCTCTGCTACGGCATCCATCGCATGTTCAACATCGTCGCCGAGCGCGACGGGATCGCGGCCGCGGTGCTGGTCCGGGCGCTGGTCCCCGAGCGCGGGCTCGAGCTGATGCGGCAGCGCCGTGGCGAGCGCCCCCGGCGCCAGCTCTGCTCGGGGCCGGGGAAGCTGTGTGAGGCGCTCGCGATCGAGCTCGGCCAGACCTACGCGCCGGTCCTCGAGCCGCCGTTCGCGATCGCCGGTCGCGCCCGCGGAGCGCCCGAGCCGGAGATCGTCACCGGCCCCCGGATCGGCATCAAGAAGGCCGCGGAGCTGCCCTGGCGCTACTGCCTCGCGGGCAGCCCGTACCTGTCGCATCCGGCCTGAGCGGCCCCGGGCGCCCGCCCCTGGCGCGCCGGGCCGGCGCGCTCAGCCGGTCGGCACGGCGCCGCCGGTGCCCGGGCCCGGCGTTCCGGCGCCGGCGTTGGGGTCGGTCGCCGCCGGCGGCGGCGCCGCCGGATCCGGCGCCTGCGGCGCCTCCGGCGCCGGCTCGGCCGGGGCCTCCGGCACGGCGCCGGTCGTGCCGGTCGGGGCCGGCGTGACGGGGGCGACGGTTCCGTCACCGGAGCCGCCGTCGTCGCTGCGCTGCCGGCCGGCCTCGCGGGTCGCCTTGATGCTGTCCCAGGAGCTGACGACGTCGTGCCAGATCAGCGCCGGGATCGTGCCGCCGTCGACGGGCATGCCGGCGAACTCGGTCTCCATCGGCGTCGCCCCGTCCGGGTAGCCGACCCACACGGCGACGGTGATGTCCTCGTTGGCGCCGACGAACCAGGCGTCGGCGTTGTTGTCGGTCGTCCCGGTCTTGCCCCAGATGTAGTCATCGCCGACCTGCGCGCGCTTGCCCGTGCCGGAGGCGACGACCGTGCGGAGGATGTCGCGCGCCGTCGTCGCCACCGAGGGATCGATCACCTGCTCCTCGGTCTTCTCGTTCTCGCCCGATCCGCCGTCCGAGTCGGGCACCGGCTGCTCGTCGCCGCCCCCTTCCTTGCCGGTCACCGACTCGATCGCGACCGGTCCCTTGCCGTTGCCGCGGCTCGCCTCGGTGCCGCTGATCCGGGCGCCGTCGTTGGCGAGCGTGTTGTAGGCGTAGGCCATCTCGAGCGGGGTGACGCCGTGCTTGAGGCCGCCGAGGATCAGCGCCGGGTTGTCGTCGAGCTTCGAGGTGATGCCCATCGAGTGCGCGGTCTCGACGATGTGCTTGATCCCGACCTCGGTCCCGAGCTGCGCGTAGACCGAGTTGTCGGAGTAGGTCGTCGCCGTCGTGATCGAGGCGCTGCCGAGATAGTTGTCGTCGTAGTTGCTGACCCGGAACTTGTCGGGGATCTTCTTGACCTTGCCGTTCTTGCCCTTGACCGTCGCGGTGAACGGGATCGCCACCGGCTGCGAGGGGAAGACCTCGTCCGGCGAGTGCCCCTGCTTCAGCGCCGTGACCAGCGTGAACGGCTTGAACGACGAGCCCGGCTGCCGCTGTCCGTTCGTCGCCAGGTTGAACGGCTCCTTGTCGAAGTCCTGCCCCCCGACCATCGCCAGCACCTCGCCGCTGCCGTTGTCGATCGCGACCACGGCCGCGGTCGGGCCGACGCCCGCGAGGTGGTTGTCGACCGCCTGCTCGGCGCCGTTCTGGAGACCGATGTCGAGCGACGAGGTGACCTTCAGCCCGCCGCCGAAGGCGCGGCCGGCGCCGTACTTGTCGACGATCTGCTGCCGCAGCCAGTCGGTGAAGTAGGGCGCCTTCGACTGCTCGGTCGGCGCCTTGATGTGGGAGGCGATCGGGACGTTGCTGTCGAGCATCGCCTGGTAGTCGTCGTCGCTGACGTTGAGCACGCCCTGATCGCGCATCTTCTCGAGCACGACGTTGCGCTGCGACTTCGCCGCATCCGGGTTGGCCGCCGGGTCGTAGGCGCTCGGCGACGAGATCAGCGCCGCGAGCATCGCCGCCTCCGGTGGCGTCAGGACCGAGGCGCAGCGATCGCCGGCCTGGCCGCAGCCGCGGTGCTCGTAGCCGAAGTAGGTCTTCGCGGCCGCCTCGATCCCGTAGGCGCCATGGCCGAAGTAGATGTTGTTCAGGTAGTTGGTGAGGATCTTGTCCTTCGACCACCGGCGCTCGATCTGGTAGGCGATCGCCGCCTCGCGCAGCTTCTGGAGCACCGTCCTGTCGCCCTGCGCCTCGAGCGCGTTCTTGACGAACTGCTGGGTGATCGTCGAGGCGCCCTGGACGGCGCCGCCGGCGACGATGTCCTGCTCGAGGGCTCGGGCGATGCCGAGGTAGTCGACGCCGCGGTGCTCGTAGAAGCGCTCGTCCTCGATCGCGACCACGGCCTGCTTGATCACCGGCGCGATCTCGTCCGACTCGAGCAGGATCCGGTGCTCGTTGCCGGTCAGCGTCGTCAGCACCGTCTTGCCGTCGTTGGCGTAGACGACCGAGTTCTGGGCCTTCTCGAACTGCGACCTGGCCTCGAGGCTGGGCAGGTCCTGGGCGACGGCCATCATCACGCCGAAGACCCAGGAGACGAGCGCGAGCACGGCCAGCCCGAGCGTGACCAGCGCGATCCGCAGCCGCTTCAGCTTCGGCTTCAACGGCGCATCGGGGTCGGCCGGGGGCCGCTCGGGCTCCGGGACCGCCCGCCCGAGGGCGCGATCGACGCGCGCCTGCAGCGCCTGCCTGCGGCGCCGGCGCTTGTCCCGCCGCCGCGCCTTGCGCTCGGCGCCGCGGCGGCGCGCCTGCTCCTTGGCCAGCTCGGCACCGCTGAGCCCGGCGCCGTCCGCTGCCTCGCCCGGCTCCGGCCCGGCGTCGGCGACCGCGCCCGCCGCGACCGGCTCGGCGCCCGCGTCCCGCAGGGGCGGTCCGGCGTCCTCGGCTTGCCCGTCCGGCCCCGTCTCGACGTCGGCGGCCGCCGCGACGCCCTCGGACGCTGCCCGCGGGGGCGAGGAGGTCGCCGGCGGGCCGAGCCGCTTCGGCGTGAGCAGGTCGTCGAAGCGATCGCGCTCACCGCGGTCGCCGGCATCGCCGTTCGACCGGGTGCTGTCTTCGTCGCTCGTCGACATCGCTTGCAGGGAGGGGGGCGTCGGTTGGGTGGTCCGTGTCAGACCGCTGCGCGGAGCTGCCGCCGCAACGGCGCTCAGCCGGGAGGGGCCGTGGCCGGCCCGGCGCCCCATGCGCCCCGGGCGGCCGGTGAGTCTAGCATTGCCCCGATGCCGGAATCGAGACCTGGGAGCGGCGCCGAGCCCGGCGGACTGACCCTCGGCGCGGTCGACGTGCTGCCCGCGGGCGAGCTCGCCGGGCGAATCGCCGAGGGACGTCCGCTGCGGGTCAAGCTCGGCATCGACCCGACCGCGGCCGACATCCACCTCGGCCACGTCGTCGTGCTCGAGAAGCTGCGCCAGTTCCAGGCCGCCGGCCACACCGCGGTCGTGATCATCGGCGACTACACGGCCCGGGTCGGCGATCCCAGCGGCCGATCGTCGCTGCGCCCCGAGCTCAGCGCCGCCGAGATCGAGGCCAACGCGGCGACCTTCCAGGAGCAGGCGTTCAAGGTCCTCGATCCGGACCGGACCGAGGTCCGGTTCAACTCGGAGTGGCTGCAGATGCCGAGCGCCGAGCTGTTCGGCCTCGCGCGCCGGTTCACGGTCGCCCGCCTGCTCGAGCGCGACGACTTCAGCAGGCGGATGGCGGCGGCGGAGCCGATCTCGGTGCTGGAGCTGCTCTATCCGGTGCTCCAGGGCTACGACTCGGTCGCGGTCGAGGCCGACCTCGAGCTCGGCGGCACCGACCAGAAGTTCAACCTGCTGTTCGGGCGCGACGTCCAGGCCGCGTTCGGGCAGCGGCCGCAGCTGGTGCTGACGATGCCGATCCTGCCCGGCACCGACGGCGTCAGGAAGATGAGCAAGTCGCTGGGAAACCAGATCGGCGTGACCGAGCCGGCGGCGGAGATCTTCGGCAAGGCGATGAGCATCCCCGACGCCGTTCTCGGCGAGTACTGGGAGCTGCTGCTCGGCGAGCCGGTCGACCCCGCGGTCGCGCCGATGGCGGCGAAGCAGGAGCTGGCCCGCCGGCTCTGCGATCGCTTCGCCGGCGCCGGCGCCGGCGCCCGGGGCGAGGCCCATTTCAACCGGGTCCACCGCGAGCGCGCGGTCCCCGACCGGATCCCCGACCAGGCGCTGGGCGACGCCGATCCGGTCCACCTGCCGGCGCTGCTGCGGGACGCGTTCGGGATCAGCGCCTCGGAGGCGCGGCGGCTGCTCGCGCAGGGTGCCGTCCGCCTCGACGGCGAGCGGCTCGCGGCCGAGCCGCTCGACCGGCCGCGGGCGACGCTCGAGGGGCGGGTGCTGCAGGCCGGCAAGCGCCGGTTCGCGCGGCTCGCCTGAGGGCGCCGCCGGCTTGGTGGATCCGCTCGACAAGCGGCGTCCGGATCGCTATAGTGCTCGGCCGCCCTCCGGGGCAGTCGATCCGCCGCGCGGGATTCCCCCGCCCGGGTCGCGACGGTCCTTGAAAACTGAGCAGCGCATGTATCCGGGAGATCCGTCTCCCGAATGCATCGAGTCCGACCGGTCCGTCGCCAGCGGCGCGACCGGGCATATGAACGACCTGTCATGTCGGCCGGCGCACGTGTAAGCGCCGGCCACCAAGCCAAGGACATGACGACTCTCAGTAACGACAGAGGAACCCGGTTTGGCCTGACCCGCCGGCCGGGATTGAAACCCTCGAGTCATTTCTTACGGAGAGTTTGATCCTGGCTCAGGACGAACGCTGGCGGTGTGCTTAACACATGCAAGTGGAGCGACGAACCAGGGCTTGCCCTGGGGCAGAGCCGCGAACGGGTGAGTAACACGTGGGTAACGTACCCCGACGACCGGGACAACCCGAGGAAACTCGGGCTAATACCGGATGTGTCCGTGGATCATGAGATCCACGAGCAAAGGAAGCTTCGGCCTCCGCATCGGGAGCGGCCCGCGGCCCATTAGCTTGTTGGTGGGGTAATGGCCTACCAAGGCTGCGATGGGTAGCTGGTCTGAGAGGACGATCAGCCACACTGGGACTGAGACACGGCC
>CAZCFA010000070.1:0-14625 GCA_964497825.1 uncultured Conexibacter sp.
ACGCAGCGCGCCCTGCACACGGAGGCCACCAAGCGCCCCGCGGCGGCGGCGGGCCCCGGCCCGGCCCCGGGGGCGGGCGGCCGCCGCGCGGCCCCGGGTAGCCTTCGTCCCGATGGCGCGACAGCGGACACTGCTGGTCAACATCGAGCGCATGCGCCGGGAGATGGACGAGCTGCTCGGCGAGGGCTGGGGCGCGACCCAGGCCGAGCACCGGCAGGGCGGCGGCTTCTCGCCGCGGATCGACGTCTACTACGCGCGCGAGGACGAGCGCGACGCGATCGCCGTCGTCACCGTCGATCTCGCCGGCGTCAGCGCCGAGGCCGTCAACCTCGAGGTCTCGGGCCGGACCCTGGCCGTCTCCGGGCGGCGGCCGGTGCGGGAGACCGAGGGCCGCGCCTACCAGCAGGTCGAGATCCCGACCGGCACCTTCCGGCGTCGGATCGAGCTCGGCGTCGACGTCGATGCCGAGCGCGCGCGGGCGACGTTCGAGGACGGGCTGCTGCGGGTCGAGCTCCCGGTTCGCCGCGCCGATCGGACCGCGCACAGCGTGCCGATCGAGTAGATGGCTGAGCTCACCCCCGAGGGGGAACCGGCCGCGATCGAGATCGTCTCCTCGGACGAGCTCGAGGAGGTCGCTCCCGGCGGCGATCTGCCCGGCGGCCTGCCGGTGCTGCCGCTGCGCGACATCGTCACCTACCCCGGCACCCTGACCCCGCTGGCGATCGGCCAGGAGCGGTCGATGCGGCTGATCGACGACGTCCTCACCGGCGACCGCCAGCTCGTCATGGTCACCTCCAAGGACCCCGAGCTCGACGAGCCCGGCCCCGACGAGCTCGAGCGCGTCGGCGTCGCCGGCTTCGTCGCGCGGATGCTGAAGGTCCCCGACGGGACGATCCGGATCCTCGTCCAGGGCACCCACCGGGTCGGGATCGGCCGCTACACGGCGACCAACCCCTACCTGGTGGCCGAGATCACCGAGCTGCCCGACGTCGTCAGGGATGGGCCCGAGCTGCGGGCGCTGACCGCGAACGTGCAGCGCACGTTCAGCGAGATCATCGAGCAGATCCCCTACCTGCCCGAGGAGCTGCAGCTCGCGGTTACAAACGTCGAGGACCCCTCGGCGCTCGCCCACCTGATCGCCGGCGCGCTGCGGATCCCGGCCGCCGAGAAGCAGGAGCTGCTCGAGCAGGTCGACGTCGCCGCCCGGCTCCGGCGGCTGTCGGAGATCCTCGCCCGCGAGCTCGAGGTGATCAACCTCGGCTCGCGGATCCAGTCGCAGGTCCAGGAGGGGATCGACAAGGGCCAGCGCGAGTTCTACCTGCGCGAGCAGCTGCGGGCGATCCGCGAGGAGCTCGGCGAGGGCGACGACCAGCAGGCCGAGATCGCCGAGCTGCGCGAGCGGCTCGAGGCCGCCGAGCTGCCCGAGCAGGCGCGGAAGGCGGCCGACCGCGAGCTCGCCCGGCTCGAGCGGCTGCCCCCCGCCGCCGCCGAGTACGGGGTGATCCGCACCTACCTGGACTGGATGTGCGACCTGCCGTGGCGGGCCCGCACCGACGACGACCTCGACATGAAGCACGCGCGGCGGGTGCTCGACGAGGACCATTACGACCTCGAGCAGATCAAGGATCGGATCCTCGAGTACCTGGCGGTACGCCGCCTCAACCCCGACACCTCGGGGCCGATTCTCTGCTTCGTCGGCCCGCCCGGCGTCGGCAAGACCAGCCTCGGGCGCTCGATCGCGCGGGCGCTGGGCCGCAACTTCGAGCGGATCTCGGTCGGCGGCGTCCGTGACGAGGCCGAGATCCGCGGCCACCGCCGAACCTACGTCGGCGCGATGCCGGGCACGATCGTCCGCGCCCTCCGCGACGCCGGCTCCCGCAACCCCGTGTTCATGATCGACGAGATCGACAAGATGGGGGCCGACTTCCGCGGCGACCCCGCGAGCGCAATGCTCGAGGTCCTCGACCCGGCCCAGAACGGCGCCTTCCGCGACCACTACCTCGACCTCGACTTCGACCTCTCCGAGGTCATCTTCATCGCCACCGCGAACGTCCTCGACCCGATCCCGCCGGCGTTGCGCGACCGCATGGAGGTGATCCAGCTCTCCGGCTACACGGCCGACGAGAAGCTCCACATCGCCCGCCGCTACCTCGTCCCCCGCCAGGTCGCCGAGAACGGCCTCAAGGCGAGCCAGGCGCGGTTCTCGGACGCGGCGCTGCGGGCGATCATCGAGGAGTACACGCGCGAGGCCGGCGTCCGCAACCTCGAGCGGCAGATCGGCACGGTCTGCCGCAAGCTCGCCCGCGCGATCGCCGAGGGCGGATCGGCGAAGGCGTCATCGGTGTCGGCCAAGCGCGTCCGCGAGCTGCTCGGCCGGCGCCGCTACTTCGCCGAGGCGCGGCGGCGGACGCGGCGCGCCGGCGTCGCCACCGGGCTCGCCTGGACGCCGGTCGGGGGCGAGGTGCTGTTCGTCGAGGCGACCTCGATGCCGGGCTCGGGCCGGCTGACGATCACCGGCCAGCTCGGCGACGTGATGCGGGAGTCGGCGCAGGCGGCGCTGTCGCTGATCCGCGCCGAGGCGTCCGAGCTCGTCCCCGACCTCGACCGGACCTGGTTCGCGACCAACGACGTCCACGTCCACGTCCCCGCCGGGGCGGTGCCCAAGGACGGCCCCTCCGCCGGCGTCGCGATCACCGTCGCGCTGGCGTCGCTGCTCAGCGGTCGTGCGGTCAGAAACGACGTCGCGATGACCGGCGAGATCACGCTGACCGGACAGGTGCTGCCGGTCGGCGGCCTGAAGGAGAAGTCGCTGGCGGCGCTGCACGCGGGGATCAAGCGCGTGATCGCGCCCGACCGCAACGAGGGCGAGGTGCTCGAGATCCCCGCGCACGAGCGCGCCGGGCTCGAGTTCGTCTACGTGAGCGAGATCGGGCCGGCGCTGGCGGCGGCGCTCGAGCCGCGGCGGGCACGCCGGCGCTGACCCCGGCCGCTGATCCGCTCGGGGGATATGCTGGCCGGGACGAGCCCGAGGGAACCCGAGAGGAGTCAGGAAGTCTTATGGCGAGCAAGAAGAAGGCAGCGAGGGCGAAGGCCGAGAGCGCCGCGGAGACCGCGCGCCCCTACGTGCAGCGGCTGATCGAGGACGAGGAGCTCCGCGACAACCTGCGCGAGGCCTACGAGGCCGGCCGCAACGCCTACTCGCGCGCGTCCGGCGCGAAGCGACCGGTCGACATGCTCGACGACAAGAAGCTGCAGAAGGAGCTCCGCAACGCCAGCGAGTCGATGCGCGCGGCCTCCGAGGCCCTGCGCCATCCCGAGAAGCGCAGCCGCGGCGGCCTCGGGCTCGGCAAGGTCGTGCTGCTGCTGATCGTCGGCGCGATCCTGGCGCTGGCGCTGAGCGAGGACCTGCGCAAGGCCGTGCTCGACCAGCTGTTCGGCGCCGAGGAGGAGTTCGAGTACACCTCGACGACCGCGGCCGCGCCCGACGCGACCACGACGACGACCTGACCGCCGACCGCGGGCTCTCGGGCGAGCGCGCAAGCCGGATCGTCGAGGCGATGCGCGCGGCGGTCGCCGCGCGCGGGATCGCCGGCGCCACCTTCGCGCACGTCGCCCGCGAGGCCGGCGTCAGCCGCGGCCTGCTGCACTACTACTTCGGCAGCAAGGAGCGGCTGCTGGTCGAGGTCGTCCGCCGCGACAGCGAGATCCGCGTCGCCATGCTCGACGCGCCGCTGCGGGCCGCCGCGACCGCCGAGCAGATCCTCGACGCGCTCGTCGACAACCTGCTCGACCTGATCGACAACGAGCCCGCGTTCTTCGTCCTGCTGTTCGAGCTGTTCACCGCCGGCCGCCGCAACCCCGAGATCGGCCGCGAGGTCGGCGAGCTGTTCCGCAAGACGCGCGGCAGCGTCGCCGCGGCGCTCGAGGCGAAGGACGCCGAGGGGGTGATCGCGCTGCGCTTCGGGGCCGAGCCGACCGTCGCCTACCTGTTCGCGATCGCCGACGGGTTCGCGGTCCAGGTCATCTCCGACCCCGAGCGCGACCACGCTCCGGCGCTCGCCGCCGCCCGCGAGGCCGCCCGCCACCTGCTGATCGCGGGCTGAGCGGCGAAAGGGCGCGGTCTGGTTCGCGCATTAGCCCTTTGTTAGGGCGCCCGCGGGCGCCGCGAGCCGCCCCCTCTCCCGATAGGCTGACGGCCTTCGGGGCGTGCTAGGAGCAGTGTGAGGATCAGGCGTTGAGGAGAGAGCGAGGGGTGCGGGCGCGCCGAGCCCGGCGCGGGCGTCCCGATTCGCGCGCGCCGGCCGGCCAGCGCGGCGCCTCGACCCCGGGGCGGATCGCTGCCGTGCTGGCGCTGCTGATCGCGATCGGCGTCGCCGTCGTGCTGCTGTTCGGCGACGACGACGGCCATCCCTACACGCTGCTGTTCAAGACCGGCGGCCAGCTCGTCCCCGGCAACCAGGTGCTGGTCGCCGGCCAGCCCGTCGGCACCGTCGACTCGATCGACCTCACCGACGACAACCAGGCGGCGATCGCGGTGACGATGGACGACTCGCTGCGCCAGGGCTCCTCGTTCATCATCCGCTCGACCTCGCTGTCGGGCGTCGCCAACCGCTACATCGCGCTCACCCCCGGCCCCAACAACGAGCCCGACATCCCCGACGGCGAGACGATCGCGGGCGTCGACACGACCTCGCCGGTCGACATCGACCAGCTGTTCAACATCTTCCGGCCGAAGCAGCGGGCGGCGCTGCAGAAGTTCATCCGCGGCAACGCCGAGATCCACGCCGGCAAGGCGAAGCTCGCCAACCGCGCCTACAAGTTCCTGAACCCGTCGCTGAGCACGTCCGAGAAGCTGTTCGCGGAGCTGTCGAGCGACTCGGTCGCGCTCGAGCGCCTGCTCGTCGCCGGCTCGCGGACGTTCGGGGCGCTGGCCGACCGCCGCGCCGACCTGACCTCGCTGATCAGCAACGCGAACCAGACCCTGCAGGCGATCAACAACCGCAACGGCGACCTCGACCGGGCGCTGGGAGCGCTGCCGGACACGCTGCGCCAGGGCAACACCACCTTCGTCAACCTGCGCGCCGCGCTCGACGACCTCGACCCGCTGGTCGCCGCGTCGAAGCCGGCGACGAAGAACCTGGCGCCGTTCCTGCGCCGGCTGCGGATCGTCTCCGAGGCCGGCGTGCCGGTGTTCAGCGACCTCGGCCAGATCGTCGACAAGCCCGGCGCCGCCAACGACCTCGCCGACACGCTCGCCGACCTGCCGGGGCTGCGCGACACCGGCCGCAAGGCGCTGCCCGACGCGATCGACGCGATGGACGCCTCCCAGGACAACGTCCAGTTCCTGCGCCCCTACGCGCCCGACCTGCTGGCGTTCCTGACCAAGTTCGGGCAGGCGACCGCCACCTACGACGGCAACAGCCACTACGGGCGCGTGCAGCCCTCCGCCTCCAACGTCTTCTCCTACAACGGCAACGGCGGCCTGCCCGACACGCTCGATCCGCAGTACACGAACCCGGCCGCGCAGTGGGATCAGATCGAGACGTTGAACCCGGTGCGGCGCTGCCCCGGCGGCGGCTCGGCGCCCGCCGCCGACGGCTCCAACCCGTTCCTCGACAACGGCCTGCTCGGCCCCGCCGACTGCAACCCCTCCGACCTGCCGCCGGGACCGTGAGGAGGGTCGCGCTGATAGCCGCCGGGCTGGTCGCCGCGATGGCGCTGGTCGTGACCGGCGCCTGGGGCGGCGACGGCGGCGACGGCGGCGATTACGTCGTCCGCGCCTACTTCGACAACGGCGGCTTCGTCGTCGACGGCGAGGAGGTGCGGATCGCCGGCGCCCGCGTCGGCTCGGTCGAGGACGTCGACGTCTCGCGCGACGGCGAGGCGGTCAACGAGGACGGCTCCGAGGACCCCGGCAAAGCGGTGATCGTGATGCGGATCGACGACGGCGGCTTCCAGGACTTCCTCAGCGACGCGTCCTGCCTGATCCGGCCGCAGTCGCTGCTCGGCGAGAAGTACGTCGAGTGCGAGCCGACCCAGCCGCGGGCGCCCGGCAGCGAGCCGCCGCCGCCGCTGGAGCGGATCCCCGACGGCGAGATCGGCGCCGGCCAGTACCGGCTGCCGCTGCAGAACAACGGCAAGCAGGTCGACCTCGACCTGATCAACAACATCACCCGCCAGCCCGAGTCGGACCGCTTCCGGCTGATCCTCAACGACCTCGGGGCCGGCCTCGCCGCGCGCGGCGACGACCTCGAGGAGGTGATCCGGCGGGCCGATCCGGCGCTGCGCGAGACCGACGAGGTGCTCGGCCAGCTCGCCGCCCAGAACAAGCAGCTCGCCCAGCTCGCCGTCGACTCCGACGCGATCCTCGGCCCGCTCGCGCGCGAGCGCGAGCACCTCGCGGGCTTCATCCGCAACGCCGCGATCGCCGGCGAGGCGTCGGCGGAGCGCCGCAACGACATCGTGCTCGGCTTCCGGCGCTTCCCGGCGGCGCTCGACCAGCTCGAGCAGACGATGGTCCAGCTGCGCCGCTTCGCCGAGGCGGCGACGCCGGTCGCGACCGACCTGCGGATCGCGGCGCCCGGCTTCACCGGCGCCACCGAGGCGCTGCAGCCGTTCTCGAAGGCCGGCACGGGGGCGCTGCTCAGCCTCGGCCGCGCGACCGAGGCCGCCGGCCCCGACCTGGCCGCCTCGAGCCCGGTGATCCGCGACCTGCACACGCTCGCCGACGCGACCACGCCCGGCGCCAAGGAGCTCAACAAGGTCCTGCGGACCTTCCGCAAGACGAACGGCATCGCCGACCTGATGAAGTTCTTCCTCTACACCTCGAACGTCTTCAACGGCTTCGACCAGTTCGGCCACTACCTGCGGGCGCAGATCCAGATCACCAACTGCGTCGACTACGTGACCGCGCCGACGACGGGCTGTGACGCCGGGTTCAGCGCCCCCGGCGCGACCTCGGCGCCGGCGCCGGCGCCGACCAAGGCGACGCTGCGGGGCAAGGGCCTGCCCGGGGTCAGCGACGGCGACTGGAACGGCGACGGCGTCATCGACGAGACCGATCAGATCCTCGCCCCCGACGGCGGCGGCGAGGGCGGCGACGGTCAGCCCTCGTTCGGCCCCGCGGCGACCGATCCCGACAAGAACGGGACCGCCGATCTGCTCCAGTTCCTGACCGGAGACGGGCGATGAGGCGGCGGCGCGGCAGCCCGCTGACCGCGGCGTTCAGCAACCCGACCGTGATCGGCGCGCTCGCCGTGCTGATCACGATCCTGACCGTGTTCCTCGCCTACAACGCCAACAATGGCCTGCCGTTCGTGCAGAGCTACCGGCTCACCGCCCAGGTTCCCAACGCCGAGGCGCTGGTGCCCGGCAACGAGGTCCGGATCGGCGGCGTCCGCGTCGGCATCGTCGAGTCGATCGAGCCGGTCGCCCACGACGACGGCAGCCAGACCGCCGAGCTCAACCTGAAGCTCGACCAGTCGGTCGACCCGCTGCCGGTCGACTCGCAGGTGATCATCCGCTCGCGCTCGGCGCTCGGCCTCAAGTACCTGCAGATCACCCGCGGCGACTCCGATCAGGGCTTCGCCGAGGGCTCGGTGATGCCGCTGCGGGCGGCGCGGCCGGAGCCGGTCGAGATCGACGAGGTGTTCAGCACGTTCGACGCGCCGACCCGCCGCGCGATCCAGGAGAACCTGACCGAGTTCGGCAACGCGCTCGCCGGCCGCGGCCCGGCCCTGAACGAGGCGATCGGGGCGTTCAAGCCGCTGCTGCCGCGGCTCGAGCGGGTGATGCACGTGCTCAGCAGCCCCGAGCACGGGCTCGCCGCCTTCTTCCGCGCCTCCGGGCGGGCGGCGGCCGAGGTGGCGCCGGTCGCCGAGGTGCAGGCGCAGATGTTCGTCGACCTCGACACGACGCTCGCCGCCTTCGCCGACGTCGCCCGCCCCTACCTGCAGGAGACGATCACCAAGGGCGCCGAGTCGCTGCGGGTGGTGACCGACACGCTGCCGCGGATCCGGCCCTTCCTGGTCAACTCGCGGGGCCTGTTCGTCGACCTGCAGCCGGGCGCGCGGGCGTTGGCGCAGTCGGCCGACACGATCGAGGCGGCGCTGCGGGCCGGGATCCCGGCGCTGCGCGGCTCGCCGACGCTGAACGCGCAGCTGCCGCCGACCGCGGCGGCGCTGCGCCGCTTCAACGACAACGCCGACGTCCGTGAGGGGATCGGCAGGCTGACCGACTTCAGCAACTCGCTGACGCCGACGGTGCGGTTCATCGGGCCGGCGCAGTCGGTCTGCAACTACCTGACGATCCTGCTCCACAACGTCGCCAACACCGGCAGCCTCGGCAACTCGACCGGCAACTGGCAGCGGGCGAACGCGGTCGGCACCCCGGTCGGCCCCAACAACGAGGGCGGCCCGGCCTCGGCGCCGGCCAACGGCGGCGGCACCGACCCGCGCAACTTCCTCCACATCAACATGTACCCGAATACGGCGGCGCCGGGCCAGACCCGCGAGTGCGAGGCCGGCAACGAGCCCTACACGCCGGGCCGGACCTCGATCGGCAACGTCCCCGGCAACCAGGGGATCAACACGGCGCTGCAGATCCCGTCCCAGAACCCGGCGGTCGGAGGTGGCGGCTGATGGCCCTGCTGCGCCGCAAGCCACGGCGCCCGAAGCCGGGCGCGACCGACTTCAACGAGGGCATCTACCACCGCCCGCCGCTCGGCCTCAGCTTCTTCAAGACCGGGGTGCTGGCGGCGATCGTGATCCTGATCCTCAGCTTCTTCGCCTACACGAAGAAGCTGCCGTGGGCCGAGGAGGGCTACACGGCGACCGCGACCTTCGCCAACCCGGCGACGCTGCGCGAGACCGCGCCGGTGCGGATCGCCGGCGTCAACGTCGGCAAGGTGACCAGCGTCGAGCCCGAGGGCGACGCCGCCAAGGTGACCTTCACCGTCGACGATGACGGGCTGCCGCTGCACACCGACGCGCGGATCACGATCCGGCCGCGGCTGTTCCTCGAGGGCAACTTCTTCCTCGACCTGCGGCCGGGCAGCCCGAGCGCGCCGGTGCTCGACGACGGCGGCGACATCCCGGTCACGCAGACCGCGACCGCGGTCCAGCTCGACCAGCTGCTGACGGCGCTGCAGAAGCCCGATCGCGAGAACCTCGCGCGGCTGCTCGAGGGCTACGGCTCGGCGCTCGACGACAAGCCGCGGCGGCCGGACCCGACCCAGGACCCCGACGCCCGCGACCTCTCCGGCGCCGAGGCGATCAACGAGAGCTTCATCTACGGCGCCCGCGCCGGCAAGGGCTCCTCCCAGGTCAGCGAGGCGCTGCTCGGGGAGCAGGCCGGCGACCTGCGCAAGATGGTCGACTCGCTGGGCCGGGTGTTCGGCGAGCTCGCCGGCCGCGAGCGCGACCTGCGCGACCTGATCACCAACTTCAACGTCGCGACCGGCGCCTTCGCCGCCGAGTCGCGGAGCCTCGAGCAGACGCTCGCCCAGCTCGCCCCGCTCGCCGAGGACGCCCAGGGCCAGCTGGCCGAGATCAACACCACGTTCCCGCCGCTGCGGGCCTGGGCGCGGGCCCTGGTGCCGGGCGTCAAGCAGCTGCCGGCGACGATCCGCGTCGGCAACCCGTGGCTCGATCAGACGCGGCTGCTGCTGCGCAAGGGGGAGCTCGGCGGCATCACCCACGACCTGCGAATCGCGACGCCGCCGCTCGCCGCCGGCACCGTCAGCCTGACCGGGATGCTGCGGCAGCTCGGCCTGCTCAGCAACTGCGTAACCAACGTGCTCGATCCGACCGGTGACGTCGTCATCAACGACCAGTTCGGGACCGGCGCGACCAACTTCAAGGAGCTGTTCTACGGGTTCGCGGCCGAGGCCGGCGAGGGCGCCAACTTCGACGGCAACGGCGGCTTCCTGCGGATCCAGCCGGCCGGCGGCCCGCTCGAGGTCTCGACCCCGGTGCCGGGCGGCCTGCCCGGGATCCCCGGCGTCTCCGGCGGCGACGACGTCCTCTACGGCAACACGATCGTCGCCCCGGTCGGGACGCAGCCGCTGAAGCCCTCGAAGAAGCCGCCGATCAGGACCGACGCCAACTGCCAGTCGCAGAAGCTGCCCGACCTCAACGGCCCGCTCGGCGGCATCGGCGCCCCGAACCCGGTCGTCGACGGCGGCAAGAACGCGGTGATCCCGTGAGGAAGGCGCTGCGCACATACACGCGCGACTTCATCGCCCTGGTCGTGCTCGCGGCGATCGGCCTGCTGGCGCTGTTCGTGATCCTCTCCCAGCAGGCCAGCGCCCTGCCCTCCTGGTTCCCGATCCTCGGCCAGGACCGGTTCGAGCTCAAGACCGAGCTGCAGACGGCGCAGGCGGTCACCCCGGGTCAGGGCCAGACGATCAACATCTCCGGCGTCAAGGTCGGCGACGTCACCGCCGTCGACCTCGAGGACGGGGTCGCGGTGGTGACGATGCAGGTCGACAACGAGTACGCCGACCTGATCCACGAGGACGCCTCGGCGCTGCTGCGGCCGCGGACCGGCCTGCAGGACATGGTGATCGAGGTCGACCCCGGCTCCGACGACGCGCCGACGGTCCCCGAGGGCTGGACGATCCCGATGGCGAACTCGGCCCCGAACGTCAACTTCGACCAGATCCTCGCATCGCTCGACGGCGACACCCGCGCCTACCTGCGGCTGCTGCTCGCCGGCGGCGCCGAGGCGCTCGGCACGCCGGCGAAGAGCGAGCGCCTCGGCAACCTGCTGCGGCGGATCTACCCGACGACGCGGGACATCGCCAAGGTCAACGGCGCGCTCGCGAAGCGCCGCCAGAACCTGCGGCGGATCATCACCAACTTCAAGCTGATCGCCGAGCAGGTCGGCCGGGCCGACACCCAGCTCGCCGACTTCGTCAGCTCGCAGAACAGCGTCTTCGGCGCCTTCGCCGAGTCCGAGTCGTCGATCCGGGCGACGCTGCGCGGGCTGCCGGGGGCGCTGGCGCAGACCCGCAACGCGCTCGACGCGTCGGCGACCCTCTCCGAGCAGCTGACGCCGGCGCTGACGGCGCTGATCCCGCAGGCCGAGGCGACCGCTCCGGCGCTGCGCGCGACGCGCCCGTTCTTCCGCAAGACGCTGCCGGCGATCCGCGACCAGGTGCGGCCGTTCACCAAGCAGGTGGCGCCGACGGTGACCGACCTCAAGCGCGCCTCGGTGCCGCTCGAGCAGTCCTCGACCGCGCTCCAGGGCGGCCTGACCGAGCTCAACGGGGTGCTGAACGCGCTCGCATACAACCCCAAAGGCCAGCCCGAGGGCTACCTGTTCTACGCCTCGTGGCTGAACCACAACACGAACTCGCTGTTCCTCAACCAGGACGGCCTCGGGCCGATGCGCCGCGGCCTGCTGATGTACACCTGCCTGACCTCGATCCTCGCCGACAACGTGACCGCGACGCGGCCCAACGTGGCGACGGCGCGGCAGCTGATCAGGCTGCCGACGACCGGCCAGATCTGCGAGGGCTTCTCCGACAGCCCGTCGAGCTCGGGCTCATCCGGCGAGGACGACGGCGGCCGCCCGAACCGGGCCCCGGAGCAGCCGGCGACCCCCGGCGGCGACGCCGCGACGTCGACGACGACGCCGGAGGAGACGACGACGACCGGCGAGACGACCACGACGACGACCGGCGAGACGACGACCGCGCCCGACCCGAACCTGGCCCCGACGACGACGACGGAGCCATGAGCGGCTGATGGAGACCCAGGCACCGACCTTCGGACGGATCGCGGTCGCCGCGGGCTTCGCGCTGTCCTGCTTCGGCCTGCTGCTGTTCCTCTGGATCGCCTTCGGCGGCCCGGTGCCGCTGAAGCCGGAGAGCTACCGGGTCGACATGAAGTTCGACGAGGCGACCCAGCTCGCGGTCGAGTCCGACGTGCGGATCTCCGGCGTCTCGGTCGGCAAGGTGAAGGCGATCGACCTCGCCGACGACGGCCTCGCCGACGCGACGATCGAGATCGACCCCAAGTACGCGCCGATCCCCTCCGACACGAAGGCGATCCTGCGGCAGAAGACGCTGCTCGGCGAGACCTACGTCGAGCTGACCCCGGGCAGCCCCGACGCCGAGCCGATCCCCGAGGGCGGCGAGCTGGCGACTGCGCAGGTCTCCGACGCGGTCCAGCTCGACGAGATCTTCCGCGCCTTCGACGAGCCGACCCGCGAGGCGTTCCAGCAGTGGATGGCGGAGGGCGCGGTGGCGCTGCGCGGCCGCGGCGTCGACCTCAACGCCGCGATCGGCAACCTGCCGGGCTTCGCCGAGCGCGGCGACGACCTGCTGCGGATCCTCGACACGCAGCGGCTCGCGGTCAAGCAGCTCGTCGACGACGGCGGCCAGACCTTCGACGCCCTCTCGGAGCGCCCGGGCCAGCTGCGGTCGCTGATCGAGAACACCGAGGCGGTGTTCTCGACCACCGCCGCCCGCGACGAGCAGATCCGCGAGATCTTCCGGATCCTGCCGACGTTCCTCGACGAGTCGTCGCTGACCCTGAAGCGGCTCGACCGGTTCGCCGGCGAGACCGACCCGCTCGTCACCCAGCTGCGGCCGTCGGCGCGCGAGCTCAGCGGCACGCTGCTGGCGCTCAAGGACCTGTCGCCGAAGCTCGATCACTTCTTCACCGGCCTGCTGCCGGTGATCGACCGATCGCAGCGCGGCTTCGGCGCGCTGCGCGACGTGCTCGACGACGAGCTGCCGCCGGCGCTCGGGCGCGTCGACGAGTTCATGGACCAGCTGATCCCGACGATCGACACGGTCAAGCGCTACAAGCACGAGGTGACGGCGTTCCTCGCCAACGTCGCGGTGGCGGCGAACGGCGAGAGCGTCCCGACCGGGTTCACCAAGCCGGTCAAGTACCTGCGCGCGACCGGGCCGCTGGGGCCGGGCGTGCTCGCCTCGCCGCCGAGCCTCTACAAGACGACGCGGCTCAACGCCTACACCAAGCCCAAGGCCTACAACAAGCTCGCCAAGGGGCTCGAGGGCTTCCTCACCGCGCAGTGCTCGAGCGGGCTCAGCGCGACGCTGACCGGCCCCGGCGACTTCAGCTCCGACCTCTACGAGCGGACCCAGATCTACGCGATGGGCGGACTCGGCATCCTCAACACCGACGACGTGCCGGCGCCGCCCTGCCGCCAGCAGGGCCCGCAGGGCTCGATCGGCGGCCCGCCGCAGCAGAACACCGACTACCTGCACGTCAATCCGCAGCCGTAGGCGCCGGCGCCCCAGGCACGAGCGAAACTTCTGCGATATACGATTGTTGAGAAGGAGAGGCTCCCGTGGGGACGGTCACCCGACCCGATGCCATGGCGCCGATCGATATCCACGGGAATCGAGGGGTCGGACCTGACTCCGAGAGTGACCGAGACCAGGAGGAACGATGAGGAAGTACATGATCATCGCCATGGTGGCTCTGGCCAGCCTGGTGATGGCGAGCTTCGCGCAGGCTGATCAGACGATCACCGGCAGCGTCAAGCCCGCGAAGCTCGACAAGAAGAAGAAGAAGCCGGTCAAGCTGGTGATCGACATCCGCACCGAGGACAAGGGCGGCAACCTCGATCAGCCGCCGGACGCCGACCGCACGATCGTCAGCTTCCCGAAGAACCTGTCGTTCGACCCGAAGGCGGTGCCGAACTGCAAGGGCACCGAGGCGCAGCTGCAGAACACGACGACCGACGCCGCGATCGCGGTCTGCGGCAAGAAGTCGATCGTCAGCAAGGGCGGCAACGTCAAGGTCGACAACTCGACCCGGACGGTGAAGAGCCCGACCGGCGCCTTCGTGACCGTCGACAACGACCCGCTGACGCCCGGCTCGAGCCAGACGCTGGTCCCGGTCCAGGTGACGGCGATGAACGGCACCGACAAGAACCAGCTCTACCTGCACTCGAAGGCGCTGACCCTGCCGGTCACCAACGTCCTCGTGGGCAAGCTGAAGAAGGCCAAGAAGCCGTACGGCAAGGTCCTCGACGTCACGATTCCGCAGCTGCTCGCCGGTGGCATCTCGGACTTCAAGACGACGGTGAAGGCCGGCAAGTACATCACCGGCGTCTGCAAGAGCAAGAAGATGCCGTACGCGGCGAAGACGTTCTACAGCGACGCGCCGACGACGAACGCCACGTACGAGGGCAAGTGCAAGCAGAAGAAGTCGAAGAAGAAGAAGCACCACAAGAAGAAGCACCACCACCACAACAAGTAGTGGGGCCGGTCGGATCTCCGCGGAGATGACCGATCGCAGCGAACGGGGGCGGCCGCGAGGCCGCCCCCGTTTCGTTGCTGCCGCCGCGGCGGCGCTGGCGGCGGCGGCGCTCGCCGCCGGCTGCGGCGGCGGCGACGCCGGCTCGACCGGCGCCGACGACGCGCGGGCCGACTTCATCGCCCAGGGCGACCGGATCTGCACCGAGGCGAGCGACCGGATCAGCGCCGCGGTCGAGCGCCGCCAGCAGCGGGCCGGCACCGACGTCGCCACCGGCGACGAGGTCGCCAAGACCTACGAGCAGGTGACGATCCCCGCGCTCGCGCGCGCCTTCGACCGGCTCGGCGAGCCGACCCCGCCGCCGGGCGACGACGCCCAGGTCGAGGCG
>CAZCFA010000071.1:0-14512 GCA_964497825.1 uncultured Conexibacter sp.
GGCCGGCTGATCGGAGCCGTCGCGGCCCGGCCTGGCGCACGACGGAGATGGCGGGTCGGTGGCGCCGACACAGCCGTTTCTTGCGCGACTGAGCCCGGGTCAGCTTCGCGCGGCCTCGAGAAGCAACTCGTCGAGCGCGGGGTTATCGATTGCGTCGGCGAGGCTGCGCGCGGCGCCGAGCGCGCCGCGGTCGCCGAGCCGGGCACGGTAGGCGTGCGCACGGGCCGTGAACTCGCGCATGCCGGCGCGCGCGGCGAGGGTCTCGAGACTGCGGGCTGCCGCGCGCGCCTGCGGATGGCCCGTGTGCACGGCAAGGTCGGCGCACGCGTCGAGCACGTACCCGTGCATCCATTGATAGGGGTCGGAGACGCGGTTGACCCGGGTTCGCGCGTCCTCCAGCCACCCCCGCGCCTTCTGAGAATCGCCGAGCTCGACCTGAAGCAGCGCCATGGCGCGGGCAGCGGCGGCCTCCCAGCAGGGGTCCGCGAGCGAGCAGCTCAGCTTGAAGGCGTGGTCGAGGCGCTCCTCGGCATCCTCGTAGCGGCCCTCGCGGGTAGCGATCTCCCCCTCGAGCGCTTCGGGCCACGGTAGGAACGACTGCCAGCGCTCTTCGGTCGCCAGCGCCAACGACCGCTCGACCGCTGAGATCGCCGGCGCAAGCTCCCCGCGAAGCAGGTGTGCGCGGCCGATCAGCGAGAGCGCGAACGCCGCTTGCCGTGCCGCGCCACTGCGCTCCGCGCCCGCGACCGCCTCCGCGAGCAGCTGAAGCGCGGCGTCGTAGTAGGCACGATCGGAGAGCAGCATGCCCCGCAGCGCGAGCACCCCGGAACGCTCGCTGTCGCCGCGCGACAGGCGCAGCGCCCGGGCGAGCCATCTGCCGGCTGCGGCATTGCGACCCGCCTGAACGTCGACGTATCCAAGCTCCCGCATCGCAGCTACGGCAACCGAGCGCTGATCAGCTTCCTCGGCGACGGCGAGCGCTTCGTGCAGGATCGCCGAGCCCTCCTCGTCGCGGCCGCGGAGCGAATGGATCAATGCCGTTCCGAGCTCGGTCAGGCAGATCGCCCTCAGCGCGCGATCGTTGCCGATGGCGGCCTCAGCGCAGGCCAGGCGTAAACACTCGATTCCCGGCTCCACCGCGCCGGCATCGATCGCAGCCCGACCCGCTTCGAGCTGGTCGCGGGCCAGTTGCGGGTCGCCGATCGCCGCGGTCCCAGGCCCGGCGCCGCCCCGGGCCGCGCTGGCGAGCTCGGGACCCGGCTCGAGGCCGAGCTCGCGCCGCAGGAGCGTGGCGTAGGCGCTGAGCTGAGCTTCCGCCGCGGAGGGGCCATCGCTGCGGAGCAGGCACCGGAGCAGCACCTCCTGGCACGCTTGATCGAGCGGGTCGATCGCGACGGCGCGACGGGCCAGCATGGTCGCGTCGACATACTCACCGGAGGCCCGGCACTCGAGCGCCGCCTCTCGCAAGAAGTCCTGGCAGGCACCGCCGAGGTAGGCGCGCTGCACGGAGAGCCAGGTCGCAAACTCCGGGGCCGAGGCGAAGTGCATGCCCTCGAGAAGCTCGCCCTCGGCCAGATCGACATCCGCGGTGGGGGTATCCGCCCCGGTCAGCGCCAACGCATCGATCCAGGCTCGCGGGCCGGGAATGAAGGACAGCGGGTCGCCGCGCAGTGACCCCGGTTCACCGAGTGACCGCCGCAACTCGACAAGATTCCAGCGCAGCGCCGCCAGCGGGTCGGCCGCCCCCGGGAAGAGCAGCCGCGTGAGCTCGCTGCGGGAAACGCTGCCCTCACCAAGGATGAGATAGGCGAGCAAGCCCCACGCCTTGTTCCCCCGCGGCGGAGGGACCGGCGCACCGTCGCGCTCGATCCGGGGTACGCCCAGCAGGTGGATCTTGAGCTTCAAGAGTCGTGCTGATCGTACTTCCGGTCGACGGTGCGCCGGTCGATTCCGCCGGGCTCAGCCCACCTGAGCAGGCGCGCTCGCGAGCAGGTCCTGCACGCCTTCGGTGGTCAGCGCCTCGCCGCCCATCATCCACGCGCCGCTATCGACCTCCTCGATCGTGACGATCGTGACAGCACGCACGGGCTCTCCGGCAACGGCGACGAATGCCTCGGTGATCCCCTGCGCCACCTCGATCTTCTGCTCCGGGGTGAGCACGTCGGCCATGACCTTTGCGTTTACATATGGCATCGAGTCCTCCTCGGTGGTTGACTCGAACGATCAAACCGGGCCGGCGTTTGAGCGAGCGTTTGACGTCATCGCGGGAACTGTCACACTCGCTGCGTGCCCAGATACCTGATCGAGCGTGCCGTCGGCGATGTCACCCGCGAGGAGCTCGACGAGGTCGTCGAACGCGCGACCCGGATTCGCGAAGAGCGCTTTCCCGATATCGGCTGGGTGCACACCCACGTCGTCCGCACCGACGCCGGCCTCACGGCCTACTGCGTCTACGAGGCCGCCGATCCCGAGCGCGTCGGCGAGCACGCGGAAGCGATCGGACTGCCAGCTCAGGCCATCCACGAGATCGAGGCCGAGCTCGCTCCCACCGGCGGCTGACCGCCCCACCGCGGCGGTCTCGTGCCGGTCACCGCCGGGATTTCCGGCGGCTCGAAGCGATGACCATGGCGAGCGGGGGCTTGACCCCGCGGTGACGGGATCGAGTCGGTGCCATCACCCGGCGCCATCCTCGGCTCCGAGCCCTGACCAGCGGCGGCGCTCCGCGGACGCCGCGAGGACGTGCGTCAGCTCAGCGGCCAGTAGATGCTCCCCGGTGGACGAGTTCGAGCACGGCCCGGCCCGCCGCGCGGAGTCCGCCAAGCGGGGCGAACCTTGATCAATCGGGGCGACTGGATTTGAACCAGCGACCTTTCGACCCCCAGTCGAATGCGCTACCAGGCTGCGCCACGCCCCGTGGCGGAACGGATGATGCCGGACCGAGCCCGGCGGCGTGGCGCCGCGACCTCAGATCCGGGGCCGGGCCGCACCGGCCGCCAGCAGGGTGGCCGCCGGCGCGACTCGCGCCGGCGGCCTTCAGGCACCCGTCCTAGAATCGCCCCATCGCGGGTGAAGTGTTACCGGTTGCACGCAAGCCTTCCAAGCTTGAAGAACGGGTTCGAGCCCCGTCACCCGCTCTCGGCCACCGAATGCGCCGTCGGCCGCGGCCGGATCACGCCGTGGAAGGGCACGCTGACCTCGACCAGGCTCAGGGCTGCGCCTCGCGGCGTCGACCGACCAGCATCGCCGCGGCGGCGAGGCAGACCGCGGTCATCGCCAGGTAGACGGCGTCGGCGCCGGCGACCGCGAGCAGCCCGCCCGCGACCAGCGGCCCGACCGTGTAGCCGAGCGAGTAGACGAGGTTGAGGCCGCCGTAGGCGAGGCCGCGGTTGACCTGGGCGAAGGTCTCCTCGAACCAGGGGACGGTGCCGCCGAACAGCACGCTCTGGCCGAGGCCGAAGATGATCAGCGCCGCGGCGGCGCCGGCGAGCGTGCCGAGCGTCGCGAGCAGCACGCCGGAGGCAGCGATGATCGCGACGCCGAGCATCGCGATCGGCGGGCGACCGCGCCGGTCGCCGGCCGCGCCCGCCACCGGTGCCGCGATCGCGTCGAGCCCGGCGGCGGCCGCGAACAGCAGGCCGATCACGGTCGCCCCGGTGCCGAGCCGCCGGTCGAGGTCGAGCGGCACGCTGAAGTCGATCGCGCCGAGGAAGGCGGCGCCGGCGACGGTCAGTGAGGCGGGCACGAGCACCGCCGGGCGCAGCAGCGCCGCGACCGTGCCGCCGGCGGCAACCGGCTGCGCGATCTCGGCGGCGGGCCGCCCGCGCGGGAGCACCGCATAGCCGAGCGCGAACATGCCGGCGGCGATCGCGGTGACGAGCAAGAACGGCGCCTCGAACGAGAGCTGGCCGCCGACCACGCCGCCGAGCGCCGGGCCGCCGATGCCACCGATGCTGTTGGCGGCGAGCGCGAAGCCGATCGCCTCGCCCTTGCGGCCGGGGCGGGCGAGGTCGGAGACCACGGTCAGCGCCGCGACCCAGCTCGCGGTCGAGCCCGCGCCCTGCACCGCGCGCCCCACCAGCAGCAGCACCAGCGACTCCGAGTAGGCGATCAGCAGCGAGCCGACGCCGGTGAGGACGAGCCCGCCGAGCAGCAGCGGCCGCCGGCCGATCCGGTCGGCCAGGCGCCCGACCGGGACCGAGGTCAGGACGATCGGGATCGCGTAGGCGGCGAGCGCGAGCCCGAGCGTCGCGTCGCCGGCTCCCGTACGCTCCTCGATCTCCGGCAGCAGCGGGGCGACGAGGCCGAGCAACGATGTCTCGAGCGCGATCGCGCCGATCGCGACGGTGAGGATCAGGCGACGGGAGCCGCTGTCGGCGGTGGCGGGCGCGGACATGAGGCGGCCACGCTACCCGCGCGATGGACGGCGGGCGCGGAGGTGAGGCGGCCACGATGCCCCGCTACCGGTGGCCGGCGCGGACATGGGGCGGCCCCCGCCCGCGCGGCTACCCGCGCGGCAGCTCGTGCTCGTCGCTGGGGTTGCGCCGGACCAGGCTCTTGCCGAAGTCGAGCAGCTGCTCGCCGAACGACGGGCCGGACCCGTCGCCGGGGTCGTGCTCGCCGGCGCGGACGCTCGGCCACAGGCGCGCGACCTCGGCCCCGACCAGGAACACGATCGCGGCCAGGTAGGTGAAGACCATGAAGGCGATCACCGTCCCCAGCGAGCCGTAGACCGAGCTGTAGTCGGCGACGCTGGTGACGAACGCCGAGAAGCCGAGCTTGAGCAGCTCGATGCCGCCGGTGGCGACGAGAACGCCGAGCCAGACGTCGCGCAGCCGCTGGCGATGGACCGGCAGCCTGATGTAGGCGACGGCGAACACGAACGCGGTCAGCAGCGCCGGCACGATCATGTAGCCGAAGCTGACGATCGCTTCGATCACGTCGAGGGCGCCGCCGAGGTCGGGTTCGATCCGCGCCAGCAGCGTCGCCGCGAACGAGAGCAAGAGCAGCGCGCCGAGGCTGACGACGAGCCCGAGGTCGAGGGCCTTGCCGCGAAGGTAGCCGCGCGAGACCCGGCCACCGAAGATCGCGTCGATCGCGAGCCGGGCCGAGCTGAGCAGGGCGCTGGCCGAGAACAGGAGGCCGAACAGGCCGAGCACGCCGATCGTCCCGTAGTGGCTGCTGACGCCGCGGACGAGGCTCTCGATGTCGCTGCGGCCCTGCTCGTCGTCGCTGAGCGGCAGCTCGCGGAACAGGAAGTCGATCACGTCCTGGCGCGCGCCCGGCTCGTCGAGCGCGTAGCCGGCGACCGCCGCCAGCACGATCGCGGCCGGAAAGATCGAGAGCAGCGCGTAGTAGGAGATCGCCGCCGCGTACTGCGAGGCCCGGTGCGCGCCGAGCCCGTCGAGCACGTTCCAGACCAGCGCCCAGGTGCGGGCGAGGATGAGCTTCGGGCGGCTCGGACGGGGCGCCTGGGCGGACAACCTCCCGACAGCCTAATCCGGCCCTCCGCGCTAACTTTGAGCGCGCCCGCGCGGACGTGGCGGAATTGGCAGACGCGCCAGGCTTAGGCCCTGGTGGGCGCTTGATGCCCTTGGAGGTTCGAGTCCTCTCGTCCGCACTGCGGCGCTACCATCGGCGCCGCTTCGAGGGGCAGTGGCCAAACTGGATAAGGCTCCGGTCTCCAAAACCGGCGATTCCAGGTTCGAGTCCTGGCTGCCCCGCTTTCGCCGATCGCCGACAAGCCGCCTGCGGGCGGCCGGTGCAGCGCATATGCTTATCCCGTGGCGACGGGAGTGCAGGTTCGGGAGGGCTACGAGCTCTGGCACCCGAACCGCGAGAAGGCCGAGTCGAAGACGATGAAGGCGATCGTCGCCTTCGTCCTGATCATCTCGGCGCTGCTGCTGGCGATCATCACGATCGGCGGCTGGGAGCGGCTGCAGAGCACGAGCGTCGGGGTGATGACGCTGGTGTGGGCCGGGCTCTACGTGCTGTTCGCGGTGCTGGTGGCCGCGCGCTGGCAGCGCGGGGTGCTGCCGGTCGCCTCGGCGATGGCGATCCTGATGGCGATCTTCGCCGCCGTCGCCGCCGACGGCTGGTTCGCCCGCGCCAAGACCGGGCTCAGCGACCCGGCGCTGCCGCCCGATCTGCTCGGCGTGCTGACGCTCGTCGTGATCCCGGTGCAGCTGCTCTTGATCGTCGTCGCGATGATCGGCTTCAACCAGGCCTGGAACGTCGAGGAGGAGCGTCCGATCGGCGGCCGGAGCGGCCCCGGCGATGCCGCGCCGCCGCCCGGCGCAACGCGCGAGGAAGCGCCCGCCGGCGACGATCCGCCGCCCCCGCCCCCCGGCGAGCCGGCCTACGCCCGTCGCGACGACGACGGCTGGGCCGACGGCGGGCAGGTCAGCCCCGCGATCTAGCGCACCTGCGGCGGCTCGCCGCTGAAGGCGGAGCCGGAAGCCGCCGGTGGGGCAGTGACCGGATCGAGGCGATGACCTCGATCCGCGATTGCCTTGCGCCTGGGAGGGCAGGGGCAAACGTCGAAGCCCGAGTACGGCATGGACACGGGAGCGGAGATAGCCAACGGGATCCTGGCGGTGCAGGACCGGGCTTATGGGACCGGCACCAGAGCCGCGCGGACGGTGGTGGTGGACGACCTCGTGGTGGTGGTCATCGACGTCGAGCTGACCCGGTCGGAGCAAACGCTGCTGGACGCCGGAAACGGCGACGCTGTCAAGGCGGTGCGCGAGAGCTTTCACCTGGCGATCGGACCGACCTTCGAGGCGATCGTCGAGCGCGCCACGGGGAGGCGCGTGACGAGCTTTCTCAGCATCATGTCGGTCGACCCCGTCTACGAGGTCGAGGTCTTCAGGCTGGCGGCGTGACTTGACCGGCCCCGATCGAGTCCTATCCTCCCGATCCATGGAGGGGGCAACCCAGAGCACGGGGACGCGGATCTCGCGTGGCGTCGTGACGATCTACAAGGAGCAGTTCGGGCGCGGGCCGACGAAGGCCCGGACGATCTTCGACCGGAACTTCGTGGCCGTGTTGCTCGAGGACTCGCTGACCACCGTTGAGACGACGCTCGTCGAGCACGGCGAGGAGGAGATGGTGGAACGGATGCGCCACGGCTTCCAGGACGCCGTCTGCGACCGGCTGGTCGAGCTCGTCGAGGAGGCGACCGGAAGGCCCGTAAAGGCGTTCATGAGCGATCACTCCGTGCTCCCCGATTACGCCGTGGAGGTGTTCGTCCTCGCCGATCCGATCGAACCTGAGCCGGAGCACGATCCCTGCTGACGGCACGGTCGCTCGGGCGCGGACGACGGCTACGGGGAATCGCCCGCCGCGGCGGCCGCCGAACGTAGGCGCTGATCACTCGCACCGAACCGCCGAGCGACCGTAACGCCGACCGTATGATCCTCGCGGTGCGGGTCCACCCGGAGTCCCCTGAGGATGCGAGCGCCGAGGCGGCGATCGCCGGCGAGTTCGCGAAGCTGCTCGCGGCATCGTCAGGACACGGTCCCGAGCAGATCACCTGCTACGTGGAACCCGACTACGTCCTCGTGATCATGTCCGGCGTGATGTCCACTGCGGAGCGGACCCTGGCCCGAGCGGCAAACTCGGGGCTCGCCGGAAACGCGCGACTGACGTTCCACGAGACGATGCGCCCGCGACTGCGCGAGCTGGTGGAGAAGCACACGGGACGGCAGGTGCGTTGCGCGCTCCCCCAGTTCGATCAGGGCCAGGACATCCTCGTCGAGGTCCTGCTGCTCGAGGCATCGGCGGGCCCCTGAGCGGGGCCGTCCCTTCACGCCGCGCTCCCGCGTCGGCGCCGCTAAGCACCCACGGGCTCGGCGCGGCCGGGTTCCTGGTCACCGCGCACCGCGGCCAGCAGCTTCAGCAACGCCGAGCGCTGCAGGCGCGAGACCTGCATCTGCGAGATCCCGAGCTCCCGTCCGACCTGCCGCTGGGTCATCTCGCAACGGAACCGGAGCTCGAGCACCTGCCGCTCGCGCGGCAGCAGCGGCGCCGATGCCGCCGCATCGTCGGCCTCGATCCGATCGTAGCCGGCCTCCTCGCCGTTGATCATCTCGACGAGCGGCGCCGATCGGTGCTCGTCGCGGCCGGCCGGGCGATCGAGCGAGGCGGTGCGGCGGGCGCCGTCGGCGACCATCGCCTCGACGACCTCCGCCTCGCTGAGCCCGCATCGCGCGGCCACCTCGGCGGCGCTCGGCGTCCGCTGCTCTTGCGCGCGGATCTCGTCGTTGACCGCGGCGATCCGCATCGCCCGCTCCTGCAGGCGGCGGGGCAGCCGGACGGCCCAGGTGTGGTCGCGGAAGTAGTGGCGAAGCTCGCCGAGGATCGTCGGCGCGGCATAGGCGGCGAAGCTCCTGCCGATCTTCGGATCGAACCCATCGATGGCCTTGATCAGGCCGACGTTCGCGACCTGTACGAGGTCCTCCATCGGCTCACCGCCGCTGTAGTAGCGCGCGGCCAGCGACCTCGCCAGCGGCTGGAAGCTCTCGACGAGCCTGCGCCTCAGCGCCGGATCGCCGGTTCTGGCATAGGTCCGCAGCAGGGCCGCGTCGCGGCGCGCCTGCGCTCGGCCGTCGCTGGACAGGGTCGAAACGTTGCACTCGGGCACGACATCGTCTCCTCGCTCTCGGCGCCTGGAGACCGTGTCGCCCGTTGCGAGCAGCGCGGCCGGTTCGCTGGTTATGGAGGAGCGCCCGTGCTCATCGCTGGAGCGCCCTGCGTTGACAATAGCGCGGACCCGCCGGATCGCGAACCGGCGGGCTTGCGGCCCAGGCGCAGGGGCTGGGAGGCATCTGAGATCCGATTCGAGAAGCGATCAGCCGACCCGTCCGCGGGATCCCGCTCAGAACAGCTGCATCGGCGGCTCCAGCAGGTGCGGGCCGTCCTCGCGGACGTCGTTGACCGCGTCGCCGACCTCGCGCGCGACCAGCAGCTCCTCGGGCGCCGGCACCAGCAGCGGCAGCAGGTCGCCGGGCTCGGCGCCGGGATCGACCCAGGCCCGCTCCGCCTCGCGGCTGAGCACGACCGGCATCCGGTCGTGGACGGCGCCGACGACGGCGTTCGGCGCGCAGGTCAGAAGCGCGCAGCTCGTCACCGGCTCGCCGTCCTCGGGCTCGAGCCGGGCCCAGATCCCGGCGAAAGCGAACAGCTCGCCGCCCGGCGGGCTGAACCAGATCGGTCGCTTGCCGCCCGGGTCGCGGCGCCACTCGTAGAAGCCGTCGGCGGGGATCAGGCAGCGCCGCCGCGCGAACGACTCCTTGAACGCGGGCTGGCTGGCGACGGTCTCCGCCCGGGCGTTGATCAGCGGCCGCTGGCCCCGCTTCGTCGCCCACGGGCCCGGCAGCAGCCCCCATCGCAACCGCCCCGCCTGCAGCTTCGCCTCCTCGGTCCGCCGGATCGCGATCACGGGGTCGGTCGGGGCGATGTTGAAGCGCGGCCGCTCATCGATCTCGAAGCTGCCGTCGAGGTCGAAGCGGGCGGTCAGCCGCCGCGGGCTCGGGTCGGTCAGGGTGAAGCGGCCGCACATGACGACCACGGTACGGGCAGAATGGGACGGCAAGCGGCGGTGCTGAAACTGGTAAACAGGGCGCCCTCAAAAGGCGCTGTCCGCAAGGACTTGTGGGTTCGAGCCCCACCCGCCGTATCGGGCCTCTCATCGTGAGCATCCGATTACATCGATCCGTGCGAGGGAACCCGTGTTGCTCAAGCCACCGACGAGAGGAGTCCCATGCATGCGAGAGCGGTCCGGTTCACGGGAGTGACCGACGAGACCGTCGCCGACGTCCGCGCTCAGGTCGAGGCCAGCGACGGGCCGCCGCCGGGCGTCAAGGCGACCGGGATGAGGATGCTCTACGACGCCGACCAGGGCACCGCCCTGTTCATCGCGTTCTTCGCCGACGAGCAGGACATGCACGAGGCCGACCGGATCTTCGAGCGGATGCCTGCGGGCGATACGCCGGGCAGCCGCCAGTCGGTCGATCGCTGCGAGGTCGTGATCGAGCGCGACGCCTGACGGCGCCGGATCAGCGGACCGGGCGTCGCGCCAGCCGCTGCGACGAGCTTCCCGGCGTCTTCAGCGCGGCGCTCGCCTCGACCAGCAGCGTCGCCGGGTCGGCGCCGCTGGCGCCGAGCTGGGCGGTGCCGACGTGCAGCGTCACCGGCGTTCCGTCGGGGCGCCGGCAACGGTCGCCGACGGCGCGGCCGAGCCGCTCGGCGAGCCGGTCGGCGCCGGCCTGGTCGACGTCGGCGACGACGACGAACTCGTCCCCGCCCCAGCGGAAGCAAGCGTCGGGGCGGCGCACCGTCTCGTCGATCGTCCGCGCGACCTCGCGCAGGCAGCGGTCGCCGGCGGGCAGCCCGTAGCGGTCGTTGATCGCCTTGAACGAATCGAGATCGGCGACGATCACGCTGAGGTCGGTGTGGGTGCGGCTCGAGCGCAGCGCGGCCACGGCCAGCGTCTCGTCGAAGGCGCGCCTGTTGCCGAGGCCCGTGAGCGGATCGAGGCGGGCCTCGCTGCGCGCCTCATCGCTGAGCTCGAGCAGCCCCTGGCGCTCGACCCGAATCGTGGCGGTGTAGATCGTCACCGCGACCGCGAGGCCGCTCCAGAGCAGGAACCGGGCGAGCGGCACCGAGACGGTCTGCGCGGCGTCGTAGAGCAGCGGCGAGGCCAGGGCAAGCCCGGTGACGGCGATGAACGCGAGCGCCCGGCGCGGCGGGTGCGCGGCCGCCGTGTACAGCAGCGGCACCGCGAGCAGCTCGGTGTAGGGAGCGAAGGCGCCGTAAAGCCACTTCAGCACCGCGATCGCGGCGACCGCGAGGTAGTTGAGCGCGAGGACCTCGTTCATCGTGATCGCGTCGCCGAACCACAGCATCCGGATCCCGACGCCGTAGGCGGACAGAACAATCAGCGCGCCGACGAGCCAGCCCCAGTCGCCGAGCGGCGACTGATCGAGCGGCGCCAGCGGAAACAGCAGCAGCGCGATCGTCGCGCCGCTGAGCCAGAGGGCGCCGCCGATCTTCTTCGCCAGCGCCGTGTCGGTCATCGCGTAGAAGTCGGCGCTGCGGACGGCGAGCAGCTGCCGCCAACCGAGACGGCCGGCGTTGCCCTCGGCCGCCATCACGGCGCTCCCGCCGGGGACGGGTCGCCGACCTCGGGGGCTCGGCGGTGCGCGAGCCCCTCCCTGTAAGCCGCGCGCATCAGGCCCCAATTCTTACCTGCCGGCGCGGTTCCTGTCGACCGCGACGGCGCAGGCGCAAGCGGGATTTCGGCGCCGCCGGGGCGACCAGCTACTGCGGCTTCGCGGTTCGACGGGGAGCCGGCGGCACGGAGCGCGGGCCCGCCCAGGCGAGGGCGGCTCGCCTGCTCAGATCGGGGCGCCCGGATTTGAACCGGGGACCTCGGCCACCCAAAGGCCGCGCGCTACCAGGCTGCGCCACGCCCCGCGTGGCGATCAGCTTAGTCGCCGCGCGAGCGGCGAACGCGCGGGCCTGGCTTCAACCGTAGCCGGCGCCTTCGCCCGCTGAGGCCCGGGCGAACCATCGGCTTCGGCTCCGGCCTCAGGTCGCGGCACGGACCAGGTTCGCTCGGGCCTTGTCGATCCAGGCCTGCATCCGGATCTGCAGCACCGGATCGGTGGTGCGGATCGTGATCACGCCGTCCGGCGCCGGCTCGAACGCCCGCGGTCCGAGCTGGTCGAAGCGGCGGCGGCGCAGGCGCAGGCGCTCGTGATCGATGCCGAGACGGCGCGACCAGGCGCGGACGTTGTCGACGACGTCGTCGCCGGGGCCGACGTCGAGCGAGTAGCCGACGCGGGCGCCGCTGAGCCGGCGCAGCCAGTGCGCGGCGAGCGCGGCGTCGTCGGCGTCGCCGGTCGCGAGCTCGACCGTGTCGTGGCGGCGGTGGGTGCCCTCGTCGTCGATCAGGCCGATGAACGCGAGGAACGACGGGTCGGCGGCGAGGCGCTCGAACTCCGCCAGCCCCGTCACGTACTCGAGCGGATATGTCTCTTCGTGTCTCATGGGAACGCACGTTCGCAGCGCGCTCGGATGGAACCGCGGCCGCTGGGAGATATCTTGCAGGCAGCCCGCATGGCAGAGGTCCGACCCATCCACGCCGTCCACTACGACCCCGCCCTGGTCGCGATCGCCGACGTCACCGCGCCGCCCTACGACGTCATCGACGACCGCGAGCGGGCGCTGCTGCTCGCCGACTCGAACCGCAACGTCGTCAAGCTCGACCTGCCGCGCACCGACGACGGCTCCGATATCTACGTCCACGCCGCCGAGGTGCTCGAGGCCTGGCTCGACGACGGCACGCTCGTCGCCGACCGGGAGCCGACGATCTGGGCCTACGAGCAGGACTACACCGACGGCGACGGCGAGCGCCGCTGCCGCCGCGGCTTCCTCGCGCGGATCGCCGTCACCGACTACGGCCCCGGGCTCGTGCGCCCGCACGAGCGGACCCAGCCCGGCCCGAAGCTCGACCGGCTCGAGTTGACCCGCGCGACCAGGCACAACCTGTCGCCGATCTTCGTCCTCCACCCCGGCGACGCCTGGAGCCTGATCGCGCCGGCGATCGCCGGCGCCAAGCCGTTCTGCGAGGTCAACGACGGCGACGGCACCGTGCACCGCGCCTGGTCGGTCGCCGACACCGAGCTGCACGAGGGCCTCGCCGAGCTGCTCGACGGCGCCGAGCTGCTGATCGCCGACGGCCACCACCGCTACGAGACCGCCCGCACCTACGCCGACGAGATCGGCGACACGGTCGGCGGCCACCGCTACACGCTCGCCTGCCTGGTCTCGCTCGAGGACCCGGGCCTCAGCGTGCTCGCCACCAATCGCCTGCTGCACGGCCTCGACGGCGCCCAGCACGAGAGCCTGCGGCGGACGCTGCTCGACCTGTTCGACCTCGAGCCGGTCGAGGCGGCCGAGCTCGTTCCCGACCGCGGCTACGCCGAGATCGCCTTCGGCTACCTCGACGCCGAGCGCAAGCAGCCGTTCCGGCTGCGGCTCAAGTCGGCCGAGCCGCTGATCGAGGCGCTCCCCGCCGCCTCCGACGCCTACCGCGCGCTCGACGCCGCCGCGCTCGAGGCGCTGATCCTCAAGGGCCCGCTCGGGATGAGCGACGGCGACATCGCCGCCAAGCGCGGCCTCTCCTACTGCTCCGATTTCGACGAGACGCTGCGGCGGGTCGGCGACGGCGAGGCCGACGCCGCCTTCTTCCTCCGCCCGACCCCGATCGAGCAGGTCCGCGCGGTTGCCGGCGCGGGCGAGACGATGCCGCCGAAGTCGACCTTCTTCTTCCCCAAGCTGCTGACCGGGATCGTCTTCAATCCGCTGACGTGAAGATCTACACACGCAAGGGCGACGACGGCACGACCGGCCTCTGGTACGGCGGCCGGCGACCGAAGTCGGACCGGCGGATCGAGGCCTACGGCGCGATCGACGAGGCCAACTCGGCGCTCGGCGTGGCCCGCAGCCTCTGCCACGGCGCCGACCCGGCCGGCGCCGAGCTCGCCGCCGACCTGCTCGAGCTGCAGCGCGACCTGTTCATCGCCGGCGCCGAGCTCGCCGCGGCCCCGGACGCCTCGGAGCGGCTCGAGGACGGGATCAGCCGCGTCACCGAGGCGATGGTCGCCGCGCTCGAGCCGGCGATCGACCGCTACATGGACCGGGTCGAGCTGCCGCCGAAGTTTGTGATCCCCGGCGGCGCGCCGCTTTCCGCCCAGCTCGACCTGGCGCGGGCGACGCTGCGCCGCGCCGAGCGCCGCGTCGCCGCGCTCGCCGAGGCCGGCGAGCTCGCCTCCCCGCACCTGCTCGCCCACCTCAACCGCGGCGCCGACCTCGTCTACGCGATGGCCCGCTTCGCCGACGTCGACGACCCGGTCCTGTTCGCCGGCCGCGGCGGCGAGGCGAAGGCGCCGGGGGACGGCTGATGCGGGCCGTCGCGCGCCGGATCTCCGGCCACAAGCACGAGGTCGAGGTCGACGGCCACGCGCTGATCGTCGACGAGCCGACCGAGGCCGGCGGCACCGACGCCGGCCCCTCGCCGACGCGGCTGCTGACCGCTGCGCTCGCCTCCTGCGTCGCGATCACGATCGGCATGTACGCGGGCCGCAAGGGATGGGACGTCAGCGGCCTCGAGGTCGCGGCCGAGCTCGCGGGCGCGCCGAAGGCGGGCGCGACCGCCCGCTTCGTCGTCGAGCTGACGCTTCCCGCCGGGCTCAGCGCCGAGCAGGCCGAGCGGATCGAGGTGATCGCCGGCAAGTGCCCGGTCCACCGCACGCTCGCCGGGCCGGTCGAGATCGAGACCCGGACCCGCGCCGCCTGATGGACCTCGGGATCGCCGGGCGGGCCTGCGTCGTCACCGGCGCCGGCCGCGGGATCGGCCGCGCGACCGCGCGGATGCTCTGCGAGGCGGGCGCGCAGGTGCTGCTCGTCGCCCGCTCCGAGGACGAGCTCGCCGACGCCGCCGCGGCGG
>CAZCFA010000072.1:0-13662 GCA_964497825.1 uncultured Conexibacter sp.
GACGAGGATCGCGACGATCGCCGCGGCCCCGAGGCCGGCCCGCGACCCGCTGACGTCGATCGCGGCGAGCAGGATCGCCGCCGCGGCGATCCCCGGCCAGACCGCGAGCGGGCGCCGCGCCGAGGCGGTGAGGCCGAGCGCGACGCCGAACAGGATCATCGAGATCATCGCCAGATGGTTCGGGTTGGGGGTCAGGCCCGAGGGCCGCCCGAAGACGACGTGGTAGTCGGGGAACACGAGCGCCACCGACGCGCTGACGATCCCGCCCGCCACCCAGAGCCAGCCGAACGCCCTGATCGACTCGATGCTCGGCCGCCAGCAGGCGACCAGCAGCAGCGCCCCGAACGAGGCGAGCGTGAAGCGGACCAGCTGGCCGGCGCTGTCGGCGACCTCCGAGCCCGAGACGGCGAAGCTCCCGATCACGCCCCCGACCGCGATCAGCGCCAGCGCCAGCGCCGGGAGCCAGAAGCGCCGGGCCGGCCTCAGCTCGAAGCGCGGCAGCAGCAGCAGCACGGCGGCGATCAGGAACAGGTCCGCGATCGAGAGCGGGCCGATCGCCTTGCGGGCGCTCATCGCGAGCGCCAACGCCGCGCCCGCCAGCGCGAGGCCGCGGGCGCGGGCGAGCCAGACGCCGTCGACGTCGTAGTCGCCGGCGAGCGGGCCGCGCAGCCAGCGATCGCCTTCGCCGATCGCGCTCATCGCGCTGCCGCCGCCGCCGTGGCCGAGCCCCCCGAGCCGATCAGTGCGCGGGACCCTCGCCGGCCGCCGCCGCGCCGCCGGGGAAGGCCGCGCAGGCCCAGGTCATCAGCGCGAAGCCGACCCAGATGTTGCGGTCCCAGAGCACGTTCTGGAAGTTGCTGATGAACAGGTAGCCGATCATCGCCGCCGCGAGCGCGGCGGCCATCGCCCAGTACGGCGGGTCCTCCGACATCCGCCGCCAGCCCGCGATCCAGTAGCTCCACAGCGCCAGCACGACCAGCATCGCGGCGCCGGCCAGCCCGAGGACCCCGGCCGCCGATCCGGCCTGGAGGAAGATGTTGTGGGCCTCGAGCACGTCGGCGAAGCCGGCGCCGGTCAGCGGCTCCGCCTTGAACGTCGTCAACGCCCGGTCGTTGCGAACGTCGCGGTTCCGGTCGCTGTAGGCTGCGTCCCTGCTCGCCGCCTTGCTCTCGCCGAGCAGCCGATCGAAGGCGCTCGTGCCGCCGGCGAGCGAGCCGGAGACGGCCAGCCCCGCCACCGCCGCGGCGACGACCACGATCACCACCGCGACCGCCGCGAAGGCGTGCCTCCGCGCCCCGGCGATGATCCGGCCCCGGGCGGCCGCGAGGACGAGGATCGCGACGATCGCCGCGGCCCCGAGGCCGGCCCGCGACCCGCTGACGTCGATCGCGGCGAGCAGGATCGCCGCCGCGGCGATCCCCGGCCAGACCGCGAGCGGGCGCCGCGCCGAGGCGGTGAGGCCGAGCGCGACGCCGAACAGGATCATCGAGATCATCGCCAGATGGTTCGGGTTGGGGGTCAGGCCCGAGGGCCGCCCGAAGACGACGTGGTAGTCGGGGAACACGAGCGCCACCGACGCGCTGACGATCCCGCCCGCCACCCAGAGCCAGCCGAACGCCCTGATCGACTCGATGCTCGGCCGCCAGCAGGCGACCAGCAGCAGCGCCCCGAACGAGGCGAGCGTGAAGCGGACCAGCTGGCCGGCGCTGTCGGCGACCTCCGAGCCCGAGACGGCGAAGCTCCCGATCACGCCCCCGACCGCGATCAGCGCCAGCGCCAGCGCCGGGAGCCAGAAGCGCCGGGCCGGCCTCAGCTCGAAGCGCGGCAGCAGCAGCAGCACGGCGGCGATCAGGAACAGGTCCGCGATCGAGAGCGGGCCGATCGCCTTGCGGGCGCTCATCGCGAGCGCCAACGCCGCGCCCGCCAGCGCGAGGCCGCGGGCGCGGGCGAGCCAGACGCCGTCGACGTCGTAGTCGCCGGCGAGCGGGCCGCGCAGCCAGCGATCGCCTTCGCCGATCGCGCTCATCGCGCTGCCGCCGCCGCCGTGGCCGAGCCCCCCGAGCCGATCAGTGCGCGGGACCCTCGCCGGCCGCCGCCGCGCCGCCGGGGAAGGCCGCGCAGGCCCAGGTCATCAGCGCGAAGCCGACCCAGATGTTGCGGTCCCAGAGCACGTTCTGGAAGTTGCTGATGAACAGGTAGCCGATCATCGCCGCCGCGAGCGCGGCGGCCATCGCCCAGTACGGCGGGTCCTCCGACATCCGCCGCCAGCCCGCGATCCAGTAGCTCCACAGCGCCAGCACGACCAGCATCGCGGCGCCGGCCAGCCCGAGGACCCCGGCCGCCGAACCGGCCTGGAGGAAGAAGTTGTGGGGGTCGACCGCGTCGGCGAAGCCGGCGCCGGTCAGCGGCTCCGCCTTGAACGTATCCCAGGCCAGCTCGTTGCGGACGTCGCGGTCCGCGTCGCTGCCCGCGACCTCGCTGCCGCCGAGCAGCCGATCGAAGGCGCTCCGGTTGCCGGCGGTGAAGCTGAACACGGCCAGCGCGGCCACCGCCGCGATCACGATCACGACCGCCGCGGCGGCGTGCCCCCGCGCCCATCCGATGACGCGCTCACGGGTGGCCGCGAGGACGAGGATCGCGACGATCGCCGCGGCCCCGAGGCCGGCCCGCGACCCGCTGACGGCGATCGCGGCGAACAGGATCGCCGCCGCGACGAGCCCCGGCCAGACCGCGACGGGACGCCGCTCGGAGCCGGCGAGGCCGAGCGCGACGCCGAACAGGATCAGCGAGATCAGGCCGAGATGGGTCGGGTGGGGGGTGAGGCCGGAGGGCCGCAGGAACATGTGCAGGTCGGGGATCGTGAACGCCACGAACGCGCTGACGATCCCGCCCGCCACCCAGAGCCAGGCGAACGCCTTGATCGACTCGATGCTCGGCCGCCAGCAGGCGATCAGCAGCAGCGCCCCGAACGAGGCGAGCGCGAAACGGACCAGCACGTCGGCGCTGTCGGCGACCTCCGAGCTCGAGACGACGAAGGTCCCGATCACGCCCCCGACCGCGATCAGCGCCACCGCCAGGGCGGGGAACCAGAAGCGACGGGCCAGGAGCGGGTCGAAGCGCGGCAGCAGCAGCAGCACGGCGGCGATCAGGAACAGGTCCGCGGTCGAGATCGGGCCGATCGCCTTCCAGGCGCTCATCGCGAGCGTGAACGCCGCGCCCGCCAGCGCGATGCCGCGGGCGCGGGCGAGCCAGACGCCGTCGATGTCGTAGTCGCCGGCGAGCGGGCCGCGAAGCCAGCGATCGCCGGCGGAGATCCCGTCGCTGATGGCGCTCATCGAGCTGCCGCTGGCCCCGTGGCGTCGAGTGCCCGCCGGCTCCCGGCGAACGGCGGGACGAATCGGCGACCGATCGGCGCGCCGCCGGCGACGACCAGCGCGCCCCGAGCGGGCGCCACCTGCGCTGCCTCCGTGCCCGACTCCATCAACACGCCTCGCGCCGGAGCCTATTCACAACGCCCCCGCGGCGAGACCACATCGCGGTAGAGCTCGAGCAGGTACTCGATCGCCGCCGAGCGCGAGTAACGCTCGAACGTCAGCCTCCTCCCGGCGGACCCCATCCGCCGGCGGGCGGCGGGGTCGGTGAGCAGCGCGCGCAGGGCGGCGGCGAAGCCCGCGGCCGTGCGCGGGGCGGACAGCCCGGCTCCGGCCGCCACCACCTCGTCCACGATCGCCACCTCGTCGGTGATCACCACCGGCAGCGCCGCGTTCATCGCCTCGACCACCGCGATCCCGAACGACTCGTCCTCGGAGGGGAGCGCGAAGACGTCGAACTCGCGAAGCAGCGCCGCCTTCTGCTCGCCGAGCACGATGCCGGGGAAGCTGACCCGGTCGCTGAGGCCGAGCCGCTCGACGTCGGGCCGCATCCCGGCGCCGATCCCGTCGTCGTCGGGCCCGGCAACGACCAGGCGGGCGCCGGGAAGCTCCGGCGCGATCCGGCCGAACGCCTCGAGCAGGATCGGCGCCCCCTTCTTCTCGTTCAGGCGCCCGAGAAAGCCGATCGTCGGGTTCGATGCGGAGCTGCCCTCGGGCGGGGCCCGGTCCTCGCCCGGGTCGCCGACGACCGGCGGCGGCACGATTCGCATCCTCGCCATCGGGAACGCCCGCGCCCCCTGCTCGGCCTCCATCTCGGTCATCGCGATCACCGCCGCCGCCCCGGCGACGAGCCGCCGCTGCACGAGCCGGTCGTAGGGCTCCTTCTTCCAGCGCTTGCGGGCGTAGTCGTAGTCGGTGGCCGCGCCGTGGAGCTGGAGCACGTAGGGGACCCCCGCCCTGCGGGCGAGCAACCCGCCGAGCGCGGTCGCCGGCGAGTAGATCCCGTGCAGGTGGACCACGTCGGCGGACGCGATCAGCTCGCGGGCGCTGCGCACGAATGCGGCTGAGACCGCCGGCCCCCGGGTCGGGACCCGGGCGACCGTCCAGCGCTCGCCGAGCTGTCGGCGGCTCGCGGCCGAAAGGCGCCCGCGGCCGTCGCGGTCGGTGGTCAGCGCGAGGACGCGCTCGCCGCGCTCGGCCAGCGCCGCGACGACGTCACGGGCGTTGCGGGGCGGGCCCCCGTAGCGCTCCGCGATCAGGCCCGCGAGATGCAGGATCGAGGGCGAGCGCGGCGCCACCTCAGCCTCCGGCGGGCCGATCAGGGCGCTGCTCACGACGCCGGAACAGGAGGTCGGCCTGCAGGCACTCTCCCGACCTCGCCCGCTTGACGTCGTAGGCGCCGGCGAGCGTGAAGCCCGCCCGCTCGAGCAGGATCGTGACGTCGCCGGCGAGGCGCTGGCCCTCGTAGAGCTCGGTGAACGAGGCCTCGACCACGACCTGGTCGAACGCCTCCAGGATGCCGCTGCTGCCCACCAGCACCTCGTACTCGTGACCCTGGACATCGACCTTGAGCAGCGCCGGGCCGGTGATCTCGTCGAGGCTGAGCTGCGAATCGAGGCGGGCGGTCGCCACGCTGACGAGGCCGGCCTCCTCGGTCCCGGGAAACGCCGCGACCTGGCGCGCCCCGATCGGCTGCAGCGAGGATGAGTCATCGCGCTTCGACACGTGCATCGGGACCCGGCCCTCGGTGCGGTCGGAGGCGGCCAGATCGAGCACGCGCACGCGCCCGGATCCGCCCGCGACGCGTCTCAGCCGCGCTCGCGGCTCCGCCAGCGGCTCGACGCAGACGATCGTCGCCGCGGGGAAGCGCTCGAGCGCGAACAGCGCGAACTGACCGCGGTGGGCGCCGACGTCGACGACCGTTCGCACCCCGTCCGGATAGGGCATGCGCTCGTGCTCGACCGCCGCCGCGACGCCGAACCGCAGGCCGCGGCGGTAGCCGGGCCGGCGCAGGATGCGGATCAGCTTGCGCGCCTTGCGGATCCCCTCCGGATCGGCGACGCGTTCGCTGACCGACGCGTTCATTCCGGCGCGAAGCTCCAGCGATGATGGCCGGCGGCTATCCGCCGTCCGTCCCGCCCTCCGTCACCGCTTGCGCCGCGCCCCCGAACGCCTTGATGTCGGAGCTGAACTGGGATGCGAGCGCCACCAGGAACGTGCTGTCATCGATCTTCCAATCCCCGTCCTCCTTCTTCAGCGGCAGCGCCAGCGACCCGGCGAACCGTGGTGCGGTCGAGTCGATCATCGCGTAGAGCTCCGCCTCGTCCGCGTCGCCCTTGTTCTTGCCGTTCTTGCCCTTCTTGCCGCCCTTCGTCTCCACCGATGCGATGCTGATCGCGGACGCGCTGGCGATCGGCGCGATCAGCGAGACGACCGAGAACTTGAAGCCGTCGGGGAGGTCCTTCCGCACCTTCTTCGTGTAGGAGTCGGTGACGCCCTCGGAGTCGCGGCTCTGGACCGCGCGCCACCAGGTCAGCACGGTGCGCTCGGGGGAGTCGGGGTCGGTGGCGGCGAGCTGGTCCTTGCTGACCGTCGCCTCGGCCGGATCGAGCCCGGCCGGTTGGGTCGAGTCCTGGGTCTGGTCGGTTCCGGTCAGGTCCTGGCCCTCGACGCCGCAGCCCGTGACGAGCAGGGCGACGCCGAGCGCGGTCACGGCGGAAAGGGCAAGCCGGCGCCGACGGCGGCGGGCCCGCTCGGGGGCCTGATCCGCGCCGGGCAGATCCGACGTTCGCATCGCAACTCCTCTCATCCTCGATCGTCCTCACTCATCGACGGGCCGACGAGCGGGCGGGATCATAGTCGGAACGCGAGCGAGCATCGGCGGTACCGCCCGGCCCGCGAGCCACCGCTACCCCGAACCGCGAATCGGGTATCCATACCTGATCATCAACGGAGCGGCGGGCAGCGTCGCGGCGAGCCGGTCGCGGCGGCCCATCCGCGCCCGCCAGCCCTCCCGCAGCTCGATCGCCGACTCGCCGCGGTCGAGCCGATCGGGGTTTCCGGACGGTCCGTGGGTCGGCTCGAACCGAACCGTGCGCTCGCCGACGAACGGCAGCTCGGCCGCGTCCGCCCCCGCGAACCGGAGGATGCGAGCGGTGGCGCCCCGCGGATCGGTCGCGAAGTCCTCGTAGCGAAGCCTCATGTAGCGGTCGCCGGCGGCGGGCCGGACGATCCCGTCCAGCACCCCGTTCCAGACCGTCCAGCCGACGGCCGTCAGGCCCGGGGGCTGCGTCTTCATCGTCGGGCGGTTGGGGTCGTCCGGGGACGGCTTGGCCCGCATCGAGGAGTAGGAGACCGCGCGCGGGTCGCGCACGAGGTGCAGGATCCGCACGTCGAGCTCGGCGAGCGTCGCCAGCGCGTAGGCGTCCGCGGGCACCTTCGAGGAATCGACGATCACGGCGGCGCCGTCGACTGCGGCGATCGCCCGGTAGATCGCCTCGACGGTGCGCAGGTAGCGACGCAGCCCGGGGTCGGTCCGCCCGCCGGAAGCCGCGCGCCGCAGCCCGCGCAGCTGGCGCGGGCGGGTGCGCAGGTGGGCGTCCTGGATCGCGCAGATCTGCTCCGGGTCGGGCGGGGCGTCCCCGAATGCCGCCCTCAGCGCCGATCGCCAGAACGGGCACTCCCGAACGTGAACGCCGCACCCGCAGTAGCGTCCGTCGAGCAAGCCGTTGCGCCACAGCGACCGCATCTCGCCGACGCTCGTGAACCGCTCGATCTGGCCGAGCAGGTTGTCGAGCACCGTGCTTCCGCAGCGGAACGTGCCGGCCACGAAGAGGACCACCGGCTCGCGCGCGGGTGGAGGTTGCGACTGCAAGCAGCCGCATCTTCTACTCGATGCGGCCCGCGGGCGTCAGCAAACGGGCACCGGGCCCGTATATATCGATATGCGTAGAGAGAGCGTCGTCCTGCTCGTCGTTGCCGCCCTGACCGTCGCCATCTCGGCCTCCGTCTCGGCCGGCTCCGCGATCGCCGCCGGCCCGGCGATCGATCAGTACGTCGAGAGCATTCCCGATTCCGACGGCGATCGCCCCACCAACCACGGCCCCGGTGGTGGCGGTGGCTCCGGCTCGGGCGTCGAGGGCATCGGATCGGGCGGCTCGGAGGCCACCGGCGGCGGCAGCCCGAGCGCATCACCCTCCCCCTCCGCCCCCAGCGTGCCGTCGGCGGAGCTCTCCGCGCTTCGCGCGAGCGGCTCCGACGGCGGCGCGGCGGCCAATGCGATCACCGCGATCTCCAGCACCGATCCCGGCCGTGGAAACGGCAACGGCGGCTCCGGTGGCTCGCGCCGCTCGCTCGATACCGCGAGCGGCGGGACGCCGACCGCGGCCGCGTTCAGGATCCTGTTCGCCGGCGGCCCCGGCGGGGTCGGCCTGCCGATCATCCTGCTGACGGTGCTGTTGGGCGGGCTGGTGATCGCGGCGCGGCGCCGCAACCGGCTGTAGGGACCGAGCGCCGGTGACCGCCCACGGCGAGGCAACCCCGACGCGCCGCCAGCTCGGCGGCGGCGACGCGCTGATCGCCGCGATCGGGCGCCACGGCCCGGCGTTCGCGGGCTGGCTGCTCCCCTTCCTGCTGGTTCTCTACCTCGCGCTCGAGCAGGGCGGCTACGACGGCATCGTCCGCGGCGAGGTCGGCGTCGCGGTCTGGTGGATCGTCCTCGTCGGCGCCGCGATCGGGGTGCTGCCCGCGGCGAAGCTCGGAAGATCGGCCTGGATCGCGCTCGCCCTGCTCGCCGGCTTCGCGCTCTGGACGGGCATCGGCATCGGCTGGTCGGAGAGCGCCGAGCGCAGCGTCGCCGAGCTCGGGCGGGTGGCGATGCTGCTCGGCGTCTTCGCCCTGGCGGTCTCGACCCAGGGAAGCGGCGCGGCGCGGCGGACGGTGGCCGCCGTGGCCTCCGCCAGCGTCGTCGTCGCCGCGCTCGCGGTGCTCTCGCGTATGGAGCCGAACCTGCTGCCGGTCGAGAACATCGTCAGCTTCCTGCCGAGCGCCGAGAACCGCCTCAGCTACCCGCTCGGCTACTGGAACGGGCTTGCCCATCTGATCGCCCTCGGGCTGCCGCTCACCGTCTGGCTCGGGGCCTCGGCCCGGCTCCCCGCGATCCGGGCCCTGGCCACGGCGGCGCTCCCGGTGATGGCGCTCGCGGCCTTCCTGACGCTCTCCCGCGGCGGCCTCGGGGCGGCGGCGGTGGCGCTGGTCGTCCTCGTCGCGATCTATCCGCGCCGCATGCAGCTCCTCACGCCACTGGTGCTCGGCGGCGCCGGCGGCGCGCTGCTGATTGCCGGCGCCGCCCAGCGCAACGACTTCCAGGACGGGCTGGTCAACTCGACGGCCGCCGCGCAGGGCTCCGAGATGCTGGCGCTGGCGGTGTTCGTGTGCGGCGGCGTCGCGCTGCTGGCGGCCGCCGTGGCGCTCGCCGATCGTCACGGGCTCGGCCCGCGGCTGCCGCAGCCGTCGCCGCAGAGCACCGGCATCGCGGCCGGCTCGATCGCCGTTCTCGCCGTCCTCATCGCGCTGGCGCTGGGAGCTCCGAACGAGCTCGACCGGGCATGGCAGGACTTCAAGCAGCCGAGCGCCGCGAGCGCCGGCGTCGAACGGCTCGGGAGCACGAGCGGCAGCTACCGCTACCAGTACTGGCAGAGCGCGCTCGACGCGAACGCGACGAACCCGCTCCTCGGCATCGGCCCCGGCACCTACGAGTACTGGTGGGCTCGCGACAACCCGCTCGCCGACCAGCCGGGCTTCTTCGTCCGCGACGCCCACTCGCTCTACTTCGAGACCCTGGCCGAGCTCGGGATCGTCGGCTTCCTGCTGATCGCCGGGTTGATCGGCTTCGTCGTCGTCGCCGGCGGCGTGCGGACGTTCAGGCGCGGCGGCCAGGCCCCGGTGCTCGCCGCGGCGACGGCGGGCGCGGCGGCGTTCATGGTCTCGGCCGGCATCGACTGGGCCTGGGAGCTGACCGTCCTCCCGGTCTGCTTCCTGCTGCTCGCGGCCGTGGTCCTCGGCCGCGACACCGATCCCGACGACGACGCGCCCCAACCGGGCGCCGACGGCATGCGCGGCCCGCTGCCGAGGCTCGGCGTCGTCGCCCTCGCGATCGCGGCGCTCGCCGCGATCCTGCTGCCGCTGACGTCGCTCTCGGCGATCGAGGACAGTCAGGCGGAGGCGCGGTCGGACTCGCTGCAGCAGGCGCTCGTCGACGCCAGGACGGCGGGCGCCGTCGAGCCCTACGCGGCGACCCCGAACCTGCAGCAGGCGCTGATCCTCGAGCGCGGCGGGGAGCTGAAGGCGGCCGCGGCGGCGGCGACGAGCGCGACCGAGGACGAGCCGACGAACTGGAAGCCGTGGATGATCCTCTCCCGGATCGAGGCCGCCCGCGGCAAGACGGCCGCGTCGATCGATGCGTTCCGCAGGGCCCGCGCCCTCAACCCGAGCTCGCCGCTGTTCTCACAATGAGCGGCTTCGACCCGAACGAGCTCGACGTCGCCGAGCCCGGCGAGCGCGACCACCTGCTGGCGCTCGCCGAGCGGCTCGAGCGCGAGCGGCCGCTCTGCTCGCCCGGATATCGCGGCGAGCTGCGCCGCCGCCTGCTCGCTCAGCTCGGCGCCCAGCCGAGCCGGCCCGAGCGACTCAGGGCGCTGGTCTTCGCGTATGCGGCCTCCGGCCTGGTGATGCTGGCCGTCGCGGCCCTCGGGGTAGGCGGGATCGGGCCGCTCGCCACGGGGTAGGCTGGCGCCCATGGATGAATCGGTCGAGCGCTTCGCTCGGCTCTACGACGAGCACGTCTGGACCGTTTACGGCTTCTTCGGATACCGCCTGGGTTCGCGCGAGGACGCGGAGGACCTGACCCAGCAGACCTTCGAGCGGGCGCTGAAGGCATGGGGGCGATTCGACGAGACGCGGGCGGGCGCCGCGACCTGGCTGATCGCGATCGCCAGGAACCTGCTGATCGACCGCCACCGGGCCGACCGCTCCGACCGGCTCGAGCCGATCGGCGAGGAGGGGTTGCGACCCGAGTGGGAGCCCGCGGGGGGCGACCCCGCGCAGCGGCTCGGGCCCGACCCCGAGCTCGAGGCGGCGCTCAACCGCCTGCCCGAGCGCGACCGCGAGATCCTGGCGCTCCGCTTCGGGGCCGACCTGACGGGGGCCGAGATCGCGGCGCTCACCGGCCTCAGCCTCGCCAACGTCCAGCAGATCCTCTCGCGGAGCCTGCGGCGGCTCCGCGGCGAGCTCGAGGCGGCGATCCAGCGCTCCTAGATCGAAGCCCCGGCCGGCCTCGATTGACAACGCGGCTGGGAGTGTGAGAGGGTCACAGTCCGAGCGCTGGGCAGGTGCTCGGAAGTCCGGGCCGGCGAGTTGCCGACCCCTTAGATCCATAGATGGAACCAGAGTTGGCAACGACAGCCAGAGTCGGCGCGAGCGAGCTGCGAGAGGCGGATGGTCCGCCGCTCGAGGCCGCCGCCGGTCGCTACGAGGACGTTTTCGCGGCTCGCGTCAGCGGCCACCGGGCCGACCGGATTCGCAGCATGACGATGACCGGCGATGTCGCGGCCCTGTTCGTGGCGCTGGGGTCGACCGCGCTGTTGAGCACCGCGCTCGGCCGCCCGGGGCTGGACGGGACCCAGCTCGCGATCTTCACGCTGCTGTTGCCGCTGTGGGTGATGCTGGGGATCCACTTCGATCTCTACCGCCTGCCCGAGCGCACCACCGACTGGTCGTTCGCCGACGACCTCAGCGCCGCGTTCGTCGTCTGCTCGATCTGGGGCTGGTTCTGGCTGCTCGCGATGAGCGCGATCGCGGTCGGCGTCGTGCTTCCGTCGCTGGCGCTCTGGGCGTTCTCGATCCTGCTCGTCCCGATCGGGCGGTCGCTCGTGAGGAGCGTCCTCAAGCAGGCTCCCTGGTACCGGCAATCGGTGATGCTCGTCGGGAGCCGCGCCGCGGTCGAGCGGATCCGGCGGCGCATCGACCGCCAGCCCGACTGGTGCTTCGACGTGGTCCAGTCGGTGCTGATCGGCCGCTTCTCCCAGCGCACGGGAGCCGAGCCGATCATCGCGCAGGCGAGCGCGGCCGGGGTCGAGCGCGTGATCGTCGCCGAGGGGCCGACGGAGATCAGCGAGCGGACGCGGCTGATCCGCGACCTGCTCGAGCGCGGGATCAGCGTCGATCTGGTCTCGAGCGACGCCGACGTGTTCAGATCGACCGCCAACGTCAGCAACCTCGAGGGGCTGCCGACGCTGTCGTACTCGCCGGTGCGCCTGAGCCCGATGGCGCATGCGATCAAGCGGACGATCGACGTCGGCTGCGCGAGCATCATGCTCGCCGGGCTCTCGCCGCTGATCGCCTACATCGCGGTTCGCGTCAAGCTCGACTCGCCGGGTCCCGTCTTCTTCAAGCAGGACCGCCGCGGGCTGGGCGGATCGCGGTTCAAGCTGATCAAGTTCAGGACGATGACCGCGGACGCGGAGGTCCGGCTGCCCGAGGTCGAGGCGCTCAAGCTCCACCCCGGGAGCGCCACGTTCAAGGCCGCCCGGGACCCCCGCGTGACGAAGTACGGCGAGACCCTCCGGCGCCGGTCGCTCGACGAGATCCCGCAGCTCTGGAACATCATCATCGGCGACATGAGCCTCGTCGGCCCGCGGCCGCTGCCGCTCGACGAGGCCGCTCACGTCCCGATGCGCTACCGCGCGCGGGAGCGGGTGCGGCCCGGGCTCACCGGTCCGTGGCAGGTCCTCGGCCGCAGCGACATTCCGTTCGAGGACATGATCAAGCTCGACTACATGTACGTCAGCACTTGGTCACCGCGCGGCGATCTGAAGCTCCTGCTGCGAACCGTCGCCGTGGTGCTCGGGGCGCGCGGCGCCTACTGATCCGCGCTTGCCGCCGCGCGCTCGCGGCGGGACGATCGAAGGCCGCGCGGCCGCGTCGGTCCTCAGCCGGATCGACGGCCGCCCGGCCGGGTCCGTCCTCAGCCGGGACCTGGCGCGGATCGCCGGCCACCAGCTCGTCCGACGGTCGGCCCGATCATCCGATCGCCTGCTCGAGCACCGCCTCGTGCTGCTCGGCGAGCGCGTCGGGCATGAAGTTGCTGCGGGCGAACTCGATCCCGCGCTCGCCCCGCGCGGTCCGCTCGGCCCGGTCGGCGAGCGCGGCGGCAAGCAGCCCGCCGAGCGACTCGATGTCGGTGGTGACCCAACCGGCGCCCGCCGTCTCGACCAGCTTCGCGACCTCCGACTCGGGCCTGACCGCCGCTACGACGGGTAATCCGGCGGCCATGAAGTTCATCAGCTTCGAGGGAACGTTGAAGTCGATCGCGTCGGTCGCGTAGCTCTGGCTGACGAGCGCGACCGACGCCGACTCGATCTCCCGTTCGAGCGCGGGCTGATCGAGCACGCCGGTGACCCGGACGCGATCGGTGCGGATTCGCGCGCGGACCGCCTCACCGGCGACGCCGTCGCCGGCCATCACGAACCGGGCCCCGAGCGCCGCCAGCTCGGCCGAGCCCTCGAACGCGCCGACGACCTCGGCCAGGTTCTGCGTGTGGCCGATGTTGCCCATCGTCAGCACCACCGGGGCCTCGCCGTCGTCGCCGGCCCGCGCGCGGCGCCCGAGCGGGCGCGTGGCCGGGTTGTAGATCCTGACGATCTTCTCCCGGGGGACGTCCTTGGCGGTCAGGTTGGCGACGAACGAATCGGAGATCACGATGATCCGGGCGGCCGCCGAGTAGGCGAGCCGTTCGAACCTCCGCGCCGCGCGGATCGCGGCGCCGTCCCTGACGATCCCGGTCGCGGTGGCGCCGTCGGGGAGGATGTCCTGGAGCCAGAGGACGAGCGGGATCCGCCGGAGCCTGGACGCCGCAAGCGCCGGCCCGAGGGCGGCGAACGACGGCGAGACCGCGAGGATCGCATCGGGCCGTCCCAGCCACGGCGCCGTCGCCGCCAGCGCCGCCGAGAAGCTGAGCTCCTGCGCGATCCTCCCCCGCACCGACGTTCGCTCCCCGAGCAGCGGCAACCGGCGGACCGAGAGCCCGTCACGCGTCTCGGAGTAGGGCCTGTACCTGGTCCCCCATCGTCGCTCCGGGTAGTAGGGATGGGCGCAGACGACCTCGACCCGGTGCCCGCGCCCCTGCAGGGCGACGGCGATCGCCGCCGCCAGCGGAGCGATGCCGGAGGGCTGGGGCGAGTAGTGCGAGGTCCAGAGCTGAATCCGCAAGCGCCTGACACTACCGGCGGCCAGG
>CAZCFA010000073.1:0-13600 GCA_964497825.1 uncultured Conexibacter sp.
CGCCGCCACCGCCGCCGCGAGCCCCTCGCCGTCGGTGACGTCGACCTCGTGGACGAAGGCGGGATCGGCGCCCGCCTGCGCCCAGCTTCGGACCTCGCCGTCGATCGCGCGGTCGAGGATCGCCACCCTGGTCCCGCGCGAGCGCAGCGACTGCGCCAGCCGCAGGCCGATCCCGCTGCCGCCGCCGCTGATCAGCGCCGCCGGCCACCGCTTCGCATCATTCATCGCTTGCCTCCTGTCTTCGTCTCTCGCCGAGCAGGCCCTCGCGGGCGAGCCGGCGCTCGGTCCGCAGCATGCCCTGCTCGAGGCCGATGCGCGGCGTGTAGCCGAGGGCCTCGCGCGCGATCGCGATCAAGTCGCCGCCGCTGGGCCAGCATCCGCATCGCGACGCTGCCGAGCTCCGCCCCGGCGCGGTAGCGGTCGAGCAGGGCGCGGCCGCTGAGGCCGAGGGCGCCGTGGCGAACACGCTCAACGGGCCCTCCACCGCGGCGCCGGGACGAAGCCGGTCAGCCGCCGCGCCCAGCGGCGCGGGTGGAGCAGCTCGACGTTCTCGCCCGACGGCAGATCGAAGTACATGACCCGGAAGACCCCGGCCTCGAGCGGCGCCGGGTTGGTCGGCTTGAAGCCGAGCCCGACCCAGCGCTCGAAGGTGCGGTCGAAGCTGGCCCGGTCGCGGGCGACGAAGGCGACGTTCATGATCCCCTGGTCGCAGAGGCGCCGGGCCAGATCGACGGGCCGGCCGGCTGGGTCCTCGTACTCGACCAGCTCGATCAGCGCCGTGCCGGCGTCGAGGCAGCGGTCGCGGCGGCGCGCGCCCGCCAGCCCCCAGAGCGCCTCGTGCTCGACGCGGTGCAGCGGCCGCGGCGCGGCGCCGAGCCCGATGCCCTCGCCCCAGCAGCGCACGGCCGCCTCGAGGTCGGGAACCGAGATCGTCACCGCCCGCAGCGTCGCCCGCGCCCGCGGCCAGCGCTTGTGCGGCCCGCGGCCGGCGAGCGGGTCGTCCTCGAGCAGCTCGATCCAGTTGCCCTCGGGGTCACGGACGCAGGCGCGCCGCCGCCGGCGCTCGCCGAGCACCGGGCCGACCGGCGCCGAGCCCAGCCTCGCGAGCGCGGCGATCGTCAGATCGAAGTCAGCGACGTGGAAGCCGGCGCGCCGGTAGCCGTGATCGCTGGGCGCCTCGTCCGCTCGCCGCGGCCGCGGCCGCGGGTGCAGGAAGCGGAACAGCTCGATCTGGACGTCCTCGCGCCCGTCGCTGAGCCAGCGGGCCGGAAACAGCGGCCACGGCAGGCCGTTGACCTTCGTCGCCGGCGGCCCCGCGAACAGCATCGCCCCGCTCGGCAGCAGCCCGAGGCCGTCGCGGTACCAGCGGCGCAGGCCGGAGCGGCCGAGCCCGCAGAGCGCGAGCTGGCCGAGCGCGAGGCTGGGCGCGCGCGGGTCGGTCGGCTCAGCGCCCACGGGACCGCCGGGCCCCTGGCCCTGTTCGCGGTTGCGGCGAGCGGCGCCGGCGCGGCGCTTCCATGGCGGAAGTCTCGGCCGAGCGGGGACGGGCGACATCGGTAGCGCCCGCGCCGGCGCCGTCGGGCGCACTACGGAGATCGCCGATGACCGCCGGGGGCTCAGGCCGGGCTCGACCCCGCGGCGAAGGCGAGGACGCCGATCGCCGTCGCCGCGAGCCCGAACCGGATCCGGCCCCTGCCCGGCGCCCGCGGGCTCGTCGCAAGCGCCGATCGGCGCCGACCGTCGAACGCTTCGGCGCGTCCGCGGGCGCCGCTCTGAGAAGCTGGCCCGATGACGACCGCGATCGCCTGGGACGAGCGCTGCCTCGGCCACGAGAACGGGTCGATGCTGGTCCGCCGGCCCGCCGCCGAGTGGCTCGACGTGCCGCACTTCGAGCGGCCCGAGCGGCAGGCGCGGACGATCCAGGTGCTCGAGCGCGCCGGGGCACTGGCGGCGCTGCGGAGGCTCGAGTCGCGGCGGGCGCGGCGGGAGGAGCTCGAGCTGGTCCACGAGCCGGCGATGATCGCGGCGCTCGAGCGCGCCTGCGCGCGACGGCGGTTCGCGACGGTCGGCCCCGAGGCGCGGGTCGGGCCCGACTCCTGGGAGCCGGCGCTGCTCGCGGCGGGCAACGCGCTCGCCGTCGTCGATGCCGTCCTCGACGGCGCCGTCTCGAACGGCTTCGCGGTCGTGAGGCCGCCCGGCCATCACGCGACCGCGACTGAGCCGATGGGGTTCTGCCTGTTCAACAACGTCGCGATCGCCGCCCGCCACGCGCGGCGCCGCGACGGGATCGGGCGCGTCGCGATCGTCGACTGGGACGTCCACCACGGCAACGGCACCGAGACGATCTTCTGGTCCGATCCGTCGGTCCTGTTCGTCTCGCTGCACCAGGACGACCTCTACCCGCTCGGCCGCGGCCGCGCGAGCGACCGCGGCGGCGGCGCGGGGGAGGGGACGACGGTCAACGTGCCGCTGCCCGCCGGCTGCGGCGACGAGGGCTACCGCTACGCGTTCGAGCGCGTCGTCGAGCCGGCGCTGCGGGCGTTCGGCCCCGACCTGCTGCTGGTCTCGGCCGGAGCGGACCCGGCCGCATCGGACCCGCTCGGGCGGATGAGCGTCACCGCCGAGGGCTTCCGCGCGCTCACCGGGCGGGCGCTGGCGCTCGCCGACGAGCTCTGCGGTGGCCGGCTCGCGGTCGTCCTCGAGGGCGGCTACAGCCTCGAGCAGCTGCCGTTCTGCAACCTCGCGATCGCCGAGCGGCTCGCCGGGCTCGAGCCGGCGTTCGCCGCCGACCCGCTCGAGCTCGACGTCCCCCGCGGCCTGCGCGACTTCGAGCGCGAGGCGGTCGACGTGGCCGCCGTCTGAGCCGGGGGAGCCAGGGGGCGGCGAGCCGCGGCTCAGCCCGACGTTTCGCGCTCGTGCGCGTGCATCGTCATCGCCAGCGGAACCGGCGCGTCGCCGGCCTCGACCGCGTCGAGGTAGGCCCGCGAGTCACCGTAGCCGCGGCTGATCAGCTCGTCGGCCCGGGTGAAGTCGTACGGCTGCACCGTCAGCGGGCAGGGCGGCGGCAGCACGATCAGCTCGGCGCGGTCGCGCAGGGTCTCGATCTCGACCAGCAGCCGCCGCATCACCAGCAGGCTCATCGCGTGCAGGATCATCGCCACGGCGCCGCGCGGCGGCTCGGCGAGATCGCAGGCGTTGCCGGTCGGCAGCACGTAGATCCGCTCGGCACCGAGCTCGATCGCGTCGGCGATCGGCGCGTTGTTGGCGACGCCGCCGTCGATCAGCACGTGGCCCTGGTGCGCGACCGCCGGGAAGATGCCGGGGATCGCGGCACTCGCCATCACCGCCTCGAGCGCGTCCCCGCTCGAGATCCGCAGCTCGCGCCCGCTGATCAGGTCGGTGGCGATCACGTGCAGCGGCAGCGGCGAGTCCTCGAGCCGCTCGAGCTCGAGGTTGTCGGCGACGAGCCTGCGCAGCGGCCGGTCGGAGACGAGGTTGTCGCGGGCGCCGAAGAACCCGAAGAACCCGGTCAGCGGGTTGAGCGGGAACACGTTGCCGCGATCGATCGAGCGCCACAGGTCGGCCAGCGTCCGCGCCGTCGCCGCGGTCGGCGGCCGCGAGGCGATGTAGGCCGCGTTGAGCGCTCCGACCGAGGTGCCGACGATCAGGTCCGGGGCCAGCTCGCGCTCGAACAGCGCCCGCAGCATTCCCGCCTGCACGGCGCCGAGGCTGGCGCCGCCGGCGAGCACGAACGCAGTCTTCGGCCGGTCGCTCATCACCGGGTTTGTGCCCGGATCGGCGCCGTTCTTACCGCGTAAGAACCGCGCCCCCTCCGTCGCCAACCAAGCAGGAACCAAATGGCAACCCATTTCGAAAGGAGAAACAAATGAACGCGATTGCAGCAACGCTGCGGCCGATCCCGTTTCCCTCGCTGACCCGGCTCCGCGAGGACCCGGTCACGGGCGCATTCACCCTGCTGCGGGTCGGATTCTTCGTCCTGCCGCTGCTGATGGGGATCGACAAGTTCGCCCAGGTGCTGAACGACAACTGGCCGATGTACCTCGCCTCCGAGTACAACGACATCATCCCGGGCAGCGCCCAGGACGCGATGTACATGGTCGGCGTCGTCGAGATCATCGCCGCCTTCGTCGTCCTGATCGTGCCCCGCTTCGGCAGCCTGCTCGTCGCCGCCTGGCTCGGCGGGATCATCCTCAGCCTGCTGCTGGTCGGCGGCTACGGCGACATCTGGCTGCGCGACGTCGGCCTGTTGCTCGCCGCCCTGACGCTGTTCCGGCTCTCCGGGACGCAGCGGACCGACGGGGTCGACGGTGACCGCGCCGAACGGCCCGAGCGCGGTCGGGTCGAGGGCCGCGCGCTCGGCCACGGCGCCACCGCGTAGGTTTGGGCGCGGTTGCGCGGCGCGATGCCACGGTGTCGCCGCGTAGACCCTTTCGCGCAGGAGATTCCGGAATGTCATGGGGGCGGTTCCGCGGAGCCGCCCCCATCGCCGTTCGCCGCCAGCCGCGCCTTTGGCCCGGGCGGCCCGGCCGCCTCGGAGGCTCCTCGTTCCTCCCGCCTCCGTGCGGGAGCCATCGACGTGGCAAGCTCTCCCCATGCGCGGGCTGCTCGAGCGGATCGGGGTCGAGCTGCCGGTCGTGCAGGCCGGGATGGGCGGCGGCACCGCCGCGCATGAGCTCGCCGCCGCGGTCTCGGCGGCCGGCGGCCTCGGCACGATCGGGATCCTCGACCCGCCCGCCCTGCGCGATCAGATCGTCGCCGCCCGGCGGCTGACCGCGAAGCCGATCGCCGTCAACCTGCTGCTCCCGTTCGCGCGTCCCGACCACTGGCGGGCGGCGAGCGAGGCCGACGTCGTCGTCACGTTCTGGGGTCGGCCGGCGCGACGCACCGGGCGTACCTGGATCCATCAGTGCGGCTCGGTCGAGGAGGCGGTGGCGGCGCGGCGGGCGGGCGCCGACGCCGTGATCGCGCAGGGAGCCGAGGCCGGGGGGCACGGCCGCGGCGAGCTGCCCGCGGTCGAGCTGCTCGAGCGCACCCGCGCGGCGCTGCCGTCCGGCTTCCCGGTGCTGCTCGCGGGCGGCGTCGCGACGCGCGAGGACGCTGCCCGCGCGCTCGCCGCCGGTGCCGTCGCCGCGGTCGCCGGAACGCGGTTTCTGCTCAGCGACGAGTGCCCGGCGCACGCCGAGTACAAGCGGCGGCTGCTCGGGGCGACGGAGACGCTGCGCACCGAGCTCTTCGGCTTCGGCTGGCCCGAGGCGCCGCACCGGGTGATCGCCAACGCGGCGACGCGGCGCTGGGTCGGCGACGGCGGCCGGGTCCCGGCGCCGGTGCGGGCGGTCCAGCGGCTGTCGGCGCCGCTGGCGCCGCACCTGCCCGCCGCGGCGATCAGGCGGGCGGCGGCGCTGCAGCGGCCCGCGCTGCCGCTGTTCGGCCCGACCTCGCCGCTGGCCGGCGACCGCGACGCGATCGTCGACGCGGCGCCGCTCTATGCCGGCGAGTGCGTCGCGCGGATCGACGCGATCGAGCCCGCCGCCGCGCTCACCCGCCGGCTCGCGGGCTGACGCGCCGCCCGGGGGACGGGGCCGCGACGACGGCCCAGGCGATCCGGCGGCGCCGGTCGAGCTCCCCCGGCGGCTTGTCGGCCTCGCGGTCGTGTCCATCGCCGGCGACCGCGCCGCCGCTGAGTTGGCCCCGTCGTCGACAGCAACGAGCGCCCCTGCCACCGCTATTGTGCCGCGGCTGGCGGCACCGGGCGGGGACATGCGAGACAGAAGGAGCCAAGTGCCAGAACCAACTATCAGCCCTGCCCCGGCGATCGTCGTCGAGGGTCTCGAGAAGTCGTTCGGCGACGTCCGGGCGCTCGCCGGCGTCGATCTCGTCGCCGCGCGCGGGACCGTGCTCGGCGTCCTCGGCCCGAACGGGGCCGGCAAGACGACCGCGGTGCGGGTGCTGACGACCCTGCTCAAGGCCGACGCCGGCAGCGCCCGCGTGCTCGGCCTCGACGTCGTCGACGACGCCGCCGAGCTGCGCTCGCGGATCGGCCTCGCCGGCCAGTACGCGGCGGTCGACGAGAACCTGACCGGGGCCGAGAACCTGACGATGGTCGGGCGCCTGTACGGGACCTCGCGCGCCGCGAGCCGGGCGCGGGCGGCGCAGCTGCTCGAGCGCTTCGGGCTCACCGACGCCGCCGACCGCATCGTCAAGACCTACTCGGGAGGCATGCGCCGGCGGCTCGACCTCGCCGCCGCGCTCGTCGCCCAGCCCCCGGTCCTGTTCCTCGACGAGCCCACCACCGGGCTCGACCCGCGCAGCCGGATCGACCTTTGGGAGACGATCGAGGAGCTGGTCGACGAGGGCACCACGGTGCTGCTGACGACCCAGTACCTCGACGAGGCCGATCGGCTCGCCGACCGGATCGTCGTCATCGACCACGGCGTCGTGATCGCCGAGGGCACCGCGAGCGAGCTCAAGGACAGGGTCGGCGGCCTGCGGGTCGAGGTCCACGTCGCTCGCGACTGCGACCCCGCCGACGCCGCCGCGGCGCTGGCGCCGATGTCGGAGGAGCCGCCCGAGGTCGACGGCCAGCTCGTCGCGATCCGCGTAGCCCGCGAGGACGGCACGATCATGGAGGCGGTCCGCCGGCTCGACGGCGCCGGCGTCAACGCCGACGACGTCGCCGTCCGCGAGCCGACCCTCGACGACGTCTTCCTCGTCCTCACCGGGCACGAGGCGGAGTTCGATGAGGACGAGGACGAGGCCGAGACCGGCGAGGTGCGGGCATGAGGCGCTTCGTCAGCGACACGCTGGTGCTCGCCGAGCGCAACCTGGTCCGGCTGCCGCGCCAGCCCGACCTCGCGATCGGGTTCACGATCCAGCCGGTGATGTTCGTGCTGCTGTTCGCCTACGTGTTCGGCGGCGCGATCGTCACCCCCGGCTTCGACTACATCGACTTCCTGATCCCCGGAATCATCGTCCAGAACGTCTGCTTCGGCGGGTTCGTGACCGCGCTCGGCCTCTGCGAGGACCTCAACAAGGGGCTGATCGACCGCTTCCGCTCGCTGCCGACCTCGCGCGCCTCGGTGCTCGCCGGGAGGACGGTCGCCGACATCGCCACCAACTTCATGGGGATCGTCGTGCTGCTCGCGACCGGGCTGATCATCGGCTTCAGCTTCCAGACCGACGCGGTCGAGATCGTCGGCGGGGTCCTGCTGCTGCTGCTGTTCGGCTACGCCTCGTCGTGGATCTTCGCCGTGATCGGGATGTCGGTCTCCTCGCCGGAGGCCGCGAACGGGGTCGGCTTCACGCTGATCTTCCCGATCACCTTCATCTCCTCGGCGTTCGTGCCGGTCGAGTCGATGCCGGGCGCGCTGCAGTGGTTCGCCGAGATCAACCCGGTGACGATCCTCGTCGACGCGATGCGGCACCTGTGGCTGGGGACGCCGGCCGGCAACAACGTCTGGGGCTCGGTCGTCTGGGCGCTCGCGCTGATCGCGATCTTCGCCCCGATCGCGGTGGCGCAGTACCGGCGGGCGGCGTCGAGCTAGCGCAGCCTCGGTGTCGCGCTTCGCCCGCCCTCCGAGCCCCGACGGCCGCTCCAGCGCCTCGACGCTGGAGCTGTTCTACGACCTCGTCTTCGTCTTCGCCGTCACCCAGGTCTCCCACGCCCTGCTCGAGCAGCTCGACTGGGAGACGGCGGGCCGGCAGCTGATCATCCTGCTCGCGGTCTGGTGGTCGTGGAACTACACGACCTGGGCCACCAACGAGCTCGACACCGAGGCGCCGGCGGTGCGGGCGATGGTCGTCGCGGTGATGCTCGGCAGCCTGCTGATGGCGATCGCGATCCCCTACGCCTGGACCGAGCGGGCGTTGCTGTTCGCCGGCTCCTACGTCGCGATCCAGGTCGGGCGGCACGCGTTCCTCGCCTTCGTCTGCGGCAGCCGCGGCTCCGACGTGCGGCTGCGCGCCACCCACATCCTCGTCTGGCTCTGCGCCTCGGGCGTTTTCTGGATCGCCGGCGCGCTCGCCCCCGAGGGCAGCGCCCGGGCGCTGCTCTGGATCGCGGCGGTGGCGATCGACCTCACCGGCCCGTTCGCCGTCTATCGCGTCCCCGGCATGCGGCGCATGGGGCTCGAGATCTGGGAGGTCACCTCCGAGCACTTCGCCGAGCGCTTCCAGCTGTTCATCATCATCGCCCTCGGCGAGTCGATCGTGATCACCGGGGCGACGACGTCGCGGCTCGAGCTCGACGCGGGCACCGTCGCGGCCCTGATCGTCGCCTTCCTCGGCACGGCCGCGCTCTGGTGGCTGTACTTCAACCGCGGCGCGCGCTACGCGGCCCGCCGGCTCGAGCGCGTCGAGGGCAGGACCGAGCTCGCCCGCGACCTCTACACGTACATGCACGTCGCCCTCGTCGCCGCGATCATCCTGTTCGCGATCGGCGACGAGATCGTCATCGCCGATCCCGGCGACCGGCTCGGCACGGCCGAGCTGATCACGCTCGCCGCTGGCCCGGCGCTGTTCCTGACGACGCTGTCGCTGATGCGCCTGCGGGCGGTCGGCACCCCGAACCGCCGCCGGCTGCTCGCCGCCGCCGCGATCGCCGCGATCGCCGTCGCCGGCCAGGGCCTGCCGGCGCTCGCGCTCAGCGCGCTGATCCTCGCCGTCCTCGTCGCCGTCATCGCGCTCGACGAGATCGTCCTTCGCCGCCGCGCGATCGGCCCCTGACCGCGGCCCGTCGCTCGGCCCCTGACGCCCGTCCGTCGCTCGGCGTCTGACGCCCGTCCCGTCGCTCGGCGTCTGACGCCCGTCCCGTCGCTCGCTCCTCAGCCCCCGACCGGCCGCCCCGGCCGCCCCCGGCCCCCTCGCCGCCTGCCAACGGCTGGAATCGCTCTCGCTGGGAGAGAGCAATTCCAGGCGCAGGGCCCGCGGGACGCGGCAGCCGCTGCCGCTGCCCGTCTCCCTCGCCGCCGGCCAACGGGCAGGATCGCTCTCGCTGACCGAGAGCGATTCCAGGCGCAGGGCCCGCGGGGGCCGTCGCTGTCGCAGCCCCTCCCTCGCCGCCGGCCGACGCCCGGGATCGCTCGCGCTGACCGAGAGCGATCCCAGGCGCGGGCCCCGTGCGACACGGCGGCCGCGCTAGGGTCGCCGTAGGCCATGACGGACCCCGCAGACATCGCCCGCGCGGTCGAGACGGTCGTCCGCGACTGCCTCGGCGTCGGCACCGGCGAGGACGTGCTGGTCGTCGCCAACCCGGCGACGCTCGGGCTCGGCGAGCGGCTCCGCGGCGAGGCAGGGCGGGCCGGCGCCGACGCGGTGCTGGCGCTGATCGCCGAGCGCGACTCCCATGCCGCCGAGCCGCCGCCCCCGGTCGCGGCGGCGATGGCCGAGGCCGACGTCGTCCTCGCGCCGACCGTGCAGTCGCTCTCGCACACCGCCGCCCGCAAGCGCGCGTCTGACGCGGGCGCGCGGATCGCCACCCTGCCGGGGGTGAGCGAGGATCAGCTCGCGCGGCTGATGAGCGCCGACATGGTCGAGCTGCGCCGCCGCGGCGAGGCGATCGCCGCCGTCCTCGACGCCGGCAGCGAGGCGACGATCAGCTGCGCCAACGGCTCCGACCTGCGGCTCAGCCTGCGCGGGCGGCGGGCGATCGCCGACGCCGGCGAGCTCAGCGCCCGCTCGGCCTTCGGCAACCTGCCCTGCGGCGAGGGCTTCATCTCGCCCGACGACTCCGACTGCGAGGGGACCCTGGTCATCGACGGCACGATCGCGACGATCGGCATCCCCGCCGAACCTGTGCGGATGACCGTCGCCGGCGGCCACCTCGTCGATGCGACCGGGCCCGAGGGGGCGCGGCTGATGGAGCTGCTGACCGCGCACGGCCCCGACGGCACGACGATCGCCGAGCTCGGGATCGGGACCAACGAGCGGGCGCGGCTGAGCGGCGAGATCATCGAGGACGAGAAGCTGCTCGGCACCGCGCACGTCGCCTTCGGTGCCTCGGAGGCGATCGGCGGCCGCGTCCAGGTGCCGGTCCACCTCGACTCGGTGGTGATGAGGCCGCTCGTCGCCGTCGACGGCCGCGTGATCGTCCGCGACGGGGTGCTGCTGCTCTGAGCTCCGATCCCCGCGAGACCCTGCTCGCCGTCCCCAACATCTCCGCGGGGGCCGATATCGCCGCGGTCGACCGGGTCGGGGCGGGCCTCGCCGGCGAGCCGGTCGCGCTGCTCGACCGCCACAGCGACGCGGTCCACAACCGCAGCGTCTTCACCCTCGCCGGCCGCGACGGGGCGCTCCTGCGGGCGCTCCGCGACCTCGCCCGCCGGGCGCTGGAGGTGATCGACATCGGTCGCCAGCGCGGTGCCCACCCGCGGATCGGCGCGATCGACGTCTGCCCGATCGTCTGGCCGGCACCCGAGCGGCGCGAGCACGCGCGCGAGGTCGCGCTCGCGGTCGCCGAGCAGCTCGCCGCGCTCGGGCTGCCGGTGTTCCTCTACGGCGAGCTCGCGAGCACGCCGGAGCGGGCCGAGCGCGCGTTCTTCCGCCGCGGCGGTGACGTCGAGCTCGGCCGCCGGATGGAGTCGGGCGAGCTCGCGCCCGACCTCGGCCCGCGCCGTCCGCACCCGACCGGCGGCGGCGTGCTCGTCACCGCGCGGCCGCCGCTCGCCGCCTTCAACGTCGAGCTCGCGCCGGGGGCAAGCCTCGAGGGAGCGCAGCGGATCGCCGCCGCGCTGCGCGAGTCGGGGGGAGGGCCGAGCGGGGTGCGGGCGATCGCGGTCGAGCTCGAGGGCGGCCGGATGCAGGTCTCGACCAACGTCCACGACCCGGCCGCGGTGCCGCTCGCGCGCGTCGTCGCGGAGTTGCGCCGGCTCGCCGCCGCCGAGGGCACCGTCCCAATCGCCGCCGAGCTCGTCGGGCTCGTGCCGGCGGCGGCGCTCGCCGACTATCCCGGCGACGTGCCGATCGCAGGCGGCGATCCGCGCCGGCGCACGATCGAGGCGCGGCTCGCTGCGCTCAAGGGCTGAGCCGGGCCCGGAAGCGGCCCGAGCACGCCGCCCCGCGGCTGGGGGCGGCGCTCCGCCCGCCGCGCTCGCGGCCAGGGGTCGGCCCTCCGTCGGCCGCGCTCGCGGCTGGGGGCGGCGCTCCGTCGGCCGCGCTCGCGGCGCGGTGATCTACTCTCCGCCGCCATGCCCGGCAACCAGAAGCGCCGACGCCGCAAGCACCGCGGCACCCAGACGGGCAGCATCAGCCGCGCCCAGCGTTCGCGCCCGCGCAACCGCCAGGAGGCGATGGCGCAGGCCCGCAGCCGCCGCGGCGGCGGTGGCGGCAAGAACCGCCGGCCCGCCGACCGCCGCGACATCCCGCCGACCTGGCGCGGCGCGATGATCCGCGGCGTGCTGTTCGCGGCGCTGCTGATCCCGGTCTCGCTGCTGTTCGGCCAGCCGCCCGCCGGCGCGATCATCCTCAGCGTGATCGCCGCGATCTTCTACGTGCCGCTCGGCTTCTACACCGAGTCGTTCTTCTACCGCCGTCGTCAGCGCAAGCTGGCGGCCGAGCGCGCGGCGCGACAGGCCGAGAAGCAGCGGGCGAAGGGAGCCTGAGGCCGTGGACGTGCGCGCCTTCACCGTCGGTCCGGTCGCCGAGAACAGCTACATCCTGCGTCGCGACGGCGCGACCGAGGCGCTGATCGTCGACCCCGGTGACGAGGCGCCGCTGCTGCTCGGCGCGATCGAGAAGCTCGGCCTCGATCTGAAGGCGATCCTGCTCACCCACACCCACTTCGACCACGTCGGCGCCGTCGCCCCCGTCGCCCGCGCGACCGGGGCCCCCGTCTACTGCCCCGAGCTCGAGCTGCCGGTGCTCGCCGACATCATGAGCTTCGTCCCCTGGGCCGGCTTCGGCCCCTACGAGAGCTGGGAGGCGGAGGAGTCGGTCAAGGGTGGCGAGCGGCTCGAGCTCGCCGGCTTCGAGATCGACGTCCTGTTCACGCCGGGCCACAGCCCCGGCCACGTCACCTACGTCGTCGCCGGCGAGCAGGCGATGTTCAGCGGCGACGTGCTGTTCCAGGGCTCGGTCGGCCGCGTCGACCTTCCCGGCGGCGACTGGGAGACGCTGTCGGACAGCCTGCGGATGCTGGTCGAGGGCCAGCCGCCCGAGACGCGGGTCTACCCCGGGCACATGGGGATCACGACGCTGGCCGCGGAGCGGGCGACGAACCCGTTCCTGGCCGAGCTCAAGGCCTGAGGACCGCGGCGGCCGCGCTGCCCCGTTGCGCGGGGCGCTCAGCGGTGGCACCGGCGGCGGCGAATCGGCCCCGCCGCCGTCTCGGCGCCGAAGGCGCTCGCCGATCGCGGCCTCGGCGGCGGGTAAGGTCGGCGGCGCATGGCCTCATTCCAGGCGCCGAAGGGAACGTTTGACGTCCTGCCCGAGCAGGAGCGCGGTCGCGCGCTCGTCGCCGAGCGAACCGCCGCCGTGCTCGCCGCCGCCGGCTACGCGCGGATCGAGACGCCGATCTTCGAGGACACGGCGCTGTTCGCCCGCGGGGTCGGCGAGGCGACCGACATCGTCCGCAAGGAGATGTTCACGTTCGAGGACGGCGGCGGCCGCTCGATCACGCTGCGGCCGGAGGGGACCGCGCCGGTCTGCCGCGCCTACCTCGAGCACGGCATGCGGCGGCTGCCGCAGCCGGTCAAGCTCTGGTACGCGGGGCCGTTCTTCCGCTACGAGCGCCCGCAGGAGGGCCGCCACCGCCAGTTCAACCAGATCGGCGCCGAGGTGATCGGCTCCGACTCGCCGCTGGTCGACGCCGAGCTGATCATCCTGCTCGACCGGCTGCTGCGCGGGCTCGGCGCCGCGGCGCTGACGCTGAAGCTCTCCTCGCTCGGATCGGCGCCGGCGCGGGGCGCCTACCGCGACGAGCTCCGCGGCTACCTGCGCGAGCACGAGGCCGACCTATCGGAGGAGGTGCGGGCGCGGATCGACCTCAACCCGATGCGCGCGTTCGACTCCGACCACGCCGGCACCCGCGCGGTGATGGCGGCGGCGCCGACGATGCTCGAGCGGCTCGAGGGCGCCGACGCCGAGCACTTCGCCGCGGTCCGTTCGCTGCTCGACGACGCCGGCGTCGCCTACGAGCTCGACCCGACCCTGGTCCGCGGCCTCGACTACTACAACCGCACCGTGTTCGAGTTCGCCAGCGACCGCCTCGGCGCCCAGTCCGGGATCGGCGGCGGCGGCCGCTACGACGGCCTGATCGAGCTGATCGGCGGCCCGCCGACGCCGGCGATCGGCTGGGCGGCGGGGATCGAGCGGATCCTGCTCGCGATCGAGGCGCCGCCGTCGGCGCCGGCCCTCGACGCGTTCGTCGTCGCCGCCGAGCGGCGCGAGCGCGCGTTCGCGCTGGTCGGCGAGCTGCGCGCGGCCGGGCTCAGCGCCGACCTCGATCTCGCCGGCCGCAGCGCCAAGGGGCAGATGAAGCAGGCCGACCGCTGCGGCGCCCGCGTCGCGGTGATCATCGAGGACGGCGGCGGCGCGAAGCTTCGCGACATGTCCTCGGGCGAGCAGCGCGAGGTCGCGATCGAGGCGG
>CAZCFA010000074.1:0-12796 GCA_964497825.1 uncultured Conexibacter sp.
GCGCAGCGTCTCGTTCTCGTTGACGGTGTGGCTGATGTCGTCGACGTAGTCGGGCGCCTCGGAGACCAGGTCGCTGACCGCCTGCACCGCGGGCGGGATCAGGATCGCTCCGATCGTCAGCGGCGCGAGCACGACCAGCAGGTAGACGATCGCGATCGCCAGCCCGCGCGGCATCCGCCGGTTGAGCCGGTTCACCGGCGCCGCGACGGCGACGGCGACGAAGGTCGCGAAGAACAGCCACGACAGCGGCGTCCGCAGCAGGTAGACGAGGTACAGCGCCAGCGCGCTGCAGACGACGGTGATGACGACCCGGAGGATCGCGCGGACGGTCGGCTCGTGCGGGCGCCAGACCTGCCCCGCCGCGGCCGCGACGAGGCCGCTGCCGGCGCCGGCGCCGGGCGCTGCGGGGGGGTTCGCCATCGCCGCGGATGGTTATCTGCGGGTCGGACGGCTCCGCGCGCTCAAACCGCGACCCGGGCGACCTCCTCGATGCTGGTCAGGCCGCGGCGCACCTTCTCGAGCCCGTCCTCGCGCAGCGTGCTCATTCCCTCCTGGCGGGCGACGCGGGTGATCTCCGCGTGCGGGGCGCCGGCGACGGTCAGGTCCTTGAGCGCCTCGCTCATCCGCATCACCGAGTAGAGGCCGGCGCGGCCGCGGTAGCCGGTGCCGCCGCAGCGCCCGCAGCCGACCGGCTCCCAGGCCTCGACGTCGGCGCCGACGTGGAATCCGGCGAGCTCGAGCGCCTCGCGGCTGAGCACGGTGCGGCGCTTGCAATCGATGCAGAGCGTCCGCGCCAGCCGCTGGGCGATGATGCAGTCGACCGCCGAGGCGGTCAGAAACGACTCGATGCCCATCTTGTTGAGCCGCGTGATCGCGCCGGGGGCGTCGTTGGTGTGCAGCGTGCTCAGCACCATGTGGCCGGTCAGCGCCGCCTCGATCGCGATCCGCGCCGTCTCGGGGTCGCGGATCTCGCCGACCATGATCACGTCGGGGTCGGCGCGCAGCATCGAGCGCAGGCCGGTCGCGAAGTCGAGCCCGGCCTTGCGGTTGACGCCCATCTGGTTGACGCCGGGGATCCGGTACTCGACCGGGTCCTCGATCGTGAGGATGTTGCGGGAGACGTCGTTGATCTCGTTCAGCGCCGAATAGAGCGTCGTCGACTTCCCCGAGCCGGTCGGCCCGGTCGCCAGGACGGCGCCGTAGGCCTGCGTGAAGGCGTCGACGAACCGCTGCCGCGCCTCGCCGAGCATCCCGAGCTCGTCGAGCGTGCGCAGCGCCTGCGCCTTGTCGAGGATGCGGACGGTCGCCCCCTCGCCGCGCTCGGTCGGCACGGTGACGACGCGCAGGTCGATCTTGCGGTCGTCGACGTTGACCGCGACGCGGCCGTCCTGGGGCACCCGCTTCTCGGCGATGTCGAGCTCGCTCATGATCTTGATCCGCGAGACGACGCCGGCGACCATCCGCTTCGGCACCCGCGCCACCTCCTTCAACACCCCGTCGATCCGGAAGCGGACCCGCATGTCCTTCTCCTCGGGCTCGAAGTGGACGTCGGAGGCGCCCTCGTTGACCGCCTGGCCGAGGATCGAGTAGACGAGCTTGATCACCGGCGCGTCGTCGGCCGACTCGCGCAGCTCGGTGACCGCGCCCGGGGCCAGCGCGTCCTCGGGCTCGTCCTCCTCGGCCGCCTCGGTGACCGCGCTCTCGAGCGAGTTGAGCTTGCTGATCAGGTTGTCGATGTCGACCTCGGCCGCGACCGCGACGCGGCAGTTGAGGCCGGTCATCATCTGCACGTCGTCGATCGCGAGCACGTTCGCCGGATCGGCCATCGCCAGGAGCAGCGTGTCGCTGTCGACGAAGCCGACCGGGACGGCGCGGAAGCGGCGGGCGGCGGCGACCGTGACCATGTTGGCCGCCGCCATGTCGACGCCGTAGACGTCGAGGTCGATGTGGTCGAGGCCGTAGCGCTCGGCGATCGCGCGCGAGAGCTGGTCGGCGCCGAGCAGCCCCTGCTCGACCATCAGCGACTCCGGCGAGCGGCCGGCGGCGCGGGCCTCGGCGATCACCTGCTCGACCCGCTCGGCGCTCGCGTAGCCGAGATCGACGATCACGTCGGTGACGAAGCGGCTCGTGCGCGCGGTCGACATCGGCGGCGTCAGGCCCGGGGTCCCGCCCGCGTAGGGGTCGATCTCGGGCGCGGTCGCATCCTGGAGCTGCTCGCCGGAGGGAACCGGACGCAGGTAGTCGGGGCGGTCGCCGGTGCTCATCGTTGCTCGATCGCGTCGCGCATTGGTTGCAGGGGTGGCTCGAGGCCGGTCCAGATCTCGAATGAGAGTGCGCCCTGGCGGACGAGGATCTCGCGACCATCGACGACCGTCGCGCCGCGGTCTCTGCCCGCCGCGACCAACTCAGTCGCCTCGGTCCCGTAGACCAGGTCGACCAGGATCAGATGTTCGTCCAGTTCATCGGCTCTGATCCCGAGCATCTTTAGGTCCGATCCGCCCGCGCCGGAGGTCGCAGCGGGCTTTGCAAGGCCGACCGCGGTGGCGTTGACGAGCAGGTCGTAGGGCGCCAGCTCGAGCGGTCGGTCGGCAGCGATCCGGCGGCCGCCGATCGCGGCGGTCAGCGCCGCCGCCCGCTCGGGGCTGCGGTTGCGGACGTCGACCTCGGCGCCGGCGCCGAGCAGCGCCCAGACCGCGGCCCGCGCGGCGCCCCCCGCTCCCAGCACCAGCGCCCGCCGGCCGGCGACGTCGCCCGGCAGCGCCGCGATCAGGCCCGGCGCGTCGGTGTTGTCGGCGCGGACGCCGGCGGCGCCGAAGCTGAGCGTGTTGGCGGCGCCGATCGCCCGCGCCGCCGCGCTCGCCTCGTCGGCGAGCGCGAGCGCGGCGCGCTTGTGCGGGACGGTGACGTTGATGCCGACAAAGCCGCGCCCGCGCAGCGCCGCGACGCCCGGGGCGAACCGCTCGGGGCTTAGCTCGATCGCCTCGTAGCTCCAATCCCCGTCGAGGCCGAGCGCGGCGAAGGCGGCGCCGTGGATTCGCGGCGACAGCGAATGGGCGATCGGCTGGCCGACGACGGCGAGGCGGTTCATCCCGAGCTCAGCAGTTCGGCTTGCCCCCGGCCGCCGCCTGGGCTGCGTCGTACTTCTGCGAGGCGGCGACGAACTCGTCGTAGTCGTCGGTGAAGAAGTGCTCGGCGGGACAGGTATCGGGCTTGACCACGTAGTAGAGGTAGTCGTCGCCGCTGGGATCGGCGGCCGCCTTGAGCGCGTTGAGGCCGGGGTTGGAGATCGGCCCGGCCGGCAGCCCCTGGAAGCGGTAGGTGTTGTAGGGCGAGTCGACCTCGAGGTCGGCGGGATCGAGCGCCTTCGAGAAGTCGTTGCCGATCGCGTAGCGGACGGTGGCGTCGATCTCGAGCGGGATCCCCTGCGCGATCCGGTTGTAGATCACCGCCGCGACCTTCGGCGCCTCCTTCGGCACCTGGACCTCGCGCTCGATCATCGAGGCGATCGTGACCACGTCGTACTCGCTGAAGCCGGCCTTCTTCGCCTTCGCCATGTCGACCTCGGCGAAGTTCGGCTCGAAGCCCTCGTAGAGCTGCTTGTCGATCAGGTCGGCGACGCTTGCGCCCTTCTCGACCTCGTAGGTGGCGGGGAACAGGAAGCCCTCGAGCGTCGCGTCCTTGGGCCCGCCGCGCTTGTGCACGTCGAACTTCTTCGCCGCCTGCTTCTCCGCCTTCGCGTAGTCGCCCTTGAGCCCGGCCTGCTTGGCGACCTTGGCGATCTCGGTCGCGGTCAGGCCCTCGGGGATCGTCACGTCGGTCGTCTTGACGCTCGGCGCCGGGCCCGCCGCCGGCGTCTCGCCGCCGCCGCCGAGCCTCGTGAGCAGGATGACCGCAGCGGCGAGAAGGACGACGATCGCGACCAGCGCCAGCAGCCGCCGCCGCCAGAGCGTCGCCTCGACCGCCGCCGGGCGGCGCGGCGGCCGCCGGCCCGGCGGCGCCGCGGCGGCCGCCGCCCACTCCTCGCTCTCGCCGGCGCGACCGCGGGAGGGCGGCACGGCGAGCGGCTCGGGTGCGAGCGCGTCGCCCTCGCTGGTGTCGATCGGGCGCGGCCGGAACAATGCCTCGCGCCGCGGCATCGCTTCCTCGGCGGAGATCCGCCCGGCTTCGTCCGCCGCCGTGGCCCCACCCGGCGCCGGCGCGGCGCCCGCGGGCGGCGGTCCCGGGTCGGCCGGCTCCCGTGCCGGGTCGGCTCGCTGCGGCCGCGGGTCGGCCCGCTCCGCTCGCGAGCCCACACGCTCCGGCGCCGGGGCGGCTCGCATTGGCCGCGGGTCCGCTCGCTGCGGCCGCGGGTCGGCCCGCAGTGGCCCCGGCCCGGCTCGCCGCGGCTCCGAGGTGGCTCGCGGTGGCCCGGACTCGGCTTGCACCGGCCCGGTCTCGGCTCGCTCCGGCGCCGGGCGGCGGAAGGACGGCGGGTCGACGCCCCCGGCCGGCGGCTCGGGCGAGCGGGCGCGCTCGCGGCTACGTTCGATCCGCTCGCGGCCGCGGGCGGCGGCGCCGTCGATCGCACCGCTGACGCGCTCGCCGAGCGAGGCGCGGTTGTCGCGCTGGCGGCGCTTCGCCTCGCGCTCGGCGCGGCGGCGGGCGCGCTCGCGCGCGGCCGGGTCGTCGCCGGCGAACGGGTCCTCGAAGTCGGGGCCGCGCGGGCTCACCGGCGCGCCTCCAGCGCCAGCAGCCAGGACTCGAGCAGGTGGGCGGCGGCGAGCGAGTCCTCGGCCGCACTCGCGCCGCCGTGCCGCGAGGTCGCCGCCATCCGCGTCGTCAGCCGCTCGTCATAGGTCTCGACGGGGATCTCGCCCGCCGCCGCAACCTCGCCGGCGAAGGCGCGCGCGGCGGCCGCCTGCGCGCCCTCGCTGCCGTCCAGCGAGACCGGCAGCCCGACGACGATCCGCGCGGCGCCGAGCTCGCTGGCGAGCCGGGCGACCGCGGCCGGGTCCGGCGGCGAGATCGGCTCGAGCGGCCGCGCGATCGTCCCCGACGGATCGGAGACCGCGCAGCCGCAGCGGGCGCCGCCGTGGTCGATCGCCAGCGCCCTCACGACTCCAGCGCCCTCACGACCGCCGCCCGGGCGACGGCGAGCGCCTCCTCGAGCCGGTCGGGATCGCTGCCACCCGCCTGGGCGACCTCCGGCTTGCCGCCGCCGCCACCGCCGATGACCGCGGCCGCCTCGCGGACCAGCTCGGCGGCCGAGAGGCCGCGCTCGACGGCGGCGGGCGAGACGACGGCGACGAGGCCGGCCTTGGCGCCGGCGCTGGCGCCGACGACCGCGGCGGCGGGGTCGCCGAGCCGCTGGCGGATCGAGTGCGCCTGGCCGACCAGGCCCTTGGTGTCGGCGAGCTCGCCGAGCGCGCCGATCGCGACCCTGACCCCGGCGACGTCCTCGGCGCCGGCGGCGAGCTCGGCGGCGCGATCGCCGGCCGCGGCGTCGCGCTCGCGGGCCGCCGCCGCCTCGAGCTCGCGCAGCCGCCCCTGCAGCCGCGCCGCCGCCGCGGCCTCGTCACCGTCGGCGCCGAGCGCCTGCCCGACCCGCTCGAGCGCGGTGCTGCGGGCGCGGAAGTGGTCGATCGCGGCGGGCCCGGTGATCGCCTCGATCCGGCGCACGTTGGCGGCGCTCGATCCCTCGGAGGTGATCGCGAAGATCCCGATCTCGGCGCTGTTGGCGACGTGGGTGCCGCCGCAGAGCTCGCGCGAGACGCCCTCGACCTCGACGACCCGCACCCAGTCCCCGTACTTCTCGCCGAACAGCGCCATCGCGCCGAGCCGCTCGGCCTCATCGCGCGACATCTCGATCGCCCGCACCGGGGCGGCGGCGGCGATCCAGCCGTTGACGCGGTCGGCGATCGCCTCGAGATCCTCGGCGCTGAGCCGGGACCCGTGGGTGAAGTCGAAGCGCAGCTTGTCCGGCTGCACCGCGGAGCCGGCCTGGCGGACGTGGTCGCCGAGCCGCTCGCGCAGCGCCGCGTGCAGCAGGTGGGTGGCGGTGTGGTTGCGCATCGTCGCGTGGCGCTCGCCGCGGGCGACGTCGGCCTCGACCCGCGAGCCCGGCTCGGGTGCGGCGCCGCGGACCAGGATCGCCTGGTCCTCGCCGACGCGGCGGACGTCGACGACCTCGGTCTCGGTGCCGTTCCAGCGCAGGATCCCGGCGTCGGCGACCTGGCCGCCGCCGGCCGCGTAGAACGGGCTCTCCTCGAGCTTGACCAGGGCCTCGCCGTCGCCGCCTCCGAGCGGCTCGACGGCGGCGACGCTGGTGCCGGCGCTGAGCTCCTCGTAGCCGACGAAGCGGGTCGGCGGCGCCGAGCCGACGAAGGCGAGCAGGCGCTCGCGGCCGCCGTCGCCGCCCTCGCCGCCGGCGCCGCTGCGGGCGCGCCGGCGCTGCGCCTCCATCAGCCGCTCGAAGCCGGCGTCGTCGACGCTCAGGCCGTGATCGGCGACGAGCTCGCGGGTCAGGTCGTAGGGGAAGCCATAGGTATCGTGGAGCTCGAACGCGTCGGCGGCGGCGATCGACGTCGCCCCGGACTCGCTCGCCTCGGCGAGCAGCCGCTCGAGCAGCTGGCTGCCGCGGTCGAGCGTGCGGCCGAAGCTCTCCTCCTCGATCCCGACCCAGCGCAGCACGGTCTCGCGCTCGGCGGCGACGACCGGGTTGAACGGCGCGATCATCTCGATCGCGCGCTCGGCGAAGCGGCCGAGGTAGGGCGGCTCGAGGCCGAGCACGCGGCCCTGGTGGATCGCCCGTCGCATGATCCGCCGCAGCACGTAGCCGCGGCGCTCGTTCGAGGGCACGACGCCGTCGCCGAGCAGCTGCACGGCGCCGCGGGTGTGGTCGGCGATGATCCGCATCGCCCGCGTCGCCGCGGCGTCGTCGGCGCCGTAGCGGCGGCCCGAGAGCTCGGCGGCGAGATCAACAAGCGGCCGCAGCAGGTCGGTGTCGAAGACCGACTCGACGCCCTGCTGGATCACCGCCATCCGCTCGAGCCCGAGGCCGGTGTCGATGTTCTTCGCCGGCAGCTCGGTCAGCGCGCCGTCGGCGCCGAGGTCGTAGGCGGTGAAGACGAGGTTCCAGTACTCGAGGAAGCGATCGCCCTCGTCGCCTGGGCGCTCGCCCTCGGGGCCCCAGTCGGGGCCGCGGTCGAGGTAGAGCTCCGAGCAGGGGCCGCAGGGGCCGGAGTCGCCCGCCTGCCAGAAGTTCTCCTTGCGAGGCAGCCCGACGATCCGCTCGGCGGGGACGCCGAGCGAGCGCCAGATCGCGATCGCCTCCTCGTCGGGGCCGAGGCCGAGCTCCTCGTCGCCGGCGAAGACCGTGATCCAGATCCGCTCGGGGTCGAAGCCGAAGCCCTCGCGCGAGAGCTCCCAGGCCCAGGCGATCGCCTCCTGCTTGAAGTAGTCGCCGAACGAGAAGTTGCCGAGCATCTCGAAGTTGGTCAGGTGGCGGGCGGTGTTGCCGACCTCCTCGATGTCGGGCGTGCGGAAGCAGCGCTGGGATGAGCACAGCCGCGGCCGCGGCGGCGGCTCCTCGCCGCGGAAGTAGGGCTGGAACGGCTGCATGCCGGCGACCGTGAGCAGCGTCGAGGTGTCGGTCGGAGCCGGGATCAGCGACGCCGACGGCACGCGCAGATGCTCGCGCCGCTCGAAGAACGACAGGTATGTCTCGCGGATCTGCTCCGAGTTCATGCCTCACCCGTCCCGGCGGGAACCGGGAGGCTACGCAACTACGCGATCGTGCCGTGGCCGACCACGAGCCCGCCGTCGAGCAGCACCGCGGTCTGGCCGGGGGCGCCGGCGCGGGCCGGCGCGCCGAGCGCGACCTCGAGCCGCTCGTGAGCGCCGGCCGCGAGCCGCTGCCGCGAGCGTTCGCGGATCCGGCAGCGCAGCGGTTGTGAGCGGTAGCGGAGCCGGATCGACCCGACCCGGGCGGCCGGCCGGTGGAGGACGGCGTCGCGGATCTCGACCCCCTCGACCTCGAGCTCGGCGGCGCTGCCGACCGTGACCCGGTTGCGATCGGCGTCGGTCGCGAGCACGTACAGCGGCCGCGGCGCGGCGATCCCGATGCCGCGGCGCTGGCCGACCGTGAACAGGTGATGGCCGCGGTGGGTCCCGAGCACCGCGCCCGAGCTCGAGACGATCTCGCCCTCGCGCTCAGCGAGACCGCCATGGCGGTCGAGGAAGCCCGCCTTCCCGACCCCGGCGAGAAAGCAGAGGTCCTGGCTCTCGGCCTTGTCGGCGACCGCGAGCCCGGCCGCCGCGGCGAGCGCGCGCACCTCGGGCTTGGTCAGGTCGCCGAGCGGGAAGCGCAGCCGCTCCAGCACCGCGGTCGGCAGCGCCGCGAGCATGTAGGTCTGGTCCTTGCCGGGATCGGCGGCGGCGGCGAGCAGCGGCCCCTCGGGCTCGCGGGCGAGGCGCGCGTAGTGGCCGGTCGCCAGCCCGGCGCAGCCGAGGCGCTCGGCGATCGCGACCATCGGCTCGATCCGGACGCGGCCGTTGCAGCGCACGCACGGGTTCGGCGTCACCCCGGCCGCGTAGCCGGCGAGGAACGGCTCGACGACGCCGGCGCGGAAGGCGTCGCGGAGGTCGACGGTGAGGTGGGGAACGCCGAGCGAGTGCGCGAGCGCCCGGGCGGAGCGGACGGCGGCGGCCGAGCAGCAACTCGCGGTCGCGTCGTTGGCGGGGTCGGACCAGAGCTCGAGGGTGATCGCGATGACGTCGGCGCCGCGGCGGCGCTCGAGCAGGGCGGCAACGGCGCTGTCGACGCCGCCGCTGACCGCGACCAGCACCCGCTCACCCGTCGCGGGCGGATCGAGCAGCGGCCGCTCGGCGCCGGCGACGGCGATCCCGAGCGCACGGTGCAGGGCCTCGGCGGCGAGCTCGGCCGCGTGCTCGCCGACCGGGCTGAGGCCGCCGAGCTCGGCGGCGACGGCAGCGGCGTCGATCAGCGCCGCCTCGCCCAGCCCGGCCCCGTCGGCGAGCTCGGCAACCGCGGCGGCGGCGGCGCGGGCGGCGGCGCAGCCCGAGCCGCGCTGGCAGACGTCGGTGACGCGGCCGCGCTCGAGCGTCAGCGCGACCTCGATCTGGTCACCGCAGGCGGCGCCGCCGGCGCGCCCCGTCGGGGTGCCGGAGGGCGGCGATCCGGCGTGGGAGCGGTCGCCGAGGTAATGCTCGAGCAGGGCGGCGTCCATCGCCCCGCCAGCGTAGCCGGGGGCAGGTTCCGGTTTGAGGCCCCCGCAGCGCCGAACCGCAGATTGCGGCACCGGGGGTGCCGGAATCCGCGGCTCGCGGCCTAGCGGACCGGAGTACTCGGGGCCGGGGTGTCTGCGGCCGGGGTACTCGGGGCCGGGGTTCCTGAGGGCCGGTGGTGCTCGGGCCGGCGTGCATGAGGCCCGGGGTACTCGGGTCGGGGTGCCTGAGGCCCGGGGTACTCGGGGCGGGGCGCCTGAGGCCCGGGGTGCTCGGGCCGGGGCGGGCACCCCGGCTGCTCCCCGCGCTGCCGAACCGCAGATTGCGGCACCGGGGGTGCCGGAATCCGCGGCTCGCGGCCTAATGGAGCCAGAGGTACTCGGGCCGGCGCCGCGCGGGCCGCGGGCGCGCGGCGCCGGGGTTCAGCGGGCGTCGGCGGTCAGGGGTAGGCGGGGACGGTGCCGCCGTCGTAGAAGGCGCCGTCGATCGCCTGCCTGAGGCTCTGCGGCCCGAGGAATCCGTAGGTGACCGAGGCGGTCGGGACGCCGTCGCTGAGCCGCCGCGGCCTGACCACGACCAGCGCCGGGGCCCTCGAGACCGAGACGCCCTCGGTGATCCGCGAGTAGTCGGCGATGTCGTTTACGTCGACGACGAAGACCGCGACGTCGCTTCCCGCCTGGCGCCTGGTCGCGGCGACGAGCCTGGCGTTGCCCTCGGCCTTCGGGTCGATCACGACCAGCACCACCGCCTTGCCGTCGGAGTAGGCGGCGAGCACGTCCTTGGGCAGGCCCTTGGTCGCCTTCAGCTCGCCGTTCGAGCTCGGGACGGCCGCGCCGCCCTCGGCCGGTGGCGTGCCCTCGGCCGGCGGCGCGCCGTCGGCGGGCGGGGCGCCCGAAGCCGGCGGCGCGCCGTCGGCGGGCGGGGCCGTCGCCGCCGGGGCGGGATCGGCGCCGGCCACCCCGGCGGCGGCCGGGTCGGTGGCCGCGGCGGCGGGCGCCTCGGCGGCGGGCTCGTCCTTCTTGAGCACGTTCGTGAACAGCAGGAACGCGATCACCACGGCGCCGATGCCGAGCACGGCGAGCTGCACCATCGGGTTCTCGTTCAGCGCCTGCCTCATCGCGCGGCCCCGCTTCCGCCGCCGGGCCGGATCGCGTGGCCGGCCCACCGCATCGCGATGATCATGGGCTCCAGCTCGCCGGTGCCGCCCGGCTGATGAACCCTGTCATACAGGGGGGAACCTGCAAGGACGCCCACGGGCGCCCCGGACGTCGGCTCCCGAGCCAATCGTGTTGGTTCACACTTAGGACGGCTGTCGTACGAGCTCGGGCCCATCAGCAACTTACCAATCACAGGGGTCGGCGCGTGGCCGCGAAACCTTGAGCGGCGCCGGACCTCAGGGGGCGCCGGATTCGAACCCGGCCAGCGCTGCCCGCACGTCGTCGTGGACGATCAGCCGCACGATCGCCCGATCGGCGAGCTCGAACAGCAGCGCGATCGGGGTGCTGTCGGCGACCTCGCCGCCCTCGATCCAGGCGTACTGGACATGGCCGAGCGCGAGCACGCGGCCGGGCGCGCTCCGGTACTCGTCGATCGCGTAGACGCGCCGTAGATGGTCGTAGGTCTTCGTCGCCCAGGAGCGGATCGCGGCGACGCCGGCGTGGACGCTGCGGCCGGTCTCCACCTCGGCCCCCGCGTCGAGCAGCCGGCCCAGCGCCTCGGGGTCGCGGTCGTTGACGGCGGCGATGAACGCGGCCGCCGTCCGCGCGTCGCGCTCGCTGGCTGCCGGCGCCGGGCTCACCGGACCGCTGCGACGCTCAGCCGCCGCGCGGCACGTTCAGGGAGAGGCCGAGCTCGCGCAGCTGACGCGCGTCGACCGGCGCCGGCGCCCCGGTCAGCGGATCGCCGCCGGACGCGGTCTTCGGGAAGGCGATCACGTCGCGGATCGTCTCGGCCCCGCTCGCGAGCGCCGCGATCCGGTCGACGCCGTAGGCGATGCCGCCGTGCGGCGGGGCGCCGTAGCGCAGCGCCTCGAGCAGGAAGCCGAAGCGGGCCTCGGCCTCGGCGGCGTCGATCCCGAGCAGCGCCAGCACCGCCTGCTGCTCGCCGGGATCGCTGATGCGGATCGAGCCGCCGCCGACCTCCCAGCCGTTCCAGACGAGATCGTAGGCACGGGCGCGGACCGCCGCGGGATCGTCGCCGAGCTCGCCCTCGAAGCCGGTGAACGGATGGTGCAGCGGCTCCCAGCGACCCTCCTCCCCGCTCCACTCCAGAAGCGGCCAGTCGACGACCCAGCAGAGCGAGTCGGCACCGGCCGGGATCTCGTCCCAGCGCTCAGCCAGGCGCCGCCGCATCGTTCCCAGCACCTGGTTGGCGACCGCGGGCGCGTCGGCGACGATCAGCAGCAGGTCGCCCTCGGCCGCGCCGAGCGCGTCGTTGAGCCCGGCCAGCTCCTCCGCGGCCAGGAACTTCGCGGTCGGCGAGCGCCAGCCATCGCCCTCGCGGAAGGCCCAGACCAGGCCCTTCGCGCCGAGCTCCTGGGCCATCGCGATCAGCCCGTCGAGCTCCGAGCGCGGCAGCTCGCGGGCGCCGCAGTTGATGCCCTTGACGACGCCGCCGCCGTCGAGGGCGCCGCGGAAGACGCGGAAGTCGGTCGCGCGCAGCAGCTCGGAGAGCTCGACCAGCTCGAATCCGAAGCGCCTGTCGGGCTTGTCGGTGCCGTAGCGCGACATCGCCTCGTCCCAGCCGATCCGCGGGAACGGCGCCTCGACCTCGATCCCGGCGGCGGCGAGCACGTGCCTGATCAGGCGCTCGTTGGTGTCGATCACGTCGTCGACCTCGACGAACGACATCTCGATGTCGAGCTGGGTGAAGTCGGGCTGGCGGTCGGCGCGCAGGTCCTCGTCGCGGAAGCAGCGGGCGATCTGGTAGTAGCGCTCGAAGCCGGCGACCATCAGCAGCTGCTTGAACAGCTGCGGCGACTGCGGCAGCGCGTAGAAGCAGCCCTGCTGGAGGCGGGCGGGAACGAGGAAGTCGCGGGCACCCTCCGGCGTCGAGCGGGTCAGCACCGGCGTCTCGATCTCGATGAAGCCCTCGGCGTCGAGGAACTCGTGGATCGCCCGCACCAGGCGCGCCCGCAGCGTCAGCGCCGCCCGCATCGGCTCGCGCCGCAGGTCGAGGTAGCGGTGCCGCAGCCGCGCCTCCTCGCCGGCCTGCTGCGCGCCCCGCGCGTCGATCTCGAACGGCGGCGTCTCGGCGTCGGCGAGCAGCTCGGCGGCGATGACCCGGACCTCGTAGGCGCCGGTCGGGATCTCGGGGTTGACCTGCTCGGGATCGCGATCGACGACGGTGCCGCGGACGCTGAGCACGTCCTCGGCGCGCAGCCGGTGGCCGAGCGCGAACGACTCGGCGGCGCTGCCGTCGGGGTCGAAGACGAGCTGGACGACGCCGGTGCGATCGCGCAGGTCGATGAAGATCAGCCCGCCGTGGTCGCGGCGACGGTTGACCCAGCCCGCCAGCCGCAGCTCCGAGCCGACCCGGTCGGCCAGCACCTGCCCGCACCAGGCGTCGCGGA
>CAZCFA010000075.1:0-12523 GCA_964497825.1 uncultured Conexibacter sp.
ATTCGAGTCCTCTCATCTCCCGGTTGCTTCACGCCGATCGTGGATCGAGCGAGATCGTGCATGTCTTGTTCGTGGTCGCCATCAGTGGAGCGCCACGGCCTTGAGTAAACGGAACCTAATCAGATCGGCGGAGCGCGTGCGCAACGCCGCCCGCCCGCGGAAGCACCTTGAACCATCCGCTACGGTAGGTAGCGAACATGTGTTCGTCCTCGGTCACGTTCACCGGCGCCGTGCTGATCCCCCGCTTCTCGCTGCTCGCCGCGATCGGCGATCGCCGCGGGCTGCTGACCGAGCCCACCGCCCTCGCCCCCGAGCCGGGGCGCGAGCAGGCGGTCGGGGAGGTCAGCGGCGCCGCCGAGGCGTTCGCGATCAGGCCCGGGATGCCGGTCTCCGAGGCGCTCAGCCGCTGCCCGCGTCTCAACCTCGTGGCCCCCGACCCGGGCCGCGCCGCCGCCGAGTGGGAGGGCGTGCTGCGGGACCTCGAGGGGATCGGCGCGGCGGTCGAGAGCGATCGCCCCGGCGAGGCATTCTTCGCGCTCGACGGCCTGCGCTCGCTCTGGGGCCCGCGCCGCGAGGACGTGCTCAGCCGCGCCGGGCGCGCGATCGGCCGCCCGGCGCGGCTGGCGGGCGCCGCGACCCGCTTCTGTGCCTTCGCCGCCGCCGGGACCGCTCCCGCCCGCCGCCGCCGGCCGCCGCGGGTGATCGCGCCGGGGGCCGAGCGCGGCTTCCTCGGGCCGCTGCCGGTCGGGCTGCTCGACGCGCGCCTGCGCGCCACCGACGGCGACGCCGGCGGCCGCCTCGTCGCCACCCTCGAGCGGCTCGGCGTCCGCACCCTCGGTGAGCTCGCCGCCCTGCCCCGCCCCGCGATCGCCGACCGCTTCGGCGCCCTCGGGCTGCGCGCCCGCGAGCTCGCCTCGGGGCGCGATGCGCCGCTGCGCCCGCGGCGGCCGCACGAGGAGCTGGTCGCGACGATCGGCCTGTCCGAATCCACCGCCGGCGCCCAGCTCGACCGCGCCCTCGAGCTGCTGATCGAGCGGCTTCTGGCGGACCCGCGGCGGCGCGGCCGCGCGATCCGCTCGCTGCGGCTCGAGGCGCGGCTGGCGGCCGGCGGCAGCTGGACCGCGCGGGCGCCGCTGCGCAGCGCCACCAGCTCCCCGCAGCGCCTCGCCCTGGCGCTGCGGCCGCGGCTGGCCGGCCTGACCGCTCCCGCCACCGCGCTCGCCCTCCGCGCCCTCGAGCTCGCCGCCGCCGGCGGCGAGCAGGGAACGCTCGCGCGCGATCCCGCCGCCCGGCGCCGCGAGCGGCTCGCCGAGGCGGTGCGGCAGGTGCGGGCGGCCGCCGGCCGCGACTCGGTCCTGCGGGTGCTGGAGATCGACCCGGGCTCGCGGGTCCCGGAGCGATGGGCGGCGCTGGCGCCCTACAACGAATGAGGGCGCGGGGCGCAGAGCGGCGGCCGGATCCGCGCGCGGCGGCCGGCGGCCTCTACGCGCCACGGCCCGTCCGCGTTCGCCTCGACGGCCGCCGGCCCACCGCCGTCGACGGCAGCAGCGTCGAGTCGGTCCGCGAGGAGTGGCTGGTCGAGGACCGCTGGTGGACGAGCGCGCCGCTGCGACGGCACTACCTCGAGCTGGTCCTCGCGGGCGGCCGCTGCGTCGTCGTCTACCGCGACCTCGTCGCGGGCGGCTGGTGGGGGCAGCGGTGAGCTACGTCGAGCTGCACGCCCACTCGGCCTTCTCGTTCCTCGACGGCGCCTCGAGCCCCGACGAGCTCGCGATCGCCGCCGCCGGGCTCGGCTGCGAGGCGCTGGCGCTGACCGACCACGACGGGGTCTGGGGCTCGATGGAGTTCGCGAAGGCCTGCCGGAGCCAGGGCGTGCGGCCGATCACCGGCGCCGAGCTGACCGTGATCGCCCCCGGGGCCCCTCCCCCGCCCCGCCCGCCGGGCACCTTTCACATCACCCTGCTGGTCGAGGACGCGGGCGGCTACGCGAACCTCTGCCGGCTGCTGACGATCGCCCACGCCGGCACCCGCGAGCGACCGCGGGAGCCGGTCCCGCCGGCGGTCACGCTCGGCGAGCTGATCCGTCACTCCGAGGGCCTGGTCTGCCTCTCCGGCTGCGCCCGCGACGGCGCCCTCGCGGGCCCGCTCGGGCGCGGCGAGGGCGCCGTCGCCGAGCGGCTCGGCCGCCGCCTCGCCGCCGGCTTCGGCCCCGACCACTTCCGGGTCGAGCTGCAGCGGCCGTTCTGGCGCGGGGACCGGGCCCGCAACCGCCGGCTGGCGGAGCTGGCCGAGCTGCTCGGGGTGCCGTGCGTGGCCACCGGCAACGTCCACGCCCACGATCGCGGCCGCGTGCCGCTGCAGGATGCGATGGTCGCGGTCCGGCTCGGTGGCACGCTCGAGTCGACCGAGCCCGAGCGCCGCGGCAACGGCAGCGCCGCGATGGTCGATCCGGCCCGGCAGGCGGCGCGCTTCGCCGACCATCCCGAGGCGGTCGCCGAGACCGCCCGCCTCGCCGAGCGCCTGCGCTTCGACCTCAACAGCGACCTCGGTTACGCCTACCCGGGATCGAAGGACGGCAGCGCCGACCGGCGCCTCGCCGAGGCCTGCCGGGCGCGCTTCGGCGAGCGCTTCGACCGCAGCCCGCACCGGGCCGAGGCCGAGCGCCGGCTCGCCGAGGAGCTGCGGGTGATCGCCGAGCTCGGGCTCGCCGGCTTCTTCCTGCTCCACCGCGACCTGCTCGAGCTCGCCCGCGACGTCGCGGTCGAGGTCCGCGGCCCCGACAGCGCCCGGGCGCTGCTGCCGCCGGGCCGCGGCCGCGGCTCCAGCGTCTCCTCGATCGTCTGCTACCTGACCGGGCTCTCCCACGTCGACCCGGTCGCGGCCGGCCTGTTCCTCGGCCGCTTTCTCAACGACGAGATCACCGCCGTCCCCGACATCGACCTCGACTTCCCCCGCGACGTCCGCGAGCGGCTGATCCCGCGGATCCATGAGCGCTACGGCGCCGAGCGCTCGGCGCTGGTCGCCGCCTTCCCGACCTATCGCGCCAGGGGCGCGGTCCGCGACTTCGGCAAGGCGCTGGGGCTGCCGCCGGGCGAGATCGAGCGCGTCGCCCGCTCGATCTCGCCCTACTCGGGCCCGGGCGACGGTGGGATCGGGTCCGAGATCACCGCGGCGATCGGCGAGCGCCGCGGCGGCAGCGAGCGCTGGATCGCGCTGGGGCGGCTGCTCGAGGGGGCCTACGGGCTGCCCCGCCACCCCTCCCAGCACCCCGGCGGCATGATCCTCTCGACCCGGCCGCTGACCGAGCTCTGCCCGGTCGTGCCGGCGGCGATGGCGGGGCGGCGGATCGCGCAATGGGACAAGGACTCCTGTGCCGACGCCGGCTTCCTCAAGATCGACCTGCTCGGGCTGGGGATGCTCTCGGCGGTCGAGCGGGCGGTGACCGAGATCGGCCGGGTCCGCGGCGAGCGCATCGACCTCTCGCGGATCCCGCTCGACGACGAGCGGGTCTTCCGCTCGATCAGGGCGGCGGAGACGACCGGCGTCTTCCAGATCGAGAGCCGCGCGCAGATGCAGATGCTGCCGCGCTCGCAGCCCGCGAGCATCGAGGACCTGACCGTGCAGGTGGCGCTGGTGCGGCCGGGGCCGATCCAGGGCGGAGCCGTCCACCCCTACCTCGAGCGGCGCAAGCGGCTGCGCGAGGACCCGGGTTACGCCGTCCCCTACGAGCATCCGGCGCTCGAGCCGATCCTCGCCGAGACGCTCGGGGCGATCGTCTTCCAGGACCAGGTGATCCAGGTCGCGATGGCGCTCGCGGGCTTCAGCGCCGGCGAGGCCGAGGGCCTGCGCAGGGCGATGAGCCGCAAGCGCTCGGAGGCGGCGATGCGCGGCTACCGCGACCGCTTCGTCGAGGGCGCGGTCGCCGCCGGGGTCGAGCGCGATGTCGCCGAGCGCGTCTTCGCCCAGGTCAGGGGCTTCTCCGGCTTCGGCTTCCCGAAGTCGCATGCCGTCGCCTTCGGCCTGCTCGCCTACCAGTCGAGCTGGCTGCGGGTCCACTACGGGCCCGAGTTCCTCTGCGCGCTGCTGAACGAGCAGCCGATGGGCTTCTACCCGCCCGACGCGCTCGTCCACGAGGCGCAGCGGCGCGGGATCGAGGTGCTCGGCGCCGACGTCAACGCGAGCGCGGTCGAGTGCCGGGTCGAGGGGATCGGGGGCCGAGCGGAGCGCGACCCCGCCCCGCCCGCCGTGGCCGCGGATGGGCGCTCCGGCGAGGCCGGCCTCGCCGTCCGCATCGGCCTCGGCTACGTCAAGGGGCTCGCCGGCACCGACGCCGAGGCCGTGGTCGCCGAGCGCGAGCGCGGCGGCCCCTACGCCGGGCTCGCCGAGCTCGCCTCGCGCTCGGGGGCGTCGCGCGACGGGCTCGAGCGGCTCGCCTGGGCCGGCGCCTGCGCATCGATCGGGGGCGATGCCGACGGCGACCGGCGTCGCGGGCCGCTGTGGCGGCTCGGGATCGCCCGCGGCGCCGAGCGCCGGGGCGGCGGCGAGCAACTGGCGCTGGCGCTGCCGGTCCCGGTGGCGCCGGCGCTCGCCGTGCAGACGCCGTGGGAGCGCGTCACCGCGGACTACGCGACGAGCGGGATCTCGCTCGGCGAGCACCCGCTGGCGCTGCTGCGCCCCGATCTCCGCGAGGGCACCGTCACCTGCGCCGCCCTCGCCCGGATCGCCGACGGCAGCCCGCTCCACGTCGCCGGCCTGCTCGTCGCCCGCCAGCGCCCGGCGACCGCCAACGGCGTGATGTTCCTGCTGATCGAGGACGAGACCGGCGTCGCCAACGTGATCGTCCTGCCGCCGGTCTACGAGCGCCACCGGCTCGCCGTCAGGACGGCGCCGCTGGTCACGGTGGCGGGCAGGCTCGAGCGGCGCGAGGGCGTGGTCAACGTCGTCGCGACCGCCGTCGCGCGGCTCGAGCGACCCGGCGCCCCCGCCGCCGCGGTCCGCCGCATCGAGCCGCCCGCCGGCCGCGAGGCCCCGCGGGAGCTGATCGATCTCGGCGCGGTCCTGCCCGCCGCCCACAGCTTCGGCCGCCGCGGGCGCTGAGGCCGTCCCTGCAAGATCCATTGCACGAACGCTTGTACGTCCGGCGCGACCCATACCTTCGCCGCCGATGAGCAGCAGCAACCAGACGGGGCGCGGCTCGATCCTGAACCGGATCGCCGACCGCATCGACCTCGGGATCGACCTGATCACGCTCGGCCAGTACGGGCTCGAGCGGGTGCCCGAGCCGGCCGGCGATCGCCGGCCGCGGTCACCGCAGGACCGCCGCCGCGGCTCCTGCGCCGCCGCCGCGGCGGGCACCTGGAGCTGGCCGGTCGCCTGCGGCGACGCCGCTACGCGCTGACGCCGTCCGCGGCTCCGGCGTCGACCGCGGCTGCGATCGCGCGCGCCGCCGCGAGGGTCCGGACGACGCCGCCGGGATCGACGTTGGCGACCGTGTCGGTCGGCCGATGCAGGTTCGGGATCGAGCCGTCCTGGACGCTCAGCGTCAACGCCCGGCCGCCGCGCGCGAGCACCCGGCTCGAGTCGTAGGTCAGCCCGGCAGGCGAGTCCTCGGCCGCCATTCGCAGCTCCGGATGCGCCCTCGCGACCGACTCGGCGGCGGCGATCAGGCCCGGATCGGCGTTCCAGTGGGCGATCACGCCCTCGCGGCGCAGGTAGCGAACCGAACCGCCGCCGCCGACGTTGTCGATGTTGAGGAACAGCCACCCCTCGGTGTCGTGGGCGTCGAGGAAGGCGCCCGACCCGAGCGTGCCGGACTCCTCGCAGCCGGTGAGGCAGACGACGACCCGGGTGCTGCGCAGCGGTCCGCGGGCGAGCTCCGCCGCCAGCGCCGCGACGACCGCGACGCCGGATGCGTTGTCGTTGGCGCCGGCGACATCGGCCCCGCGCAGCTCGCGCTCGGCGAGCAGACCGACACCGGCTGCGAGGATCGCGCGCGCGACGGCGAGCGCCCGGGCGAGGGGCCGACTCCGCCCGGCCAGCGGCTCGGCCAGCGCGGCGCCGGTGACGAGGGCGCTGTTGAGCGTGATCCAGGCACCGATCGCGCCGACGACGCGGGGGTGAAACATCAGCCCGCTGCGCGAGCTGTCGTAGTGCGCCATCAGGCACAGCGTTCGCTCCGCTCCGGCCGCCGGCGCGATCGTCGCGACGCAGTTCTGCGAGCGACGGCGCGCGAGCAGGTCGCTGAGCGGCGTTCGCACGAGCGAGCCCTCCGAGGCCAGCGCCGCCGCCGCCAGCGCCGCCAGGCCCGAGCGCAGCAGCCGCCGCCGGCGCGGCACGAGGGCCGGCGCGACCGCGGTCGCGAGCGTCAGCGCGAACGGCATCGCGAACGTCGGATAGCCGTCGAAGGGCTCGAGCTCGGCCTCGACCCCGTGGCGGCGCAGCAGGCTCCGCAACTCGGCGGCGGCGGCCCGCTCGCCGGCGCCGGTCGGCCGCCGCGGCCCGACGCGGCCGGCGAGCAGCTCGATCGTCGCCATCACTCGCTCGCGCTCCGCGGCCCGGGCCGGCGAGTCCGCGGTCGTCCCGGCTGGCCCCTCGGCGCTCATCATCGGAGATGCTAGGTGGATGCAGGAGGATCGGCACGGCAGAAGCGCGCCGGGCAGGCGCTCGGCCGCCTTCGCCCGCCTGATCGTCAGGCTGCGCTGGCCGGTCCTGGTCGGCTGGGCCTGCGCCGTGGTCGCCGCGGTCATCCTGCTCCCCGACATCAAGTCGGCGCGCACCGGATCGCTCGGCGACCTCGTCGCCAGCGACGCCGGGGCGATCGACACCGAGGAGCGCTCGATCGAGCTGTTCGAGTTCCCGGTCCTGAGTCGCACGGTGATCGTCCAGCACCGGGCCGGCGGCTTCACGCCGGCCGCCGAGGCGAGGATCTACCGGCGCGCGGCGCGGGTCACGCGCGGGAAGCTGGCGGGCCTCGAGCGGATCGCGTTCGCGCTCCCGGTCACCAACGAGCCGAGCGAGCGGATCTCCTCGCTCGGGGCCGGGCGGCGGCCGACGGCGGCGCTCACCTTCCTGTTCTTCCCCGTCGACGTCGGCCCCAACGACCAGACCGAGCTCGCCCACGAGCTCATCGACCGCGAGATCAACCGCCGCTCCGACGGCTGGGTCGGGCTGACGGGCGCGGTTCCGGCGCGCGCCGCCCAGGTCGATGCGATCACCGACGCGCTGCCGCTGGTCGAGCTCGCGACGGTGCTGCTGATCGCGCTCGCGGTCGGCCTCCACTACCGGTCGGCGGTGGCGCCGATCGGCAACATCGCGACGGCCGCGATCACCTACCTGCTCTCCGTGCACCTGATCGGCGGCCTCGGCGAGGCGATCGGCATCTCCGTCCCTCAGGAGGTCGAGCCGGTGATGGTCGCGCTGCTGTTCGGGATCGTCACCGACTACGCGATCTTCTTCTTCTCCCGCTTCCGCACCTACCTGAACGAGGGAACGCCGTCGCGGGCCGCGGCCGAGCTGACCGCCGCCGACCTGCTGCCGACGATCGTCACCGCCGCGGTCACGGTCGCCGCCGCCTCCGGCGTGCTCGTCGTCGCCCAGCTCGGCTTCTACCGCGCCTTCGGCCCCGGCACCGCGCTCGCGGTCCTGATCGCGCTCGCGGTGGTGACGACGTTCATCCCGGCGCTGCTCGCCGTCGTCGGCGAGCGCGTGCTGTGGCCGGGCGGCGCCCGCGAGCGCGACCCGAGGCGGCGGCGCCTGCGGCGCCTGGCCGAGCTGCGCTCGCGCCTGCTCCGGCTCCCGACCTCGCATCCGCTGGCGACGGCGACGCTCGTGGCGCTGCCGCTGCTGGCGCTTTCAGCGCTGGTGACGCGGATGGAGCTCGCCAACACCCTGATCTCCGGTCTACCCGAGGACGCGCCGCCGCGGCAGGCGCTGGCGGAGGCCCGCAAGGGCTTCGAGCCGGGCGCGGTCTCGCCGACGATGGTGCTCGTCGAGGCCCCGGGGATCACCGCCGAGGACGCCGGCCTGCGCAGGCTGCAGCGGGCGCTTGCCGCCCGCAACAACGTCGCCGCCGTCGTCGGCCCGGCCCAGCTCCCCGATACGACGGTCGACCTCGGCGCGGTCTCCTCGCCGACCGGCGACGCGGTCCGCTACCTGCTCGTGCTCGGCGTCAACCCGCTCGGCAGCCGCGCGGTGCGGTTCGCCACCAGGCTCGACGACGATCTGCCGGGGATGCTCGCGGCGGCCGGGCTCGGCGACGCCGAGGCGGGGCTCGCCGGCGACACGCCGCTCGCCGCCGAGACCGTGAACGAGACCCAGGACGACCTGGCACGGATCATGCCGCTGGCGGCGCTCGCGGTCTTCATCGTGCTGGCGATCTTCCTGCGGGCGCTGGTCGCGCCGCTGTACCTGGTCGCGGCGAGCCTGCTCGCCCTCGGCGCCAGCCTCGGGCTCACCGTCCTCGTCTTCCAGGAGCTGCTCGGCTACGGCGAGATCACCTTCTTCGTCCCCTTCGCCGGCATCGTCCTGCTGGTCGCGCTCGGCTCCGACTACAACGTCTATCTCGCCGGCAGGGTCTGGGCCGAGGCGCGGATCCTGCCGCTGCGGCGCGCGGTCGCGGTTGCGGGGGCGCGGGCGAGCTCGGCGATAACGATCGCCGGGCTGATCCTGGCGCTGAGCTTCTCGATGCTGGTGTTCGTGCCGCTGCAGCCGTTCCACGAGCTCGCCTTCCTGCTCGCCGCCGGGCTGCTGCTCGACGCCCTCGTCGTCCGCAGCCTGCTCGCCCCGGCGCTGATCACCCTGTTCGGTGAGCTCGGGACCTGGCCCGGGCACCAGATCGGCGGCGGCGGCCGGCGGCGCCCCGGGCCCTCGGCGGCTGCCAAGCTTCGCGACATGATCGGACGCCGGGGCAGGGGGCGATGAGCCCGCGACTGCGAACGACCGCGCTCGCGATCTCGATCGGCGTCGTGCTCGCCGATTCATCGATCGTCACGCTCGGCCTGCCCGACATCCTGCAGGAGTTCGACGGCACCGTCTTCGGCGTCTCCTGGGTGCTCACCGCCTTCAACCTGGCGCTCGCCGTCGCGATCGTGCCGGCGGTGATCGTCGCCCGCGGCGCCGCGCCGGAGCGCCGCTGGGCGGTCGGGTTGATCGTCTTCAGCATCGCGTCGCTGGCCTGCGCGTCAGCGGGCTCGGCCGCGGTCCTGATCACGACCCGCGTGATCCAGGCGCTCGGCGGCGCCGTGATGATCGCCTGCGCGATCGAGGTGATCGCCCGGATCGAGGGCAGCCACAACCGCGCGGTGCCGATCTGGGCCGCGGCGGGCACGATCGGGATCGCGATCGGCCCGGCCGCGGGCGGCGCCCTGACCGAGCTGCTGTCCTGGGAGGCGATCTTCTACGTGCAGGTGCCGCTGCTCGTGCTGCTGCCGGTCGCCTTCGCCGCGAGCCCCGGCTGGCCCGAGCCGGGCCCGCGGGGCCACGGCGACCTGCGGCCCGAAGCGGCGCTGGCGCTGCTTTCGGCGGGCCTGACCGCGGCCCTGTTCCTGCTCGTGATCCTGCTGACCGAGGGCTGGGCGCTGTCGCCGCTGGCGGCGGCGGCGGCGATCTCGGTGATCCCGATTGCCGCCTTCGCGACCCGCTGGCTGATCGATCGCGCCGGGCCGCCGCTGTCGGCGGCGCTCGCGGGCGCGATCGCGGTCGGCGGCGGCCTCGCCGCGCTCGGGGTCCTTCCCGGGGCGTCCTGGGCCCTGACGCTGCAGCCGCAGATCCTGATCGGCGTCGGCCTCGCGCTGGCGTTGCCGGTGCTGACCCTGGCGGCCGTCGGCCGCCACGATCCGCGCGGAAGCCGCGCGGCGGAGACGATCGCCGCCCGCCACGCGGGGATCGTGGTCGGGATCGTGGTGCTGGCGCCGCTCCTGTCCTGGCAGCTCGAGACGCAGCGCGAGCGTGCCCAGCAGTCGGCGACGGCGCTGATCCTCGACTCACCGCTGCCGGCCGAGACGAAGTTCGAGCTCGGCACCGCGATCGCGGCCCGGATCGAGGCGGCCGAGGGGCGGCTGCCCGACGTCGGGCCGGCGTTCGCCGCCGTCGGCGCGCCCGACGGCACCAGCACCGCCGCCTACGACGAGCTCCGCGACGAGATCCAGGACCAGGCCGAGCGCGGCGCGACGAACGCGTTCAGCCTGCCGTTCCTCGGCGCCGCCGCCTTCGCGCTGCTGTCGCTGATCCCGGTCGCGCGCCTGCGCGCGGCCGAGCGGGAGCCGCGCTGATGCCGCCGCGGCTGCGGGCCCCGTTGATCGCGCTGGCGGCGTCGATCGGCCTGATCGGGGTCTATCTGGCGTTCGGCGGCGCCGGCTACGACCCGGCGGGCGTCGCCGATCCCTGCCAGCAGCGCGCCTCCGCGGCCGACCCGAGCCGGCCGCTGTTCGAGGCGATCGCGCTGTCGGCGCTCGACGGCGCCGCCTGCGAGCTCGGCGTCAGCCGCGAGGAGCTGGCGCTGGCGCTGACCGACGAGGACGCCACCGCCCGGTTCGCGGAGGAGCACGAGATCAGCGAGGACGACCTCGAGGACGCCGTCCGCGCCGGGCTCGTCCGCGCCGTCGACGACGCCGCCGCCGCGGGCCGGATCGACGGCCTCGACGAGCAGCTGCTACGGCAGCTCGCCGAGCACGCGCCGGTCGGAGCGCTGATCGCCGCGCTGCGGGCGCTGCCGGGCGACGACAGCATCCAGAGCCTGATCGAGCGGCTGCGCTCGCTCGGCGGCATCAACCTGCCGAGCCTGCCCGACATCCCCGGGCTCGGCGGGCTCCTGCCCTGAGCGGCGCCGCTGAAGGACGCCGATCGCGGGCGGCGATCAGCACCACGGTCGCGGGCCGGTCGCCTACGACGTGATGAACTGCAGCGGCTCGGTCTGCTCGAAGTCGCCGCTGACGTTGCCGGCCAGGCCGCCCTCGAGCGCCTTGTCTCCGACGAGGTCGAGACGACCCGCCGCGGCTCCCTCGGAGAGGTCGAGGTCATCGACTCTGACCCAGACGATGTTCGGCCTGGTGGTCGACTCGAACACGTAGCGGCGGTTGGTCAGGTCGGTCACCGTCTGCCAGATCGTCTGCGAGGCGAAGGGCTTATCGGGATCCGGAAGCCGGAACGGTTGCGCCGCGTTACGGATCACGCTGAACATGCCGGCGATCGCCTCGGCCTGCGACTTCGGCTCGGGCAGCCGGCGCACGTAGTACGCGGCCCGGGCGAAGCGATCGCGAGCGTCGGTCGTGCCGGGCAGCGGCTGCTCACCGCCGAACCCCTCGACCTGCTTCAGCAGCTCGAGCTGCTCGTCGTAGGTGGGTGAGTTCGTCATCACCCGGTACTCGCGATCGTGCCAGACTCGCGCGTTGCCGCGCTCATACTCGATCACCGCCGAGTCGCCGCTGGCATCGTCGAGCGCCAGGTGAAGGGTGGGGACCTCGCCGGTGCTGGGATCGGCGATCGGCAGCAGCTGGACCCTCGACTGCTCGACCCAGGCGACCGCCTCGGCGACCGTCGCGAAGTTGTCGAGGACGTATTGGAGCCAGAGCGAGAGCGGCAGCGCCGGGCGCGAGTCGTCTCGAGGCCCGTACTCGGCCTCGGCCAACCAGAGGACGTGACCGGCCAGCCCGGCCTCGTTGAGACCGTCGACCGAGATGATGTCGAAGCTCGCCGCGATCAGGCTGCCGTACCTGGCGCTCCAGCCCGGGACGCCGGCGGCGCCGCCGCCGCGCTCGAGCCCGCGCGGCAACGACCACAGGTTGGTCTGCAGATCCTGGTGAAAGTCCATGTTCCTGCCGACCAGGACCGAACCGGAGGCCTGCGGCCAGATAACCCTCGTGCACATCTGCGTTTCCCACCTTCTCGCGTCGAAGAAAACCAGCCCACCGGCCGGACGAGCAGCGGACCCGAGCCCCTTCACCCCCGCGCGAGGGCGGCCTCGCTGCGTCCTTCGTCCGATTTCAAGACCGGCGGCGACCTACTCTCCCGGGCGGTTTCCCGCCAAGTACCATCGGCGCTGAGGGGCTTAACGGCTCTGTTCGGAATGGGAAGAGGTGTATCTCCCTCGCCATAGCCACCGAAATCAACCGGAACCGCGTGGGCGCGGGCCGGCGAACCGGCCCTGCGCCCCGCCGTCCGGCGAGGCTTGAAAACTGCACGCGGGCCAACGCATGGAATATAGAAAAACGTCAAGACCTCGACCCATTAGTACCGGTCTGCTCAGCGCATCGCTGCACGTACACAGCCGGCCTATCAACCTGATCGTCTATCAGGGGTCTTACTTCCTCGAGGGAATGGGAGAACTCATCTCGAGGTCGGCTTCCCGCTTAGATGCCTTCAGCGGTTATCCGATCCGGGCGTAGCTAACCTGCGGTGCCCTTGGCAGGACAACAGGTACACCAGCGGCCCGTTCATCCCGGTCCTCTCGTACTAAGGATGACTCCTCTCAATTCTCCAACGCCCATGGCAGATAGGGACCGAACTGTCTCACGACGTTCTGAACCCA
>CAZCFA010000076.1:0-12517 GCA_964497825.1 uncultured Conexibacter sp.
CCGGCGCCGCCCCCGGCCACTGCCGCGCCGCGCCGCCGCTGGCCGCGGCGGCTGCTGCGGGGGGCCGTCGCGGTGGCGGTGCTGGCGCTGCTCGCCTGGGGGGCGGTGACGGCGATCCGGCAGGTCTGGTTCCTCGGCGTCGACGACGCGGGCAACGTCGCGATCTACCGCGGGCTGCCCTACGAGCTGCCGTTCGGGATCGACCTCTACAGCGAGCAGCAGGCGACCGAGACGCCGTATGCGGCGCTGCCGCTCGACCGCCGCGGCGTCGCAACCGACCACGAGTGGCGCGACGAGGACGACGCCCGCTCGCTGGCCGCGGATCTGGCGACGGCGGCGCGGGCCGGCGGCGCCGAAGAGACGACGGGCCCGGGCGATTCGCGGTCGAGCCCGCGGGACGCCGTTCCGGGAGGCAGCGGCGGCGGTCCGGGAGGCAGCGGCGGCGGTTCGGGAGGGAGCGCGCCGGGAGGGCCCGGGAGCCCGGGTTGAGCGCCCGCAACAAGGAGCTGATCGGCCTCGTCCCGGTCGCCGGCCTGCTGATCGCCGGCTTCGCGTCGGTGTTCGTCGTCCGCGGCGACGAGCTCGACAACACGAGCCTGATCTTCGGCGCCTACTTCTTCGCGATCTGCCTCGCCGCGCATCTGTTCCTGCGGATCCGGCTGCCGCACGCCGACCCCTATCTGTTCCCGCTCGTCGCGCTGCTCGCCGCGATCGGTCTCGTGATGCTCTACCGGATCGACGCCGGGCTCGCCCGCGACCAGGCGAACTGGTTCGTCGTCGGCCTGCTGCTGTTCATGGCAACGATCGTCCTGCTCAAGGACTACTTCGTCCTCGAGCGCTACCGCTACCTGATCGTCACCGGGGGGCTGATCCTGCTGCTGCTGCCGCGCGTGCCGGGGGTCGGCGCCCAGGTCAACGGCGCCTACCTCGGCATCGACATCGGCCCGCTCGCCTTCCAGCCCGCCGAGCTCGGCAAGCTCGCCGTCGTCATCTTCCTCGCCAGCTACCTGCGCGAGCGCCGCGAGGTGATGGTGATCGGCGCCAAGCGCTTCGCCGGGATCACCCTGCCGCCGCTCAAGCACCTCGGGCCGATGCTGGTCGTCTGGGGCGCGGCGATGGTGCTGCTCGTCTTCATCCGCGACCTCGGCAGCTCGCTGATGTTCTTCGGCGCCTTCCTGGCGCTGATCTACGTCGCCACCAACCGGATCTCGTTCGTGCTGATCGGCCTGCTGATGTTTCTCGCCGGCGCCTGGTTCTTCGCGACGACCGTCGGCCACGTCGGCGATCGCATCGACATCTGGCTCGACCCCTACCACGATCCCGGCGGCGACGGGTATCAGGTCCTGCAGTCGATGTTCGCGCAGGCCGACGGCGGCCTGTTCGGCAAGGGCATCGGCGAGTCGCTGCTGACCGCGCCGGGCTCCGACAACTTCCTGATCCCGCAGGTCCAGACCGACTTCATCTACGCGCTGATCGTCAACGAGCTCGGGCTGTTCGGCGGCTGCGGCGTGATCGCGATCTACACGCTGATCGCCGCCCGCGGCTTCAAGGTCGCGACGCTCGCCACCGACGGCTTCTCGAAGCTGCTCGCGGCCGGGCTGACCGCGGTCTTCGCGCTGCAGGCGTTCGTGATCATCGGCGGCGTGATCCGGGTGATCCCGCTGACCGGCGTCACGCTGCCGTTCATCTCCTACGGCGGCAGCTCGGTGATCGCCAACATGATCCTGGTCGCGCTGCTGTTGCTGATCTCCGACCGCGCCCGCCGCCCGCCGCGGGACGCGCTGCCGTGAACGCGCCGATCACCCGCCTGTTCGTCGCCGCGCTGGTGCTGTTCGCGCTGCTCGTCGGCTTCAGCAGCAACTGGGCGGTGTTCGACGCCGACGAGCTCGAGGCGAAGTCGCAGAACAAGCGGCCGCTGTTCGAGGCGCAGCAGATCGAGCGCGGCAAGATCCTCAGCGCCGACGGCAAGACGATCGCCGTCTCGAGGCCGAAGGGCGAGGGCGACCAGCTTCGCTACATCCGCCACTACCCGCTCGGCAGCCTGTTCGGCAACCCGGTCGGATACAGCTACATCGCGCAGGGCCAGACCGGCCTCGAGCGGACGCAGCAGGACGTGCTGACCGGCGCGGACAACGAGTTCGCCTCGATCATCGAGCAGATCCGCGGCCGCCGCCAGCAGGGCTCCGACGTGGTCACGACGCTCGATGCTGGCGCCCAGCAGCTCGCCACCGACCAGCTCAGCGGCCAGGGCGCGCCCGGCGCCGCGGTCGCGATCGAGCCGAAGACCGGCGCCGTCAAGGCGATGGTTGCGACGCCCGGGTACGACCCGAACACGATCCCGACCGAGCAGCAGCAGCTGCTCGAGGGCGGGCAGGCGTCGGGCCTGTTCAACCGCTCGATCCAGGGCCTCTACCCGCCCGGCTCGACGTTCAAGGTCGTCACCGCCGCCGCCGCGCTCGACTCCGGCAAGGCCGACCCGGACACGACGCTGAGCGGCGCCTCGCCGCAGGAGTTCAGCGGCGTCGATCTCGCCAACGCCGGCGGCGAGCAGTTCGGCGACATCGACATGCGGACGGCGCTGACGAACTCGGTCAACACCTACTTCGCCCAGATCGGCGAGCTGATCGGCCGCGAGACGCTGCTCGAGTACATGAAGCGGTTCGGCTTCGAGCGCGACCCCGAGGTCGAGCTGCCCGACGACCAGATGGCGACCAGCGGCGTGATCAACTCCGACGGCAAGCTCGTCGATGAGGGCTTCGACGTCGCCCGGGTCGCGATCGGCCAGGGCGGCGCGGAGGGCCAGATCCTGTCGACGCCGTTCCAGATGGCCGAGGTCGCGGCGGCGATCGCCAACGGCGGCAAGCTGATGAAGCCGACCCTGATCGGGTCGATCACCGATCCCGACGGCCGCACCACCGACGAGCTCGACCCCGACGTGCAGAGCGAGGTCGTCAGCGAGCGGACCGCGTCGGAGCTGACCGAGATGATGAGGGGCGTCGTCGATGAGGGCACCGCCGCCGCGCTCGCCGGCGACCTCGGCGGTGCCAGCTTCGCAGGTAAGACGGGAACGGCCGAGAAGAACCTCGCCGAACGGATCAACCAGCCGTGGTTCATCGCCTTCGCCCCCGCCGAGGACCCGCAGATCGCGGTCGCGGTGACGGTCGAGCAGTGCACCGCCTGCTTCGGCGGCCAGGTCGCGGGGCCGATCGCGACGGCGCTGATGAACTACTTCGTGAACGGAGACGGATAGGAGCCGATGAGACTGCAGGCGGACCAGATCGTCGACGACCGCTACCGGCTGATCGAGCGGATCGGCTCCGGCGGCATGGCCGACGTCTGGCGCGCCCGCGACAGCGATCTCGACCGCGACGTCGCGATCAAGGTCCTGCACGAGAACTTCGCCCGCGACCGCGAGTTCGTCGAGCGCTTCCGCCGTGAGGCCTCGGCCGCGGCCGGCCTGCAGCACCCGAACGTCGTCAACGTCTACGACCGCGGCGGCTGGGAGGACACCTACTACATCGCGATGGAGCTGATCGAGGGCTCGGCGCTGCGCGACCTGATCAACCGCGGGCTCGACGTCGGCGAGTCGGTCGAGGTGGCGAGGCAGGTCCTCGCCGCCGCCGGCTTCGCGCACTCGCGCGGGATCGTCCACCGCGACCTGAAGCCGATGAACGTGCTGATCGACCGCGAGGGCCGGATCCGCGTCACCGACTTCGGCATCGCCCGCGCCGGCGACTCGGAGATCACCCAGACCGGGTCGGTGATGGGGACGGCGCAGTACATCAGCCCCGAGCAGGCGCAGGGCATGGAGGTCGGCCCCGCCTCCGACATCTACTCGATCGGGATCATCCTGTTCGAGATGCTGACCGGCCGCGTCCCCTTCAACGGGGAGAACGCGGTCGCGGTCGCGATGAAGCAGGTGACCGAGGAGCCGCCGCCGCCGAGCTCGCTCAACCCGGCGGTCGGCCCGGCGCTCGACGCGGTCGTGCTGCGGGCGCTCGCCAAGGACCCGGCGCAGCGCTACCAGTCCGCGGCCGAGATGACCGCGGCGCTCGACTCGGCCGAGGCCGATCCCGAGCACGGCGGCCACACGCAGGCGTTCGCGGCGATGGTCGCCGCCGAGGAGGGCCGCGACCGCCGCAAGCGCTGGCTGATCGCCGCCGCGGTCGCGCTGCTGATCGCCGCCGGCGTCGCCGCCTTCCTGCTGACCCGGCCCGAGATGGTCGCGGTGCCCGACGTCGCCGGCAAGTCGGAGGCCGAGGCGACGCTGGCGATCCAGGACGCCGGGCTCGAGGTCGGCGACGTCAACCGGGTCGAGAACGACGCCGACGCCGGCACCGTGCTGGAGACCGACCCGAGCGCCGGCGACGAGGCCGAGAAGGGCTCGAAGGTCGATCTCTCGGTCTCGCTCGGGCCCGGCAACGTCGAGGTCCCCCGGGTTAGCGGCCTGCAGCTCGGCCGCGCCAAGCAGCTTCTGAAGCGGGCCGGCTTCGAGACCGCGGTCGACAAGCAACCCTCCGAGCGGGTTCCGAAGGGGATCGTGATCTCCTCGAACCCGTCCCAGGGCACGAGCGTCGCGCCGGGCTCGACCGTGCGCCTGACCGCCTCGACCGGCAGCCCGACGGAGGCCGTTCCCGACGTCGTCGGGCTCGACCGCTCGGTCGCGGCGTCGCGGCTGCGCAGCGCCGGCTTCGTCGTCAACCAGGACTCGCAGGACTCCGACGAGCCCGAGGACCAGGTGCTGAGCCAGGACCCCGCCGCCGGCGCCGAGGCGAAGCAGGGCTCGGTCGTCAACATCGTCTACTCGAGCGGCGTCGGCACGATCACGCTCGGCGACTACATCGGCCAGAAGCTGAGCTCCGCCAAGCGCCGGCTCGAGAACGACGGCCTCGACGTCGACGTGATCAAGCGCGATGTCAGCGACTCCTCCCAGGACGGCGTCGTGCTCGACCAGGCGCCCTCGCCGGGCTCGCGGCTGAGCCCCGGCGACACCGTGACGCTGACCGCCGGCTCGTTCACCGCGCCTCCCGACGACGGCGGCACGACGACCACGACGACCCCGAGCGCGCCGTGAGGGTCGCGGTGATCCGCGGCGGTCGCTCGAGCGAGCACCCGGTCTCGCTGCGCTCGGGCGCCGCCGTCGCCGCCGGCCTGCAGGCGGCCGGTCACGAGACCGTCGACGTCGTGATCGAGGCCGACGGCCGCTGGATCAGCGGCGAGCGCGGCGACGACATCGAGCTGCGGGCGGCGGGCGGGCTGCTCGGCTGCGACGCCGCCTTCCCCGTCCTGCACGGGCCGTTCGGCGAGGACGGCGTCGTCCAGGGGCTGCTCGAGTGCCTCGACGTTCCCTACGTCGGTCCCGGCGTGCTCGCCGCGGCGACGACGATCGACAAGCTCGTCTTCAAGCGGCTGCTGCGCGACGCCGGCATCGCTCAGGTCGACTTCTGCGCCGCCGGCGAGCCGGGCTGGCGCCGGCGGGTCGAGGCGATGGGCCTGCCGGTCTGGGTGAAGCCGTCGCGGCTCGGCTCCAGCGTCGGCATCCTCAAGGTCGGCGAGCCCGGCGCCCTCGACGCCGCCGTCGCGGCGGCCGCCGAGCACGACCCGCGGGTGATCGTCGAGGCCCACTGCGACGGGCTCGAGGTCGAGTGCTCGGTGATCGGCAACGACGACGTCGAGACCTCGCTGCCGGGGCGGCTCGTCGTCAACGCCGACTGGTACGACTACGCCGCCAAGTACGAGCCCGGCGGCATGGACCTCGAGGTGCCGGCGCCGATCGGCGAGCGCGGCGTCGCCCGGGTCCGCGAGCTCGCCGAGCGCGTCTACCGGCTCTGTGGCTGCACCGGCCTCGCCCGCTGCGACTTCTTCGTCGTCGCCGGCGGCGAGGTCCTCGTCAACGAGCTCAACACGATCCCCGGCTTCACCGAGACGAGCGTGTTCGCGAAGCTGTTCGAGGCCGGCGGCGTCCCCTACCCCGAGCTCTGCGACCGGCTCGTCGCGCTCGCGCTCGAGCGCCACGCGACCGAGCGCGCCTACAAGTACTGAGCGGCTGAGCGGCCGACTCAGGTCTCGAGCTGGGCGCCGAAGATCTCGGCCGCGGGGGTGCCGCTGAGGTCGGTGATCCAGATCAGGAAGTGGCGGCCGCCGACGCCGCTGAGCGTGACCGTCGTGTTCTCCTTGGCGCTCTGATCGGCGGCGAGCGGATCGCCCCAGGCCCCGGTCGAGGCCCCGGCGTCGTCGACCGGGCTCTCGACCGGGGCCCGCCTCGTGTCGGCGGCGTAGACGTTGAACTTCCAGCCGCCGCCGTCGGTCTGTAGCTCGAGGCTTGCCGGGGTGACGCTCTCGCCCGTATCGAGGATCAGGCCGACGCCGTTCTTGCCCGCGCCCGCGAGCCCCGCGTCGTAGGTCTCGGTCTTCCAGGCCGTCGTGGCGTCGTCGTCGATCGCGAAGGCGGCGTCCTCGCCGTGCTCCTGCTGGTCGCCCTGGGGATCGAAGTCCTCGGCGCCCGTGATCGGGATCGTCGCCGGGGTGACCGGCGGCGTCCGCGGCGGCTGCGGCTCGCTGCCGCCGCCCGAGATCAACGCGATCGCGACCGCGGCCGCCGCGGCGAGCACGAGCACGATCGCGCCCGCGACCGAGGCGCGGCGCCGGCGCGGCAGCCAGCGTCGCTTCTGCGGAACGGTGCGCAGCACCGTCGTCGCCTCGTTCGTCTGCCCGCCGGAGGCGCGGTGGACCTCGACCTCGAGCGCGCCCTCGAGGTCGGCGAGGAACTCGTTCATGCCGGCGTAGCGGTCCTGGGGCTGCTTCGCGGTCGCGCGATCGACCGCGGCGGCGAGCGCGGCCGAGGCGTCGGGGCGCCGCGCCTGCACGTCCGGCAGCAGCTCGTTGACGTGCTTCATCGCGACCCCGACCTGGGTCTCGGCGCTGAACGGGACCTCGCCGGTCAGCATCTCGTAGAGCACGATCCCGAGCGAGTAGACGTCGGTGCGGGCATCGACCGGCTTGCCCATCGCCTGCTCGGGGGAGACGTAGTCGGTGGTGCCGAGCACCCGCCCGGTCGCGGTCAGCCCGTGTTCCTCGATCGAGCGGGCGATGCCGAAGTCGGTGATCTTGGCGCGCCCGTCGCCGTCGATCAGCACGTTCTGGGGCTTGACGTCGCGGTGGACGAGGCCGGCGGCGTGGGCGGCGGCGAGGCCGCGGCCGATCTCGATCGCGTAGGCGGTCGCCTCGTCGGTCGGCAGCCGCCCGCTGGCCGCGATCCGCTTCTTCAGCGTCTCGCCGGGGACGAACTCGAAGACGATGTAGGGGTGGCCGCCGTCCTCGCCGGCGTCGATCACCGCGACGAGGTTGGGGTGGGAGAGCTGCGCCACCGCCCGCGCCTCGCGCCGGAAGCGCTCGAGCTGGTCGGGCTGGTCGGAGATCTCGCGGTGCATGACCTTGGCCGCGACCTTGCGGCCGAGCGTCTCGTCGATCGCCAGATAGACGGTCGACATGCCGCCGCTGCCGAGCTTCGACTCGAGCCTGTAGCGCCCCGAGAGCTTGGTCCCGATCACCCGGAGGCTCCCCCTGTTCGGACGCGGCTCGCGCACATGATGGAACGGAGTATTTTCGATCGGCGCATCCGGCGGCGCATCCCGACCCCGGCGGCGAACGCGCGATTGCGCTCACCGTGCCCGATCGGGCGAGCGCATAGGCTGCGATCCCGCAAAGCAGATCACGAGGAGAGGGTGAAGATGGAAGTGAAGGGCGTTGATTTCGCGACGGTCCCGACCCGCGACTACGAGGCGGCGAAGCGGTTCTACGGCGAGGTGCTCGGCCTGCCGTTCGGCAAGCAGTGGGGCGAGATGCCGGCCGGCGAGTACGAGACCGGAAACCTGACGATCGCGGTGATGCAGATGGACGCCTTCGGCCGCGAGTTCGCGGCCAACGGCGGCGCGATCGCCCTCCAGGTCGATGACGTCGCCGCCGCGCGGGCGGACCTCGAGGCCAAGGGCGTCGAGTTCGTGGCCGACGACATCGACTCGGGCGTCTGCAACATGGCCTTCTTCGCCGACCCCGACGGCAACCCGTTCATCCTCCACCACCGCTACGCGCCGAAGGACCAGGGCCCGAGCTCGTAGGCCGGCCGGACCGCGATGCTTCAACGGAGCCGGGGGGATGACGCACCGGGCCCGGCCTCGGTCGTCGCCCGGTCGTCGTTGTCACGCGCCAGGCGGTCATCCCGATCCTGACCCCGCTCACGGTCGCCGAGATCACCAGCCGGGTGCGGGGCATCAGATCGGAGGTTGCGGTCGGCGAGGCCGAAGGCCTCGATCGCGATTGCGTCGTCAACTGCGACAACCTGAGCACCGTGCCGAAGGCTGCGCTGCTGCGCCGCCGGGGGGCCCTCGGGGGCCGAGTTGGACGCCGCGCTGCGGATCGCGCTCGATCTCGATTAGGCGCCGCGCGAACCCCGCGGTGGGCCGGCGGCGCTCAGCCGCTGCGCTCGACGACGCCGGCGCGGTCGGTGACCGTGCCGATCCGCCGCGCCGCCGGGTAGCTGCCGGCGAGCAGGCCGACGGCGGCGTCGAGGTCGGCGGCGGCGACGATCACGCAGAAGCCGCAGCCCATGTTGAAGACCTCGTGCATCTCGGCGTCGCCGACCTCGCCACGGTCGGCGATCAGCCCGAAGATCGGCTGCGCGGGCAGCGGGTCGTCGATCTCGTAGCCGACGCCCGCGCCGAGCCGGAGCAGGTTGTTGAGCCCGTCGCCGGTGATGTGCGCGAGCCCGTGGACGGCGATGCCGGGCGCTGCGAGCAGCTCGAGGATCGCCGCGACGTAGATCTCGGTCGGCTCCAGCAGGACCTCGCCCAGCGGGCGGCCGAGCCGCCCCTCGGGGTCGCGATCGAGCGCCAGGCCGTCGAGCGCCCGGCGGGCGAGCGTGTAGCCGTTCGAGTGCAGGCCGGAGGAGGGCAGGCCGATGATCGCGTCGCCGGCCCGGACCGCCGAGCCGTCGATGACCGCATCGAGCGCGACCAGGCCGATCGCGCTGCCGGCGAGCTCGAGGCCGCTGACGACGTCGCCGACCTGGGCGATCTCACCGCCGGGAATCTCGATCCCGGCGAGCTCGGCGCCGCGCCGCAGCCCGCGGCCGATCGATCCGCATATCTCGGGGTCGGCGCTGCTGCAGAGGATGAAGTCGAGGAGCGCGATCGGCTCGGCGCCGACGCAGACGAGGTCGTTGACGTTCATCGCGATGCAGTCGATCCCGATCGTCTCGTAGCGGCCGAGGCGCTCGGCGACGACGATCTTGGTGCCGACCCCGTCGGTCCCGAAGGCGACGCCGGTGCGGTCGTCGATCCGCAGCACGCTCGCGTAGTGACCCGGCAGCGGCACGACCCGCGAGCGCCTGCCGGTGTCGATCCGCGCGAGGTGGGCGACCAGCGCCGCGACCGCCGCGTCGGCGTCGCTCTGGCTGACGCCGGCGCTGCTGTAGGCGTCCTGGCTCAAGGGTGACCGCGACCCTACCGCCGCGCCCGCCACAGGATCACGCCGGCGAGCCCGACCCGGTAGGCGGCGTACGGCCACAGCGCGCGGTCGCGCTCGATCACCCGGATCAGCCCCTGCGAGGCGAGCGTCGAGGCGAAGGCGACGCCGACCCCGGCGGCGACCGCGCGCTTGTGTCCGGCGCTGAGGCGGCGTCCCCGTCGGCGCAGCTTCGATGCCTTGCGGACGGCGGCGGCGGTGATCACCGGCAGCGCCACCGTCCGCGACAGCAGGTTGGCGTGGGCGCGGCCGAACCCGCGCGCCCGTGCGGCGGCCAGGGTCGAGCCGTTGCGGGAGACGCCGGGCGCGAGCGCCGCGGCCTGGGCGCAGCCGATCACGAGGCCGTCGAGCGCCCGCGCGTCGCCGCCCGGGCGCTCGCGCGGCGCCCGGTCGGCGATCACCATCGCCACCGAGCCGGCGATCAGCCCGGCGGCGGTCGCGCGCGGGCCGCCGAGCCGGCGGTCGATCCAGCTCTCGAGCGCGAGCCCGGTCGCGACCGCGGGCAGGAACGAGAGCGCGATCACGCTCAGCCGCCTGCCGTTCAGCCGCCGGACCTCGTCGGCGATCAGCCGCCGCTGCCCGATCAGCAGCGCCGCCGCGGCGCCGCAGTGGACGGCGACCTCGAACGCCTTGCGGTCCTCGGAGTCGATCGTCGCGTCGAGCTCCCAGCCGAGCAGCCAGGGGACGATCCGCAGGTGCGCGGAGCTCGAGACCGGCAGCAGCTCGGTCGGCCCCTGGACGGCGCCGAGCACGGCGGCGCGGAAGGTCGTCAGCTCGCCGCCCGCCCGCCCGGCCACCGGTTCAGGCGGTGTCCGCCGCCGGGCCGCCGCCGCGCCGGCCGCGGCGCCAGCGCACGAACAGGTAGATCGCCGCGACCACGATCACGGCGGCGACCAGGTAGTCGAAGTAGTGGAGCTTGTCCTGCCACTCGTCCCAGCGGTCGCCGACGGACTTGCCGATCAGCCCCAGCGTCAGCACCCAGGGGGTGCAGCCGGCCAGGGTCAGCAGCGTGAACCGCCCCAGCGGCATCCGGGCGACGCCGGCGGGAAGCGAGATGAAGGTGCGGATGATCGGCAGCATCCGGGTCCAGAAGACGGTCGCGTCGCCGTGGCGCTCGAACCAGCGGTCGGCGGCGGCGAGGTGCTTGGGGTTGACGTGCAGGATCCGGTGGCGCTCGAGCAGCTCGAGCCGCCCGTAGTAGCCGACCGCGTAGGCGATCCAGGAGCCGATCAGGTTGCCGAGCACGCCGGCCGCCGTGATCCCGATCAGCGTCATCTCGCCCTCGGAGACGTTGAAGCCGGCGAACAGCATCGTCGCCTCGCTCGGCACCGGGATGCAGGCGCTCTCGAGCGTCATCAGGATGAACACGCCGACGAGCCCGACGGCATCGATGAAATCGACGGCGAGATCGACGATCGGGTCGGTCAGCGAGGCGGTCGTGAGGGGATTGGCCGCGAGCATCGGAAGGGTGCTTGCGGACCGCCAGCCGTCGGTCCCGCGAGCTTGACCGGAACTCTACCCTTTCGGTCATGAACCGCCTGCGTGCGCCGGTGCTCCGGCACCGCATCTTCCAGCTCGCGGCGGACGCGGCGCTGGCCGCCCTCGCCTTCTACCTGGCGTTCGAGATCCGCTTCATCGACGAGCCCGGCGGGATCCCCGACCGCTACGTCGAGATGCTGACCGGCTCGATCGTCTTCGTCGCGCTCGGCAAGACCGCGATCTTCGGTGTGATGGGGCTGCACCAGAAGTGGTGGCGCTACTTCAACCTCGGCGACATCTGGGCGGTGCTGCGCGCCTGCGCCGTCGCCAGCGCCGTGCTGATCGCGCTGTTCGTGATCGCGAAGCCGTTCCCGAGCCCGATGCCGCGCTCGGTGATGATCTACGACTTCGTCTTCACGGTCGGGCTGCTCGTCCTCGCCCGCAGCACCGCCCGCTTCCTGTTCGTCGAGCGCCGGATGCGCCGCCGCGGCCGCGCCGCCGGCCGCGCCGACGTGCTCGTCGTCGGCGCCGGCTCCGGCGGCCAGATGGTCGTTCGCGAGCTGCGGCTCAACCCCGAGCTCGGCAACCCGATCGGCTTCGTCGACGACGATGCCCGCAAGCGCGGCATGCGGCTGCTCGGGATCGAGGTGCTGGGCGCGACCGACGAGCTCGGCGCGATCCTCGAGGCGCGCAAGCCGCAGGAGGTCGTGATCGCGATCCCCTCGGCGCCCGGGGCGCTGCGCGGCAAGGTCGTCTCCGCCTGCCGCGAGCGCGGCATCCGCGTGCGGACGCTGCCGACCGTCTTCGAGCTCCTGCGCGGCGGCGTCCAGCTCACCCGCCAGCTGCGCGAGGTCCAGGTCGAGGACGTGCTCGGCCGCGAGCCGGTGCGGATGGAGCTCGACACCGTCGGCTCCTACCTGCGCGACCGGATCGTGCTCGTCACCGGCGCCGGCGGCTCGATCGGCGCCGAGCTCTCGCGCCAGATCGCCCGCGTCGGCCCGCGCCTGCTGGTGCTCGTCGACCAGGCCGAGGACAACCTGTTCGCGATCGACCGCGAGCTCACCTCCGAGTGGCACTTCAGCGCCGTCGAGTCGGTGCTCGCCGACTGCAAGGAGGGCGAGCGCATGCTCGAGGTGATGCAGCGCTTCCGGCCCGAGGTCGTCTTCCACGCCGCCGCCTACAAGCACGTGCCGCTGATGGAGGCGAACCCGCTCGAGGCGGTCCGCAACAACACGATCGCGACCCGCGTCACCGCCGACACCGCCGCCGTCGCCGGCGCCGAGCGCTTCGTCCTGATCTCGACCGACAAGGCGGTCAACCCGCGCACGGTGATGGGCGCCTCGAAGGCGATGGCGGAGCTCGTCGTGCGCGCCGCCGCCGGCAGGTATCCGGCGACGCGCTTCGTCAGCGTCCGCTTCGGCAACGTGCTCGGCTCCTCCGGCAGCGTCGTGCCGATCTTCCGCTCGCAGATCGAGCGCGGCGGCCCGGTCACCGTCACCCACCCGGAGATGACCCG
>CAZCFA010000077.1:0-12484 GCA_964497825.1 uncultured Conexibacter sp.
TGCGAAGCGGGCGGACGCAGGCGATCCGGACCTGCGCCAAGCACGGCCCGACGGAGTTCCGGCTCGATCGGCGTGGTACATGGCGGTGTTCCCGCTGCGGCGGTGAGCGCGTCTCGAGGCGCCGTCGCAAGGTCAAACGCATCCTCGTCGAGGAGGCCGGGGGCAGCTGCTGCCTATGCGGCTATGACAGGCTGCACGCGGCGCTCCACTTCCATCACCTCGATCCGCGGGCCAAGCGGTTCGCCCTGTCACGCAACGGCTACACGGTCACCCTGGAGAAGGCGCGCGCCGAGGCGGCGAAGTGCGTTCTGCTCTGCGCAAACTGCCACGCTGAGGTCGAAGCGGGCCTGAGGCAGGTGTCACGTCCAGGCTAAACGAATATCAAGTGTTTCCTGTAATTACTCCCCGGATTGGACTCGAACCAATACGAATTCATTAACAGTGAATCATGCTGCCATTACATCACCGGGGAATAACGAAATCGAACACCTAGGCCGATTCCGCCTCGGCATTGTAGAAGCCAGCGGGACCGCCCTCGATCAGCCCCTCGACCGCGTCGGCCGCCCGTCCGGGGCCGCCCGAGGCCCATGGGCTCGCTGCGATCGCCTCCGCCGCCCGCCCGTAGGCCGGATCCGCGAGCACGCTGCGCACCGCCCAGCGCAGCGTCGCTCCGCGCCGCAGCCGCGCCGGCACCGTCAGCCCACAGCCGGCCCAGGCGACGCGGACGGCGTTCTCGGCCATGTCGCCCGCCGAGGGTGAGACGACCAGCGGCCGGCCTGCGGTCAGGGCGCGGGCGACCGTGCCGTGACCGCCGTGGCAGACGACGACCGAGCTCAGCGGCATCAGCTGCGAGTAGTAGAGCCAGCCGACGAGCGTGCCGTTGGCCGGCACGCTGATCGGCTCCGCCGGCAGGTGACCGTTGCTGGTGGCGACGACGCGCACCTGCTCGCCGGCGAGCCCCTCGAAGCAGCGGCGGATCAGGTCGCACTCGGGGTCCTGGGCGGTCGAGCTGGCGACGAGCACGATCGGATCCTCGCCCGGCGGCAGCCCGATCTCGGGATGCGGCAGCTCGAAGCCGAGCGGCCCGCTCAGCACGACCTCGGGTGGCCAGCGGCGCGGGAATTCGAGCTGGGGGAGGGTGGCGACGATCACCAGGTCGGGTGAGATCCCGCCGTGGAAGCGGTCCTGCCTGACCAAGCCGAGCTTCGCCCGCGTCGTGTTCAGCTCGCGCCGCCCCCGCCGCAGCCCGGTCTCGAGCAGCGGCAGCGCCGCGCGCCATGCTCGCCTCCCGAGCGCGGTCCGCGGCGGGCCCATGCCGATCCCGAAGAACGGCATCGCCGGCTCGTGGACCGGGTACAGGTGCGGCACCAGGGTCGCCCGCCGGACCCCTCGCACGTCGGCGGCGAGCGCCGGCGCCAGGGTGAGGATGTCGCTGACGACCGCGTGCGGGCGCAGCTCGTCGAGCAGCGGCAGCAGCGCCCGCGCCGCCTCGGCCGCGCCCGGCCCGGCACCCGGCGGTGGTGGCGGGAAGACGACGTACTCCTCGGCCGCCCGGAAGCGCAGGCCGAGCTGCTCGGCGGCCTCGCGCCACCGCTCCCAGGTCTCGATCACCACCTCGTGGCCGCGCTCGTGCAGCTCGCGGGCGAGCGCCAGCGCCGGGAACGCGTGCCCGGCGTCACCGAATGCGGCGACGAGCAGCCGCCGGCTCATCGCCACGCTCGGGGCGAGGCCGCTGCCGCCCCGCGCGGGGCGACAGCCGCCGGGCGCGGGGCGACAGCCGCCGGGCGCGGGGCGACAGCGGCCGGGCGCGGAGACGCTACCGCCCGGCGCGAGGCCGCTCCCGCCCGGCGCGGGGCGACTTGACCACGCGATCGGTGGAAAAAACGCCCCGCACCCGGCCGCCACACCCGCTGCAAGGACGCTGCCGCCGGTGCCCGCGGGCACCGCCCCGCGCGCCGCGTGGCGCGATCCTCAAGCCGATGCTGCTGCGACGAAGGCCGCGCAACGCCTGCCAGCGCCTGCGGGCTGCGGTCGAGGCGATGCCCCGTCCCGCCCGCGAGGCGATGCTGCGCGGCATCGACGCCAACACGATCATCGTCGGCGCCTACACCGACCCCGGCAGCGGCGGTATCTGCCCGATGCTCGCCGCCCATCGCAACGGCGGCCGCACCGACCTCGCCAGCTTCGCCCGCTGCTGGGACCGCTACACCGGCGCCCGCCGGCCGCGGGTCGCGACCGAGCGCGAGGTCCGGACGCTGCGCTCGCTGCTCGTCGGCAGCCTCGCCGCCGACGCCGGCGTCGAGGGCGGCCTCGCCGAGATCGCCGAGCGGATCCGCCGCGACCGCGCCGGCGGTCCGCCCGCGCCGCGGCCCGTGCCGTTGGCGCCGCCCGAGCACGCCGGGATGCTGGTCCGGATCCGCCGGTTGCTTCCGCGTCGCCGCGCTCAGGTCGCGAACGCCGACGGATCCCCGGGCCGCGCGAAGACCACCTCCGGGATCAGGCAGTAGCGCGAGGTCCGCAGCAGCAGCCGGACCGTCTCCGCCAGATCCTCGGGCTGGATCATCTCCTCCGGCTTGACCTGCCCCTGCACCCACTCGGTCATCGGCGTGTCGACGAACGCCGGGCACAGCGCCGTCACCTGGATCCCGTCGCGGCCGACCTCCATCTGCGTCGCCTGGCTGAGCCCGATCACCCCGGCCTTGGTCGCCGAGTAGACCGCGAGCCAGCCCTGGCCGCCCTTGCCGGCGATCGAGGCCGTGTTGACGATCAGCGCCTTGCCGTGCTCGGCGCCGGCGGCCTTCAGCATCGGCATCGCCTCGCGCATCGCGATCACGTAGGAGCGCAGGTTGACGTTGATCTGCAGATCGATCTTCTTCGTCTCCTGCTCGGCGACCGCGCCGCCGACGCCGACGCCGGCGTTGTTGATCAGCACGTCGAGGCGCCCGTGCCGCTCCTCGTGGGCGGCGACCAGCGCCTTCAGCTCGTCCTCGGAGGCGACGTTGGCGGCGACCGCGGTCGCGTCGATCCCCGCCTCGACGAGCCCGGCCACGGCCTCCTCGAGCTTCTGTGGCCGCCGCGCCGACGCGGTGATCGCGTATCCGTCCTCGCCGAGGGCGCGGCAGATCGCCAGGCCGATCCCGCTCGATGCGCTGGTCACAAGTGCTGCACGTTCGCTCACGTTCTCTCCTCGGGTCGGTGGTCGGCGCGTAACCCTAACCCGGGTCGCCGTCGCCGGTCGATTTAGGCGCCGCTCAGACGCCATCCCTAGCATTGACGGTCCGTGCAAGGCCTGCGCCGAAACGCCCGCGCACTGCTGATCGCTGCCCCGGTGGCGGTTGCGTTGATCGCGACCGGCTGCGGCGGCTCCGACGATTCGACCGCCGCCGCCGCGCCCGATGCCGCCAGCTTCCCCGACCCCGCCGGCAAGACGCTCGAGCAGATCGCCCAGGAGGGCAAGCAGAGCGACAACGCCGTCGCCCCGACCGGATCGGTGTTCTCGCCGGGCAAGAACCGCTACGGCTTCGGCGTCTTCAGCGTCAACGGCGACCAGGTCGACGACGCCGACGTCGCGCTCTACATCGCCAAGCTCGGCCAGCCCGCGAAGGGACCGTTCCCGGCCTCGGTCGCCTCGCTCGCGACCCCCGGCGCCTACGAGTCGGCGACGACGGCCAACGATCCCGACGCCGCCAGCGCCGTCTACACGACCGAGGTCGACTTCCCCGCCAAGGGCAAGTGGCAGATCCTGGCGCTGATCCGCAAGGACGACGGCTCCTACGCCTACTCGGCGGTGCCGCCCGCGGCGGTCGGCGCCGCCAACGACATTCCCGACGTCGGCGATCCGGTACCGAATATCCACACCCCGACCGCCGACGACGTCGGCGGCGACCTGACCAAGATCGATACCCGCAACCCGCCCGACGACATGCACGACGTCGACCTCGCCGACGTCGTCGGCAAGCAGCCGGTCGCGCTGCTGTTCGCGACGCCGGCGCTCTGTCAGAGCCGCGTCTGCGGCCCCGTCGTCGACATCCTCGAAGAGGTCAAGAACGAGCGCCCCGACGATGCTGCCTACATCCACATGGAGATCTACAACGACAACCAGCCCGACGCGAGCAAGCCGAACAACAACGCGCGCCCGCAGGTCACCGCGTTCGGGCTGCAGTCGGAGCCGTGGCTGTTCGTGATCGGCTCCGACGGCAAGGTCTCGACCCGGATCGAGGGCGCGTTCAGCGCCGACGAGCTCAACGCGGCGCTCGACAAGGTCAGCTGACGCCCGCCGCGGCCGGCCGCGGCGGCTAGCGTCGCGGCGCCCGCCGCCCGCGCTTGCCGGCCGGTCGCCGGCCGCGGCGCTCGAGCTTCTCCCGCCCCGCCTCTCGGGCGCTGACGGCCTTCAGCCGGCGCAGCTCCGGCGCCAGCGTGCGCAGCGCGCAGGAGCGGTGCCAGTGCCGATGCTCGGTCCCGCCGATCCGGTGGATCGTCTGCGCGATCACGTGGTCCTCGCCGATCTCGACGTCGCCGTGGCAGCCCGGGCACGTGTACTGCTTCTGGCTGATCCCGCGGATCAGCCAGACCTCGTCGCCGCCGCCGTCGTAGCCGAGCAGGCTCTGGCGCGAGTCGGGGAGGTGGTCGAGGTTCGCCACGGCCTCGATTCTCGCCGATCGCCGGGACGGGCGGGGTGACGGCAGCGCCGCCGGCCGTACGATGCGACGCCCTCGGCTGGACGCTTCGCCCTCACCTCGGGCCTGCCGCCGGCCGTCACCGTCACCGCCGCGGCACAACTCCCGGCGCGAGCCTCACCGTTCACCAGGAGTCGATCGTGCGCCGCTCGCGGCTCGCCGCCGCCGCAGCCGCCGGAACCGCGGCCGCCAGCGTCGCCGCGATCAGCCGCCGCGAGTCGGCGGGGTCGATCACGTCGTCGAGCTCGAACAGGGTCGCCGCGTTGAGCGCCTTGGCGTGCTCGTGCAGCGCCGCGGTCATCTCCCGCACCCGCGCCTCGCGCTGGTCGGGATCGTCGATCGCGTCGAGCTCGCGGCGGGCGCCGAGGCGGACCGCTCCCTCGAGCCCCATCGCGCCGAGCTCGGCGCTCGGCCAGCCGATCGTCAGCAGCGGCTCGTGCAGCCCGCCGCCGGCCATCGCCTGGGCGCCGAGCCCGTAGGCGCGGCGGAGGATCAGCGCGATCAGCGGCACCCGCAGGTTGGCGCCGGCGAGGAACAGCCGCGAGCAGTGGCGGACCAGGCCGGTCGCCTCGGCGTCGGGGCCGACCATCATCCCCGGCGTGTCGATCAGCGACAGGATCGGGATCCCGAAGCCGTCGCAGAGCTGCATGAAGCGGGCCGCCTTGTCGGCGCCGGCGCTGGTGATCGCGCCGCCGGCGTGCAGCGGGTTGTTGGCGACGATCCCGATCGCCCGCCCTTCGATCCGCGCCAGCGCGGTGACCAGCTCCGGCGCGAACTGCGCCCGCAGCGCCGTGACCGAGCCGACGTCGGCGATCGAGTCGATCGCCCGGTGGACGTCGTAGGCGCGCCGGCGGCGCTCAGGGACGACGTCGCGGGCGAGCCCGGGATCGGGCGCCCGGTGGCCGTCGAGCGAGCCCTGGAAGTAGCCGAGCAGGCGCCGGGCGGCCGCCACCGCCTCGGCCTCGTCGGCGACGCGGACGTCGATCACCCCGTTCGCCGACTGGGTCTCGATCGGCCCGATCTCGTCGGCCTCGAACTCGCCGAGGCCGCCGCCGGCGATCATCGCCGGCCCGCCCATGCCGAGCGCGATGTCCTCGGTGGCGACGATCAGGTCGGCGCTGCCGGCGAGCACCGCGTTGCCGGCGAAGCAGCGCCCGGCGACGACCGCGATCCGCGGCGCGATCCCCGACAGCCGTGCCCAGAGCGCGAACGCGCGCGTGTCGAGCGCCGAGACGACGGCGAAGTCGGTGTCGCCGGGACGGCCGCCGCCGCCCTCGGCGAACAGCACCACCGGCAGCCGCATCCGCTCGATCAGCTCGAACATCCGGTCCTTCTTGCGGTGCCCGAGCGCGCCCTGGGTTCCGGCGAGGACCATGTAGTCGTAGGAGAGGACCGCGCAGGCGGCGGCGTCGGCCCCGAACAGCTCGCCGTTGACGCGGGCGGTGCCGGCGATCAGCCCGTCGGCGGGCGTCCGCTCGAGCAGCTCGGCGAGCTCGCGCCGCCCCCGCTGCGCGGCGATCGCGAGGCCGCCGTACTCGACGAACGAGCCCTCGTCGACGAGGTCGGCGAGGTTCTCGCGCGCGGTCCGCCGTCCCGCCGCGTGGCGCTTGGCGACCGCCTCGGGCCGGGCTGCGTCGTCGAGCGCGGCGCGGCGCTCGCGCAGCTCCGCGAGGTCGGGGCGGATCTCCTCGTCGCCGGTCAATCGAGGCTGAGCTCGTAGAACAGCGCGCGGGAGTTCGCCGGGCCCTCGGTCTCGTTCACGAACCCGAGCGCCTCGTACAGCGCCCGTGCGGCGGTGTCGTCCTCGCCGGTGATGAGCTCGGCGCCGGCGGCGCCGCGCTCGCGGGCGAGCGCGAGCATCGCCTCGACCAGCGCCCGGCCGACGCCGCGCCCGCGGCTGGCGGGGACGACGTAGAGCTCGTCGAGGTGACAGAGCGGCCGCTCGCTCCAGATCGTCGGGTTGAAGCCGAACTGCGCGAAGCCGGCCGGCTCTGAGTCCGCCGCCTCGGTGCCGAGCAGGTAGGACTTGACGCCGGCCGCGATGAACTCAGCGACCCGCTCGCTCAGCACCTCGACGCCGGGGCTCGGGTCGCCGAACTCGGTGTTGAAGTCGTGCAGCATCCGCGCCAGCGTGGGGGAGTCGGATGCCGTCGCGTGCCGGGCCGGTGCCATCGGCCGCCCAGTCAAGCAAGTCGTGGCCGGCTAGCGTCGGGAAACGAGCCGGTCGATCGCCGTCAGCAGCTCGTCGGTGCGCTGCTGCTGCTCGTTGCCGTCGGCGCCGACCACGCACTGCCGCGTGTGGTCGGAGACGAGCTCCATCGCGACCCGGTCGAGCGCCTTCTGGATCGCGGTGACCTGGGTCAGCACGTCGATGCAGTAGCGCTCCTCGTCGATCATCCGCGCCACGCCCCGGACCTGCCCCTCGATCCGGCTGAGGCGATTGCGAAGCTGCTGCTTGCTCGGCGCGTAGCCCGGCTGCTCGTCCATGAGCGACGATTTTACCCCTCCCGGGTGTCGGGCCGGCTCAGCGCAGCCAGCGCGCGCGCCGCACGAAGCCGAGCTCCTCCCACCAGCGGCCGAGGCCGAGATAGCGCCCGGCGCCGACGTAGGCGATCCCGACGAGCACGATCGCCTCGATCACGTGGTCGTCGAGGAACGGGTTGTTCTCGGGCCAGATCGCGGCCGCGGTATAGAACAGGACCATCCAGATCGCGCCCCCGATCGCCGCCAGCCGGGTCGCGATCCCGAGCAGCAGCGCGATCCCGATCAAGGCCATCGAGAGCATGTAGATCCAGTCGACCCAGCCCTGGCCGGCGAGATCGGAGTAGATGCCGGTGAACGGCTCCTTCGTGTGGAGCCCGAAGCTGAGAAAGCCCTCGGTCGGGGAGCCGCCGTTGATCCAGGCCGCATCGCCGAGCCGATCGACGGCCCCGGTCTCGGGATCGCGGCCGGTCGCGAACCCGAGCGCGAGCAGCTTGTCGAGGAACGCCCAGAAGAAGATCCAGCCGAGCGCGATCCGCAGCACCCCCCAGATCGGCCCCGACCGCTCCGGGCCCGGGCCCGGGCGCCGTCCGTCGTTCACCTGTCCACCCTCCATCGCATTCGCTCCCATCGCCGGCTTCCCCGGCCATCGCATCGCTCGTCCAGGCGGAGATGCTCATCGATCGCGAGCCGTCAGGCTTCCGTAGGAAATACCGATCATGGGTATCGGGCGAGCTACGGTCGCAGCGTGACCGGCCACTCTCGAACAGCGTCCTGATGGCGAGGCGACAGCCGATGCCGGCGCCGGCCAGGTGGGGCAGAATCCGGACGGCGACCGCTCCTCCGTCGGCCGCTTCGGTCATCCTCGCGTAGGCGCGGTTCGAGCAAACCGCACAGGCCAAGCTAGGGGCCGGTAGCTCAGCTGGTCAGAGCAGCGGACAACCGCGACTACGAGAGGATTACCCAGACGGCCGTAGGACGGCCAATGCCGGGTTCTGGACTCCCGCAGATTGCGGCCGATTGGCGAGGGTTCAGGCAGAATCCGGCCGATTCTGCCTATTGGGTCATCCCTCGAGCAGCTCGGCGCTCTTGCAGGCTGAGGCCATTCCTGAGTCGGTGGTGATCAGCGGCGCGTCTTCGAGCTGAGCCGCAAGCTCCACGTAAAGCGCATCGACGAGCCGCAGGTTGTGGCGGCGCTCCCAGGCACCGGCGAGAAGCGGAGCCAGGGGCCGGCGCTCGAGCGGGGCTTCGGCGAACAACTCGAGGCGCTCGGCGACCTCCGCTTCCGTCAGCTCGCCTGCCCGCTGCAACCGCCCCAGTGCCGAGAGGATCTCGGCGTCGATGTGGGCGGGCGCGAGCAGACGCTCCCCGTCGAGGCGCTGCCGGACCGGCTCGGCGAGCGGGTTGCCGCAGAGCAGATCGACGATCGCCGAGGCATCGACGACGACCGCGGCGGGATCCACCACCGCTCAGCCGCCGAGCTCGGCGCGAGCGTCCTTCACGGCGTCCAGCGCGCGATCATGGCCGACGGCGGTCGGCTTCAGCGCACGGATCCGATCGAGCCAGCGGGTCGAGCCCGCCGCTGCGAGCTCCGCCCGGATCGCCTCCTGGGTGATGCGCGAGACGTTGAGCTCGGCGCGCTTGACCGCGTCCGCGAGGTCATCGGGCAGGTAGACGTTCATGCTCGCCATATGCGCATAGTATACACATAGTTCGACCGTCGCACCGGGAGTCATGGCCTTGACGACGCGATGGCGGAGCCGCGTGAGATCGAGCTTGTCTTCGCGCCCCAGGAGGGGCGGCTTCCACGCACGCGTGCCACCTGCTGGGAGGTGGGTGGGCGACCGAGGCGCCGATCAGGCAGAAATCGGCAGAATTCGAGAGGCCGTTTCCTGCATCAACAAGCCGATTCCGAGGAAGTTGCCTTCTCGATTAGGCAGAATCGGAACAGCGGACCATTCGTCCGTCGGCCGCTTCGGTCATCCTCGCGTAGGCGCGGTTCGAGCAAGCCGCACAAGTCAAGCCAGGGGCCGGTAGCTCAGTTGGTCAGAGCAGCGGACTCATAATCCGTAGGTCGCAGGTTCGATCCCTGCCCGGCCCATGCAGAACCGCTCGAGAGCGGTTCGATGCGGCCTGGAAGCCTGCCGGGCCGACGGCTACCCCGACGACGACGACGCGCGCGACGCCCAGTGCGCCGGGGACGGCATCCCGCGTCTCGATCGTCGCCGCGTCGTCCTCGGGGAATGTCGTCGACGACGGCTGCGTCGTGCGCGGTCGGACCCGAGTTGTTGTCGAGGTCACGACCGACGCGCCGACGAACCCGAGCGCTACGGTCGGCCCGTAGAGCGTCCGCGACGATCCCGGCCGGGACGATCCCCGACACGCTCGGCGCCGTCGCGGCCCGTGAAGCCTGACGGTGTAGTCGATGACCTCGCCGATCGTTGCCGATCCGCGTCCGGAGCTCGTCGATTGACTCGCGCACGCCCGATTAGGATCATCATCAGGGGTATGCGCAGCCACGAAACTGAGATCGTCGCCTCGGAGGCGTGCCGGGACATCGCCCGGGCCGCGGTGCTGATCTGGAAGCAGTCGGTTGGGCGAGGCGCCGACTTCGCGCAGGCGTTCGCCGGCGACTACGGGATCGCGATGATCTTCCGCGGCATCCTCACGCCGCTGGAGCGGACCAGCGTCGAGCGTGGCCAGGCGGAGGCGATCGCGGCGATCCGGCGCGGGGTGTTCGCCGACAACCGCAGGCGGCTGATCGAGGCGGTCGAGCGCGAGTCGGGCCGGACGGTCGAGACCGTGCTCTACGCCTGCTCGCCCGAGGACGACATGAGCGCGTTCACGTTCGTGCTCGCCCGCGACGACGGCGGCGGCTGACCGGGCCGCCGCCGGCTGCGATAGACCTCGGCCGGTCAGTTCCCGAGGAGAGGAGTCGAGTTTGGAAGCCACCGGCAGGCCGAGGGGGGAGGGGACGGTGCTGTTCGCGGCGACGCTGTTCCTCGTCCTCGGGATCTTCCACGTGATCGACGGGATCGTCGCCCTCGTCGGCGACGACCACTTCGCCGAGCACGAGCTGTTCTTCGCCAACCTGACGTTCTGGGGGATCGTGATGCTGGCGCTCGGGGCGTTTCAGCTGATGACCGCGAACCTGATCTTCAAGCGCAGCGCCAACGGCCAGGTTGCGGGGATCGCGCTGTGCTGCTTCAGCCTCGTCGCCCAGCTCTTCTTCCTGCCGGTGTTCCCGATCTGGTCGATCATCATCATGACCCTGGACGTGATCATCATCTGGGGGCTCTGCGCCTACGACGAGCACTTCGTCTGAGCCGGGGCGCGGCTGACCGCGGCCGCGCGATCACGCTTGCACCCCGGGGCCGGCGCGCCGGGCACGGGGCCGCAGCGTTCACACTTGTCGGTCGATGGACTTCCGCTCGCTCTACGAGCACGGGTTCGCCCGCGTCGCCGCCTGCACCGGGCCGGTCGCGATCGCCGATCCGGCCGCGAACGCGGCGGCGGTGCTCGCCCAGGCGCGCGCCTGCGACGAGCGGGGCGTCGCCGTCGCGGTCTTCCCCGAGCTCTGCCTGAGCGGCTACGCGATCGACGACCTGCTGCTGCAGGACCCGCTGCTCGACGCGGTCGAGGCGGCGCTCGCCGAGCTCGTCGCCGGCACCGAGGAGCTGCTGCCGTTGATCGCCTTCGGGGCGCCGCTGCGGCACGGCAGCCGGCTCTACAACTGCGCGGTCGTCGCCCATCGCGGCCGCGTCCTCGGCGTCGTCCCGAAGTCGTATCTGCCGACCTACCGCGAGTTCTACGAGCGCCGCCAGCTCGCCCCCGGCGACGACCGCCGCGGCGGCTCGATCGGGATCGACGGCGATCAGGTCCCGTTCGGCCCCGACCTGCTGTTCGCCGCCCGCGACGTCGACGGCCTCGTCGTCGCCGCCGAGGTCTGCGAGGACCTCTGGGTGCCGGTCCCGCCGAGCTCGGAGGCGGCGCTGGCCGGTGCCACCGTGCTGCTCAACCTCTCCGGCAGCCCGATCACGGTCGGCCGCGCCGAGGACCGCAGGCTGAGCTGCCGCGCGCAGTCGTCGCGCTGCCGCGCCGCCTACGCCTACGCGGCCGCCGGGCCCGGCGAGTCGAGCACCGACCTCGCCTGGGACGGGCAGACGATGATCTGGGAGAACGGGGCGCTGCTCGCCGAGAGCGAGCGCTTCCCCGACGGGGAGCGGTCCGCGCTCGCCGACGTCGATCTCGACCTGCTGCGGCAGGAGCGGATGCGGGTCGGGACCTTCGACGACAACCGCCGCACCCACGCCGGGCGGACCGCCGGCTTCCGGCGCGTCGACTTCAGGCTCGGCCCGCCCGGCGGCGACCTCGGCCTGCGGCGCCGGGTCGAGCGCTTCCCGTTCGTCCCCGCCGATCGCGACCGGCTCGAGCTCGACTGCTACGAGGCCTACAGCATCCAGGTCGCCGGCCTGCGGCAGCGGCTGGCCGCGATCGGCGAGCCCAAGGTCGTGATCGGGGTCTCGGGCGGGCTCGACTCGACCCAGGCGCTGATCGTCGCCGCGCGGGCGATGGACCTCGCCGGCCGGCCCCGCGCCGACATCCTCGGCTTCACGCTGCCGGGCTTCGCGACCGGCGAGCGGACGCGGAGCAACGCGACGAAGCTGATGCGCGATCTCGGCGTCAGCGCCGCCGAGCTCGACATCACCGCGACGGCGCGGCAGATGCTGGCCGAGATCGGCCACCCGTTCGCCGCCGGCGAGGAGCTCTACGACGTCACCTTCGAGAACGTCCAGGCGGGGCTGCGGACCGACTACCTGTTCCGGATCGCCAACCAGCGCGGCGGCATCGTGCTGGGCACCGGTGACCTGTCGGAGTTGGCGCTGGGCTGGTCCACCTACGGGGTGGGCGACCAGATGTCGCACTACAACGTCAACGGCGGCGTTCCGAAGACGCTGATCCAGCACCTGATTCGATGGGTGATCTCGTCGAACCAGTTCGACGACACGGTGAACGAAGTGCTGCAGTCAGTGCTCGACACCGAGATCTCGCCGGAGTTGGTGCCCGCAGGCGAAGACGAGGAAATCCAGAGCAGCGAATCCAAGGTCGGACCCTATGTGCTGCAGGATTTCTCACTGTTCCAGGTGCTGCGCTTCGGTTTCCGGCCGTCCAAGGTGGCGTTCCTGGCCTGGCATGCGTGGAGCGACCCGGAGCGCGGCGACTGGCCTACCGGTTTCCCGGAGAACAAGCGACCGTCCTACTCCCTCAAGGAGATTCGACACTGGCTGCAGGTTTTCGCGCAGCGGTATTACTCGTTCTCCCAGTTC
>CAZCFA010000078.1:0-12341 GCA_964497825.1 uncultured Conexibacter sp.
TCCTGCGTCCTCGGCAGCCGCCCTCCCGGCCTCGTCAGGCCGCCGTCGTCACCGGCTTGACCAGCGTCACGAGGTCCTGAAAGCGGCCCTGGGGGCCGCCGCGGCGGCCGGTCCAGCGGCCGAACTCGATCGCGACGAGGTCGAGCCCGGCGGCGGCGGCGATCGCCTCGAGGTCGCGCTCGGCGAGCGCGACGTTGTACTCCGGCACGCGCCCGTCGCTGGCCAGAAAGCCGACCCCGGAGGGGTCCTCGAAGCGGTGGTCGAGCGCGAAGGCGCTGTCGCCGCGGCGGACGACCTCGAGCCCGATCTCGTCGAGCAGGAAGAACTCGCAGAGCAGCTGGCCGCCCGGGCGCAGCACCCGCGCCGCCTCGGAGAGGTAGCGGCGGGTGCCGTCGGGGCGCATGTGGGTGAAGACCGAGGAGGCGAGCGCGAGGTCGAACGACTCGTCCTCGTAGGGGAACGAGTACTCGGCGGCGGCGGTGCCGCCGCGCGGGTTGTACTGGCGGTTGTTGACGTCGGCGAGCTCGAAGCGGAAGTTCGGGTGGCGCGAGCTGATCTCGCGCCGGCACCACTCGATCCCGGCGGGGACGATGTCGAAGCCGCGGTAGCTGCCGCCGTCGATCACCCCGACCAGCGCGATCGCGGCCCGGCCGACGCCGCAGCCGATGTCGAGGAAGTCGGTGTCGGCGCCGAGCCCGCGCCCGACCAGCAGCTCGCGCAGCAGCGCCCCCTGCGCCTCGAAGTCGCCGCGGCCGACGTATTGCAGGCGCCGCGGCGGCATCAGCGGGTCACGGCGGCCGAGCGCCCGCTCGGCGAGGTCGAGCGGCCCGTAGAGCAGCCGCCGGAACGGCCACGAGTAGTAGAGCCGCTTGAGCAGCGACCGCAGCGGGCCGCCCCTGGGCAGCGTCCGATCGCCGGGCGCGTGAACGACCTCGCGCCCGGCGGCGGGCGGGCGATCGCCGGCGCCGGCCGCCGCCGGCGGCTCCGCTTGGGCGCTGTGGCGCATCGCCGCCATCGTTCCACGAACGGGGGCCCCGCGCTGATCTACGGTTCCCACCGTGACGACGACGGCCACCGTGCCCAGCGAGGTGACGCTCGCCGACGGAGCGACGATCACGCTGCGCGAGATCCGGCCCGACGACGCCGCTGGGATTGCGGCGGGCTTCGCGGCGCTCAGCCCCAGGTCGCGCTACCGGCGCTTCTTCACCCCGATGAGCCGGCTCTCGGCCGCCGACCTGCGCTACCTGACCGTGGTCGACCACGCCGACCACGAGGCGGTGATCGCGATCGCCGCCGACGGCGCGCCGGTCGGCGTCGCCCGCTACGTCCGCGGCGCGGCGCGCGAGGAGGCCGAGGTCGCGGTGGCGGTGGTCGACTCCTGGCAGGGCCGGGGCGTGGCGACGGCGCTGCTCGAGCGCCTCGTCGAGCGGGCGCGGGAGAACGGGATCGAGCGCTTCCTGGCCTCGGTCCTGCAGGAGAACGAGGAGGCGCTCGAGCTGTTCCGCAGCATCGCCCCCGACGATCCGCAGCCGCGTCGCGAGGTCCCCGGCCAGGTCGAGCTGGTGATCGAGCTGCCGCGCGACGGCGTCCGCGGCTCGCTGCTCGGGCGGGCGCTGCGCAGCGCCGCCAGCGGCCGCGTCGAGATCCATCCCTGGCGGCTGATCCGCGAGCGCCTGCGGGCGCTCGCGGGCGAAAGCCGACCTCATCGCTAGGATTTAGGCCGATGCTGTTTTCGACCAAGGCCGAATACGGGGTGCGCCTGATGGTCGCGCTCGGCCGCCGCGAGGGCGAGCGGCCGGTGTCGCTGGCCGCGCTCGCCGACGGCGAGAACCTCCCCCTCTCCTACCTCGAGCACCTCGTCGCGCGGCTGCGCGACGCCGGCCTCGTCGCCTCCCAGCGCGGCGCCCACGGCGGCTACCGGCTCGCGGTCCCGGCGCGCGAGGTGCGGCTGCTCGAGGTGGTCGAGGCGCTCGAGGGCCCGATCGCGCCGATGGACTGCTTCGTCGCCGGCAGCGAGGGCAGGATCTTCTGCTCGCACGAGCACGACGGCGACGCCGCCTGCTCGACGAAGCTGCTGTGGACCCGCGTCCAGGGAGGGATCACCCGGGCGCTGGCGAGCACGACGCTCGCCGAGCTGGTCGAGTTCGAGCGCGGAGCCGCCGAGCGGACCGGCAAGCAGGAACTGGAAAACGTCGCCGCGGCGGGCGCCGCCTAGCCGAGCGACCGGAACGAACTGGAGATCGATGGCTGATCTGGAGATCAACGACCTGCACGTGTCGGCGGAGGACAAGGAGATCCTCAAGGGGCTCGACCTGGAGGTGAGCCGCGGCGAGGTGCACGCGCTGATGGGGCCGAACGGCTCCGGCAAGTCGACGCTGGCGAACGCGATCATGGGCCACCCGAGCCTCGAGGTGACCGCGGGCAGCATCGGCTTCGACGGCGCCGACATCACCGCGGCCGACCCCGACGAGCGCGCCCGCAGCGGGCTGTTCATGGCGTTCCAGTACCCGGTCGCCGTGCCGGGCGTGACCGTCGCCAAGTACCTGCGGACCGTCGTCAACGCCCACCGCGAGGCGCGCGGTGAGCCCGAGACCAAGATCCGCGAGTTCGCGAAGATGACGCGCGAGGCGATGGAGCTGATGGACGTCCCGAAGGAGTTCTCCAGCCGCTACCTCAACGACGGCTTCTCGGGCGGCGAGAAGAAGCGGATGGAGATGCTGCAGATGGCGCTGCTGCGACCGAAGCTCGCGGTCCTCGACGAGACCGACTCGGGCCTCGACATCGACGCGCTGCGGACCGTCGCCGACGGCATCAACCGCTTCGCCGGCCCCGAGATGGGCGTTCTGATCATCACCCACTACCAGCGGATCCTGCACCTGGTCGAGCCCGACCGCGTCCACGTCATGTACGAGGGGCGGATCGTCAAGGAGGGCGGCGCCGAGCTCGTCGCCGAGCTCGAGGACAAGGGCTACGGCTGGATCAAGGAGGAGATCGCGGCGACGGCCTAGCGGGCGTCGCGCGAGGCAGCGAGATGGCGAGCGCGCCCGAGACCGTCGCCACCGCCCCGGGCGAGCTCGACGTCGAGCGGATCCGGGCTTCGTTCCCGACCCTGAGCCGGCGGATCGGCGACCAGCCGCTCGCCTATCTCGACTCGGGCGCGAGCGCCCAGCGGGTGCTGGCCTCGATCGAGGCCGTCGACCGCTACGAGCGCCGCCACCACTCCAACGTCCACCGCGGCTCGCACACGCTCTCGGCCGAGGCGACGGCCGCCTACGAGGGTGCCCGGGCGACGGTCGCCGACCACCTCGGCGCCCGCGACCGGCGCGAGATCGTGTTCGTGCGCAACGCGACCGAGGCGATCAACCTCGTCGCCTACGCCTGGGGCGGCGCCAACATCGGCCGCGGCGACCGGATCGTGCTGACCGAGATGGAGCACCACTCCAACATCGTCCCCTGGCAGCTGCTCGCCGCCGCGAGCGGCGCCGAGATCGACTGGGTCGGGATCGACGACGACGGCGCGCTGCTGCTCGACGAGCTCGACGCGGCGCTCTCCCGGGAGCCGAAGCTGGTCGCGGTCACCCACCTCTCGAACGTGCTCGGCACGCTCAACCCGATCGCCGAGATCGCCCGCCGCGCCCACGACGCCGGCGCCCTGATCCTCGTCGACGGCGCCCAGGCGGCGCCGAAGCTGGCCGTCGACGTGGCGGCGCTCGGCGTCGACTTCTACGCCGTCACCGGGCACAAGGGCTACGGGCCGACCGGGATCGGGGCGCTGTGGGCGCGGCTCGATCTGCTACGCGAGATGCCGCCGTTCCTCGGCGGCGGATCGATGATCCGCAAGGTGACGAAGGCGGGCACGACCTGGGCTGACCCGCCGGCCCGGTTCGAGGCCGGCACCCCCGCGATCGCCCAGGCGATCGGGTTCGCCGCGGCGCTGCGCTGGCTCGACGGCGTCGGCATCGACGCGGTCCTCGCCCACGAGCGCGAGATCGCCGCCTACACGCTGGCGCGGCTGGCCGAGCTGCCCGGCCTGCGGGTCTTCGGGCCGCCCGCCTCGGCCGAGCGGGTCGGGCCGGTCTCGTTCGAGCTCGACGGCCTGCACGCCCACGACGTCGCCGAGATCCTCGACCGCCACGGCGTCGCCGTCCGCGCCGGCCATCACTGCGCCCAGCCGCTGATGCAGCGGCTCGGGGTCGCGGCGACGGCCCGCGCCAGCTTCGGCGTCTACACCGAGACGGCCGAGATCGACCACCTGATCGACGGGCTCGAGGACGCGCGCTCGATCTTCGGCCTCTGACGGCGGCGCGGCCGCGCTCGACCGACTCTCTACCGTTTCCGGCATGGACGACCTCTACCGCGACCAGATCCTCGAGCACTACAAGCGGCCGCACAACTTCGGCCGGCTCGACGACTTCGACCTCGACTTCGAGGACACGAACCCGTTCTGCGGCGACGAGCAGCACGTCTACATCAAGCTCGACGACGAGGGCCTGGTCAGCGCCGTCTCGTTCGAGGGCCAGGGTTGCGCGATCTCGACCGCCGCCACCTCGCTGCTCACCGACGAGCTGATCGGGATGAGCCGCGAGCAGCTGCTGCGGATGCCGAAGGAGGAGGTCCTCGACCTGCTCGGGATCGAGATCTCGGCGACGCGGATGAAGTGCGCGATGCTCGGCCTCAAGGTCGTCAAGTCGGCCAGCCTCGGCGCCGCCGCCGACTGGGAGGACGAGGGCGAGCCGGGCGATCCGGCGCAGGCCCCCGACGCGTTCTGAGCGCGGCCGGACGGCGAGCTCAGGCCGAGCCGTCGCGGCGCCACAGCGGCAGCCACGGCAGCCGGCGCCAGAGCAGGCCGCCGAGCAGCACGCGCTCGCGCGCGAGCGTCTCGTTGCGGCCCCACAGCGGCCGCAGGCAGCGGCCGAGCAGCCAGGCCGCGGCCAGCGGCGAGCGCTCGGCGCGTCGCAGCCGCCGCAGGTCGCGGCGGGCGGCGGGCCGCAGCCGCGCGCCGAGCCGCAGCTCGAGCGCGACCGCGAGCTGCTCGATCAGCAGCCAGCGCTCGCGATAGACGGCCGCGAACCCCGGGCTCGCCGATCCCATCCGGATCCGCCGGGTCGCGCGGCGCCAGTGCAGGCGGGCGCGGCCGGCGAAGCCGTGCTCGGGCCGCAGCCAGGCGGGCGCCTCGCGCACGGTCACCGACTGCTCGTGGCGGCTGTAGTCGTAGGTCGGCGCGTCGAGGTAGGCGATCGCGCCGCCGCCGAGCGCGCAGAGGGCGAGCCAGTGGTCGTGGTAGACGGCGTGGTCGGGGCTCGCCGGCGGGAACGGCAGCGCGTCGTCGAGCAGCTCGCGCCGCAGCAGCGCCGCGGCGCCGGTGACGACGTTGGCGACGATCAGCGAGGCGATGTCGTCGTGGCGCTCGCGGCGCAGGTACCAGAAGGTGTCGGAGAGCACCCGCCCGGCGCCGTCGGTGATCCGCATGTCGCTGAACGCGAGCCGCGCGGCCGGCGCGGCGGCGAGCGTCGCCGCCAGCCGCTCGAGCTTCTCCGGATACCAGCGATCGTCCTGGTCGGCGAGCGCGACGAGCTCGGCCGACGCCGGCACCGCGCGCAGCGCCCGCTCGAAGTTGCGCAGGAACCCGAGCCGGTGCTCGGCCCGGGAGAGCGCGAAGCGGGGATCGCCGGCGATCGCCCGCTCGATCGCCGCGAACGCCGCCGGCGAGGAGGCGTCGTCGCTGATCAGGCAGATCCAGCGCCGCCAGCGCTGCTCCCTGATCGACTCGATCTGGCGCCGCAGCGCGCGCTCGTCGGGCTCGTGGGTCGCCATCGCGATCGCGATCAGCGGACCGTCGCCGCCGGGGTCGGAGGGCCGCGGCCAGGCGACGGCGGCGGGCTCGCCGATCTCGACCTCGCCGAGCGGCAGCTCGACCTCGCCGCCGGGCCCCGAGCCGAGCAGCGCGATCGGCGCCGGGCCGGCGGGCGTGGCCGCCGGCAGCGGCACCACCGCCCACCACAGCCGCCGCCCCGACGGGGTCCGGATCGCGGCCGCGCCGAGCGGCGCCTCGGCGGCGCCGAGCCGCGCCCGCAGGCCGCTCAGCGCGGCGGCGTCGGCGCCGATCGTGCCGCTGAGCACGATCGCGCTGCCGCCGCCGACCGCGATCGGGCTCGGCGCCAGCGGCCCGAGCAGTGTGCTCGCGATCTCACCCGGCGGCGCCGGCGGCAACCTATCCTTGGCCTTGGTGCGCACGCTCATCAGCCTCGGTCAGGGATTGTCGGCGACCGCCGGGCGGCTCGGGTTGCTCGCCGTCGGCGCCGTCGTCGGGCTCGGGGTGCCGGTGCTGTGGATCTGGGTCGGCTCGCAGGTGCAGGAGAGCACCGCGCCCTCGTGGACGGCGCTGGCCGTCGTCCACGTCGGGATGATCGCGACGCTGCTGCTGCTCGCGGCCCTGTTCTCGTTCCTGATCGACCGCTCGCGGGAGCGGCGGACGGCGCGCGCCGACTGGATGCGCGGGCAGAGCGAGGCGCGGCGCCGCGACTCGATCGCGAGCGCCCATCCGCTCGAGATGGTCGTGATCCTCGCCGTCTTCATCGACGTCATCGTCTTCCTCGTCTGGTTCTTCTTCTTCGCCGACCCGGGCAACCCCGTCGGCCAGGGCTAGCGGCCCCGCTAAAATCCGACCTCCGGGCTAGGGATTAGTGTCCCGGCCCCGTCCCAAGAGGTCCGATGGCAGAGCACACCGTATGCACAACCGAGGAGCTTCCCGAGGGAGCGCGCAAGATCATCGAGGTCGAGGACCTCAAGATCGGCGTCTTCAACTGCGAGGGAGAGCTGTTCGCGATCGAGGATCGCTGCTCGCACGACGACGGCCCGCTCGCCGAGGGCGAGCTCGACTGCGGCGCCTGTACGGTTGAGTGCCCACGCCACGGATCGATCTTCGACCTTCGGTCGGGACGCCCGAAGACCCTACCCGCCTTCGCGCCGGTCGAGGTCTTCGAGGTCCGCGCCGAGGGCGGGGAGATCCGAATCGAGGTCGACTGAAAGATGAGGGACCGATGACGCCACCCGAGACCGCGACGATTGATCCGAAGCTCGCCGAGCGCGAGGCGATCAAGGACATCAACCAGGACTACAAGCAGAAGTTCGGGTTCAACGACCCCGAGACCGGCTATGTCTACAAGGCCCCGAAGGGCCTCAGCCGCCAGCTCGTCGAGGACATCTCCGACTACAAGGACGAGCCGCAGTGGATGCGCGAGTTCCGGCTCAAGGCGCTCGAGCACTTCCGCTCGCGCCCGGTGCCGCAGTGGGGCGCCGACCTCAACCAGATCGACTTCGAGGACATCCACTACTTCGTCCGCGCCTCCGAGAAGGCGGAGGCCTCCTGGGAGGACGTCCCCGAGGACATCAAGAAGACGTTCGACCGGCTCGGCATCCCCGAGGCCGAGCGCAACTTCCTCGCCGGCGTCGGCGCCCAGTACGAGTCCGAGGTCGTCTACCACCAGGTCCGCAAGGACCTCGAGGAGCAGGGCGTCCACTTCGTCGACATGGACACCGGCCTGCGCGAGCACGAGGAGATCGTCCGCGAGCACTTCGCGTCGCTGATCCCGGCCAACGACAACATGCTGGCGGCGCTCAACTCGGCGGTCTGGTCGGGCGGCTCGTTCGTCTACGTGCCGCCCGGCGTCAAGGTCGAGATGCCGCTGCAGGCCTACTTCCGGATCAACACCGAGAACATGGGCCAGTTCGAGCGGACGCTGATCATCGCCGACGAGGGCTCCGACGTGCACTACATCGAGGGCTGCACGGCGCCGGTCTACTCGACCGACTCGCTGCACTCGGCGGTCGTCGAGCTGATCGCCCGGCCCGGGGCGCGGATCCGCTACACGACCGTGCAGAACTGGTCGCAGAACGTCTACAACCTGGTCACCAAGCGGGCCCGGGCCGAGCGCGACGCGACCGTCGAGTGGGTCGACTGCAACCTCGGCTCGAAGATCACGATGAAGTACCCGTCGGTCTACCTGACCGGCGAGCGGGCCCACGGCGAGATCCTCTCGATCGCCTTCGCCGGCAGCGGCCAGCACCAGGACGCCGGCGGCAAGATCATCCACGCGGCGCCGAAGACGACCTCGTCGATCTTCGCCAAGTCGATCTCCAAGGACGGCGGCCGCTCGACCTACCGCGGCCTGCTCGAGGTCGCCAAGGGCGCCTCCGAGGCGCGCTCGAAGGTCGTCTGCGACGCGCTGCTGCTCGATCCCGAGTCGCGCTCGGACACCTACCCGACGATCCGCATCGACGAGAACGACGCCAACGTCGGCCACGAGGCGTCGGTCTCGAAGATCGGCGAGGAGCAGCTCTACTACCTGCAGTCGCACGGCCTGGACGAGGAGGAGGCGTCGAAGCTGATCGTCAACGGCTTCATCGAGCCGGTCGTCAAGGAGCTGCCGATGGAGTACGCGGTCGAGCTCAACCGCCTGATCGAGCTGCAGATGGAGGGTTCGATTGGCTAGCGCCGCGAGCGAGCCGGCCTGGCTCGGCGAGCGCCGCGCGGCGGCGATCGAGGCGGCCCGCGAGCTCGAGCTGCCGGGCCCGAAGACGCGCGGCTGGGAGTTCACCGACATCTCGAAGCTCGACCTCGGCGCCTACGACCCCGCCGGCGCCGGCGAGCCGTCGGCGATCGCCGCCGCCTCGGCCCGGCTGGCGGTGCCCGCGGGCTCGGCCGGCCTGACCCAGGTCGACGGCAGCGTGCTCGAGGGCGGCGCCGGCGAGGTCAGCGGCAACGGCCGCCCCGACGGGCCGATCGTGATGCCGCTGAGCGCCGGCGTCGAGCGCTTCGGCGAGCTGATCGAGGCGCGGCTGGGAACGATCGTCGGCGCCGGCAGCGACCCGTTCGTGACGATCAACGACGCGGGCTGGCGCGGCGGCGCGCTGATCTACGTCCCGGCCGGGACCCGTCCGGAGGCGCCGATCTCGCTCAACGCGATCCAGCAGGCGAGCGGCCGGACGCTCAACTGGCGCACGCTGATCGTGCTCGAGGAGGGCGCGGAGGCCGAGGTCTGGGAGCGCTACGTCTCCGCCGCCGACGACGTCGACGCGCTGTTCAACGGCGTCACCGAGCTGATCGTCGGCCCCGGCGCCTCGCTGCGCTACGTCTGCGGCCAGGACATCTCCCCCGCCTCCTGGGCGTTCGCCACCCAGCGGGCCGAGGTCGAGCGCGACGGCTCGCTGGAGTGGGTCGCGCTCGGGTTCGGCGCCGCCCGCGGCAAGGTCCGGATGGAGACCAAGCTCGCCGGCCGCGGCGCCGCCGCCACCGTCACCGGCGCCTACGCCGGCGCCGGCCGCCAGCACCTCGACTACGACACGACCCAGGAGCACGCGGCCGAGGACACGAGCTCCGACCTCGCCTTCCGCGGCGTCCTCGCGGGCCGCTCGACCGCGGTCTGGCGCGGGATGATCAACGTCGATCCCGGCGCCCAGCGCACCGACGCCTTCCAGGACTGCCGCAACCTGCTGCTCTCCCCCAAGGCCCATGCCGATGCGATCCCGGGGTTGCAGATCGAGGCCGACGACGTCCGCTGCACCCACGCCGCCGCGATCGCCCAGGTCGATCGCGACCAGCTCTTCTACCTGACCTCGCGCGGCCTCGACCGCAACGCGGCGCGGGCGCTGATCATCGAGGGCTTCCTCGCCGAGCTGGTCGAGCGGGTGCCCGAGGGGCCGGTCGCCGATGCGCTCAGCGACGCGCTCGCGGCGCGACTCGGCGAGCTCCTCTCCGGGTAACGGGCCGGCGCCGGCCGACGATGCGACCGCGGAGCGCCCGCCGGATGCCGCTGCTGGGGGCCGCGCTCGCGTCGCTGCCGGCGCTGGCCCTGCTCGGCGGCTGCGGCGGCGAGAAGCAGTTCACCGCCGCCGGGTTCATCGACGCGATGAACGACCACGGCGCGGCGCTGGCGCTCGGCCCGGTGCTGACGACGAACCCGGACGGGATCGAGGTCCACTCGGTCGAGCTCACCGCGACGGCGCCGAGCGCGACCGGCGAGGGGTCCGGTGCCGATCCGGTCAGCGGCGAGGCGACCCTGCTCGTCTTCGACGGCAGCGGCGACGCCGAGGACGAGTTCGCCCGCTGCGAGTCGGGCCCGGCGCTGACCTGCTACCGGGCGGCGAACGCGGTGCTGCGGATCGCCGAGCTGCAGCCCTCCGACCGGGCGGCGCTGACGACCGCGATCGAGGGCATCGGCGACGGCGGCTGAGCCGCCGCTCAATCCGGCGGCGGCCCGCCCTGCCGCTCCTCCTCCTCGCGCGCCCGGCGCTCGCGCAGGGCGGCGGCGACCACGGCGACGAGGACGATCACCAGCGGCGCCAGGTAGAGGATCCAGTGGCCCGCGTGGGCGAGCGGGACCAGCGTCGCCGCCTCAGGCATTGGACTGGGAGAGCAGGTAGAGGCCGAGCATGCTGAAGAACATCATCATCACAAGCATCCAGACCTGCGACCAGGCGGCGTCGCGGCTGTTGCCCCAGATCTTCAGCGCCCGGTCGTGGCCGACCGCGAGCGCGACGACGTGGCCGATCACGATCGCGGCACACTGCACGTACCAGATCCCGTTGGCGCTGATCACGTTGTAGTCGATCGCGGTGCCGGCGGTCCCGAACAGGTCGGCGCCGCTGCCGAACGGATCGGAGAGCAGGAAGGTGAACTGCGCCTGCTCGAGGTAGACGAAGTAGCTGAAGTAGTGGGCGACGACGTAGGCGAGCGCGATCGGGATGAACGCGTGGGCGAAGGCGCGGCCGAGCTCGAGCGCCGAGAGCTTGCGCTCGACGATCCGCATGCCGAGGATCCCGGCCCAGAAGATCAGCGCGACGACGGCGAGCGTGGCGGCCAAGAACAGCGTGTCGGCGATCCGCAGGGCGCCGAACGGGGAGAGGCCGACGCTCTCGTTGAGCCAGCGGAAGGTGGAGTCGATCGGGTCGGCGAGGACGCCCTCCTGGGCGCCGTCGAAGGTGGTGCCGCCGATCGCGATCAGGACCATCGCCAGCGATCCCGGCGCACTCGCCCAGCTCGTCGCGCCCGACAGCGGCCGGCGGGCGCGGATCTCGCCGTCGCCGGTCGCCAGCGGCGCCAGGCTCGCGAACATGCCGAAGTAGACCGCGAACGTCTCGCCGCGCCGGTTCCAGGTCTCGACCCCGAACAGGGCCATGCCGGCGAACGTCCAGGCGCTGTAGACGAGCGCGGCGACGGCGACGTCGTTGGGGGTGATGCCGGCGACGGTGAAGCCGGACTGGCCCCAGACGAGCTCGAGGAACAGGAAGCCGACGAGCCCGGCGACGGCGGGCCAGCGGCCGAGCCGCTCGGGGTAGGCGAGCGGCGGCGCCGGCGCTCGCCCGGCGAGCTTGGCGACGGCCGCGGCGACCGCGCGGCCGATCGCCAGCCACGGGCTGAAGGCCCGGAAGACGTCGCCGAGCACGACGCTGGCGACGACCATCCCGATCCAGAAGGTGACGAAGACGAAGGTGATCGCGAAGTTGCGATCGGGGGCGGGGTCGCCGCTGAGCCCGGTGGCGACGACCAGCGCCAGCAGGCCGACGCCGGCGAGGCCGCAGAGGATCGCGACCGGGCGGTTGGCGACGGCGGCGCTGAGCCGCGGCAGCGGTCGCGAGCCGCGGCCCTCGAGCTTGGTCTCGCGCCAGCCCAGCAAGAGGCCGGTGAAGGAAACGACGAGGATCAGCAGCGCGCCGTAGATGAACAGCCACTGTGGCAACGGCAGGTCCTGCTTGCCGATCAGCGCGTGGGCGCCGGCGACCGCGGGGAAGCAGGCCGCCGCGGCCGCCGTCAGGACGACGGCGGCCGCGGACAGGATGCCGGTGCGGGCGCTCACGGATTGACCGTGATCTCGGCGATCTGGGTCGCGGTCTGCTCGAGCTCGACCTCGAAGATCCCCTCGATATCGGCGTCGAATGAGAACTTCGTCGAGCCGCCCGCCGCGACGTCCTGGGCGATGTCGTAGCCGTGGACGTGGACCTCGGCGGCGGTGTCGGAGTCGACCTCGAACCGGATCCGATCGCCGGCGTCGAACGTGAGCTCCTTGACGCCGCCGGCCGGCGCCCCGCCCTTGACCTCGATCACGGGCAGATCGGCGGCCGGCTTGCCGCCGCCGTTGCCCTGCCCGGGCCCGTCGGCCTCGCCGCCGGACGCGGTCGTCTCGGTGGTCTCGGTCGTCGCCGTGGTCGTCGTCGCGTCGTCGGAGCCGCCGCCCGAGAGGGCGATGAAGCCGACGACGACGATCGCGAGCACGACGACGCCGGCGGCGGCGCGCGCTGCTGTCGATTGCATTGCTGGATGCTCCTTTCGCGCTCGCCGGATC
>CAZCFA010000079.1:0-6818 GCA_964497825.1 uncultured Conexibacter sp.
GCACCGTCAAGAACCTCCGCGACGCGGCGAAGAAGCTCGGCTGCTGAGCGTGGCGGCCACCGCCGCGAGGGTCGTGTCCGACGCGACGGCGGCAGGCGGCTTCGACCGCGCGGGAGCGGCATGATCTTCGACCCGGGGCGGCGCTGGCGCGAGCACGGCTACAAGCCCGACTTCGCCGGCATCCTCACCTACGGTGGGCTGCCGCTGACCGAGGAGGCGGGCGAGCTCGAGGGCTTCGACGTCGCGATCGTCGGCGCCCCGTTCGACGGGCTCGCCGGCCTCGACGCCGGCGCCCGCTTCGGCCCGCGCGCGATCCGCGCCGCGGGCGTCGAGCACGGGCCCCACCTGGAGGCCGGCGTCGACGCCTTCGAGCGGCTGCGTGTCGTCGACTTCGGCGACGCGCCGGTCGTCCCGTTCGACGCCGCCGCCTCGCACCGGGCGATCGAGCGGACCGTCGCCGAGGTCGTCGCGACCGCCACCTTGCCGCTCGTCCTCGGCGGCGACCACTCGATCTCGCTGCCCGCGATCGGCGCCTGCGCCGCCGCCCGCGGGCCGCTCGGGCTGATCCACTTCGACACCCACACCGACACCGGCGAGGACGAGCTCGGCGTCGCCGTGACGCACGGGACGCCGATGCGCCGGCTCGTCGAGGCGGGGGCGGTCGATCCCGAGCGCTACGTGCAGATCGGCCTGCGCGGCTACTGGCCCGGCGAGCCCGAGCTCCGCTGGCAGCGCGAGCGCGGCATCACCGCGTTCTTCATCGACGCCGTCCGCGAGCTCGGCATCGACGAGGTCGTCCGCCGGGCGCTCGCGGTCGTCGGCGACGGGCCCGCTTACATGACCGTCGACGTCGATGTGCTCGACCCCGCCTTCGCGCCGGGAACCGGCACCCCCGAGCCGGGCGGGCTCAGCTCGGCCGAGCTGCTGCGCGCCTGCCGCGAGGGTGCCGCCGGCCTCGATCTGATCGGCGCCGACGTCGTCGAGGTCGCGCCGGCGGCGGTTGGCTCGCGCGATCTCACCGCGCTCGTCGGCGACCGGATCGTCCGCGAGATCCTCACCGGCGTCGCCCTGCGGCGCGACGGCTGAGGGCAGCGGCCGGGGCCTGCTCTCACCCGCCGGGCCGCGGCGAGCGAGCGAGCGACAGGCTGAGCAGCCCGGCGAGCGCCGTGGCCACCGACCCGAGCAGGAAGGCCCGGTCGGCGCCGCCGGCATCGACGAGCTGGCCGCCGATCGCCGAGCCGGCCGCGATCCCGGCGATCAGGCCGGCGAGGCTCCAGGTGAAGGCCTCGGCCGTCGTGCCGGCGGGCGCCTCGCGGCCGACGAGGACGTTGAGGCAGGAGAGCATCGCGGCGAGCGGCAGGCCGGCCAGCAGCGCGCAGAGGATCGTGCCGAGCAGCGACCCCGCCCAGATCAAGGGGAGGATCAGGACCGCCGTGGCCAGCAGCAGCAGCGAGAGGCGGACGCCGATCTCGGAGCTCCAGCTCCGGGCCCCGTATGCGAGCCCGCCGGCCAAGCTGCCGATGCTCCAGACGGTGAGCAGGACCCCGGCCATCGAGGCCGATCCGAGCGCTACCGCCGTCGCCGGGAGGCCGACCTCCAGCGTTCCGACGCCGAGCCCGAACAGCGCCGCCGCCGCCAGCAGCAGCCGTAGCGCCGGGCTCGCCATCGCGCCGCCGGGCGAGCGCTGCGGATGGCGCTCCGGCCAGGCGTCGAGCTGAGGAGAGCTGACGAACAGGGCGGTGCCGGCGACGAGCAGGACGACGGTGACCAGCACCGCGACCGTCGGGGTCGCCAGGGCGACCGAGACGGCGACGATCAGCGGGCCGACGGTCCAGATCAGCTCCTGGGCGGTGGCGTCGAGGGCGAAGGCCGACTCGACGCCTTCCGAGCTGGGGATGATCTGCCTCCAGATCACCCGCACCGAGGCCGAGATCGGCGGCACCAGCGCACCGGCGATCGCGGCGGTGGCGACGATCGCCGGGTCGGCGGCGCCGGCGCCGATCACCAGCACCAGGGCGACCAGCGCAACCGCCTGCAGGCCCGCGATCGGTGCCAGAACCCGGCGGGGCCCGAAGCGGTCGAGCAGCCGGCCCTGGACGGGGGCGGCGATCGCGCTGGTGATCGCGAAGGCGCCGACGGCGATCCCGGCGAGCCCGAACGAGTGGGTCTGGTGGCGCACCAGCAACAGGATCGCCAGCGAGCTGGCGCCGATCGGCAAGCGGGCGAGCAGGGCGCTGCCGAGCAGCCGCGGCACGCCCGGCACCGCCAGCATCACCCGGTAGCCGCCACCGGCCGGCGCTGCCGCCGGCGGTGGCGCAAGCGGGGGGTTCTCGACGCACTCGACGCTCATTGCAACCAGCGTAATCGGCGCCCGCCGGCGGGCCCTGGCCCGAGTGGTCGAGCGCGCCTCGGCGCCGCGAGCTCAGCCGGGGCATGATGTCGGGATGCACGCCGGCGACGAGCTGACCACGACCGAGGGCACCGCGTGACGATCGACCTCGAGGCGCACGCGCTCACGCGGCTGCTGCCCGATCGCGCCGAGACGACGCTCGCCGAGCAGCTCGCCGGCTACGACCCGGGCGCGCTCGCGACCGGGCTCAGCGAGCGTCCCTACCTGCTGACCAACTTCGCGGCGACGGTCGACGGGCACGCCGCGATCGACGGCCACTCGGGCCCGATCGGCTCCGACACCGACACCGCGATGCTGATCGGCCTGCGCTGCACGGCGGAGGCGCTGATGGTCGGTGCCGGGACGCTGCGGGCGGAGCGCTACGGCCGCGCGATCCGGGACCCGGCCAAGCGGGAGCTGCGGGCGCGGCGCGGGCTGCCGCCGGACCCGCTCACGGTTGTCGTCTCAGGCCGGCTCGACCTGCCCTGGGACGCGGGGCTGTTCAGCGACGGCGCCGGCGAGGTGCTGATCTTCACCGCCGCCGCCGAGCCGCCGCCCGAGACGGCGACGCCGGTGCGGGTGATCCGCCATGCCGACGGGGTCGACCTCGGCGCCGCGATGCGCCACCTGCGCGGCGAGCTCGGGATCCGCAGCGTGCTCTGCGAGGGCGGCCCGCGGCTGCACGCGGAGCTGATCGCCGCCGGCCTCGTCGACGAGCTCTTCCTCACCTTCGGGCCGCGCCTGTCGGGCGGCGCCGGCCCACAGCTGACCGACGGCCTCGCCGCCGCCGTGATCGAGCTCGAGCTCGCCTGGCTGCTCGCCGCCGGCAGCGAGCTGTTCGCCCGCTACCGGTTCCGGCGCTGAGGGGACCGGGCGCGGCGCCGGGAGCGACGAGCGGGGCGAGCGTCAGCAGCGGCTGCATGAGTACCGCCGAGCCGGGCGTGCGGGCCGCGGTCTCATGAGCGCCGCCGAGCCCGGGCGGCCCGGGCCGCGATCCCGCGTCGAGCCGCGTATTGCGGCAACGGGGGTGCCGGAATCTGCGGCTCGATCGACAACTTGGCCCTGATCGATCCCGGCGGTGCGATGGCCGGCCCGCGTGGGCTGCAGGGTCCGGACGGGCGCCCGGACGGGCGCCCGCGCGTGGCGGGTGCCCGCACGCGGGGCGAGCTTCTTGCGGCCGGGGCGGGTGCCGCCGCGGGCGAGCAGCGGCAGGTCGCGGGGCGGACACCCCGGGTTGGCGAGCTGCCGCGGGCCGCGATCCCGCGTCGAGCCGCGTATTGCGGCAACGGGGGTGCCGGAATCTGCGGCTCGCTGGGCAACCTGGCTCGGGCGTGGCTCTGGGGTTCCGGCGCCCAGACGGACGGGTCGCGCGGGCCCCGAGTGCCGACGCGCGGTCGGGCGGTCGGCCTTGCGAACCCGCGCAGTGCGCGGTCGCCCGCGGAGCGAGAGGCCGCCGCCCGAATGGACGCGAGCTTGCCGTGGCCGCAGCGCGTGGCCGCGGCGCGGCGGGCGCGGCTCAGCCGGGGACCAGGCCGGTGCGCTCGGTGCGGTCGCCGCCGCGGTGCAGCAGCCGCATGCCGAGGACCGTCGCCCCGAGGACCGAGACGGTCGCGGCGCTGAGCTGGATGCTGAGCCGGCCCCGGGGCAGCCAGTAGACGTCCTCGAGCTCGAGCAGCATCGCCGACTCGTCGAGGGTGAGGCCGGCACCGATCCCGAACACGACCGCGAGCAGCGACTCGAGCTCCGGACGCTCGGTGACGATCGCGATGCCGCCGCTGCTGAGCGCGAGCAGGATGCCGGGCACGTAGTGGTGGACGTGGTGTCCCTGGACCCTGACGTTGCCGAACGGCCACCATCCCTCGCGGATCCCGAGGGTCGAGACGCGGGCCCAGAGGAAGGCGCCGGCGAAGCCGCTGAACAGGTTCAGCATCGCCGCCTCGCGGTGGGAGCTGGAGTAGCCCTCGACGGCGACCCGCAGCGTGTCCTGGGAGGCGCGGCCGGCAACCCGCAGCGCCTCGAGCTGCGTCCCGGGATGGGCCTCGCTGGCGCGGCGGCGGAAGCGGCGGCCGAACTCGGTCGCGATCACGGCGCCGCTCATCGCGATGGCGCTGGCGGCGAGCGTCAGCGTCAGCCGGTCCTCGGGCAGGCGCCGGCGGCGGCGGCGCAGTTTCAGGCGGGCGGGCAACGGCGCGCTCAGAGCAGGACGACGTTGTCGGCGTCGCCGCCACGGGTGACGCCGCGGAAGTCGACGACGAGCGCGGCGTCGGCAACGAGGCGCTCGTAGTCGATCCCGGGGTGCGCGGTGACGATCGCGACGGCGTCGGCCGCGGCGACGGCGGCGGCGAGCTCGACCGACTCCAGCCCCTCATCGGCGAGCGCCGGCACGAGCGGGTCGTGGTAGGAGACCTCGGCGCCGAGCTCGCGCAGGTGGCGGAGGATCTTCAGCGCCGGCGCCTCGCGCAGGTCGGCGACGCCGGCCTTGTAGGAGACGCCGACCAGCAGCACGGCGGCGCCGTTGACCGCCTTGCCGTGGTCGTTGAGCGCCGCCTGGATCTTGCTGACGCAGAACAGCGGGTGCGCCTGGTTGATCTTGCCGGCGAGCTCGACGAACTCGGTGTAGAAGTCGTGCTGGCGCGCCTTGTAGGCGAGGTAGAACGGATCGACGGGCAGGCAGTGGCCGCCCATCCCCGGGCCCGGCTCGAAGCGCATGAACCCGAACGGCTTCGTCGCCGCGGCGTCGACCACCTCCCAGATGTCGATGCCGAGCCGATCGGTGAGCTGGGCGAGCTCGTTGACGAGGGCGATGTTGACCGAGCGGAACGTGTTCTCGAGCAGCTTCGAGAGCTCCGCGGCCTCGGGCGAGGAGACCGCCACGACCTCGTTGCAGACCTCCGAGTAGAGGGCGGTGGCGCGCTCGACGCAGGCCGGGGTCATGCCGCCGACGACCTTCGGGGTGGTGGCGATCTGGTGGTCGCTGCGACCCGGATCGATGCGCTCCGGCGAGTAGGCGAGATGGAAGTCCTCGCCGACCTTCAACCCGCCCCGCTCGAGCACCGGCAGCAGCTCCTCGCGGGTGGTGCCCGGATAGGTCGTCGACTCGAGCGCGACAAGCTGGCCGCGGCGCAGGACGCCGGCGATCGTCGCGGCCGCGGCCCGGACAAAGTCGAGATCGGGCTCGCGCTCGGCCGCCAGCGGCGTCGGCACGCAGATCAGGATCGCGTCGCAGGAGCCCAGCGGCTCCGCGTCGGAGCCGGCGCCGAAGCGGTCGCCGAGCGCGGCCAGGCGCGCCGACTCGATGTCCTCGATGTCGCTGACGCCGCGCGCGAGCCGGGCCGCGCGCTCGCCGTCGACGTCGTAGCCGACGACCTCGTGACCGGCCTCGGCGAACGCGACCGCGAGCGGCAGCCCGACGTATCCGAGGCCGACTACTCCAATCCGCATCCTGCGCATCTTATGGATGCTCCCCGCGCCGCCCCGGTGGATAGAGTTGCGTGCGATGAAGGCGTTTCTCGTCCCGGCGCTGGTGGGGGTCAGCGCCGTGAAGCACATCGCCTGGTACGTCAGCTACCAGGTCTCAGGCGACTCGCGCGCCTAGCCGGGCCCCGGATCGCGATCCGCCGGCGATCGACGCCGGCGTCGTCGTGCTGCCGCGGCGGCCGCGCGGGAACTCCGAGCGCGGTGGCCGCGCGACCGCGGCGGAGCGACGAGCGGCTCTGCACCGGGCGCCGAGCCGGCCATCGGGGCCCCGCCGTGGGTGCCAGCGTGGTACGGCCGCCGGAATGCGCCGGGGCGCCGGGCACCGGGATGCGCCGAGGAATCCCGGCTACCGGGGAGCTCCGCGGGTGCCGGCGGCCGGGAGACGGCCGCCGGGACGGGCTAGGGTTGTGCGGTGACGGTCCGATGCGGGTAGCGGTGGCCGGCGCGACCGGCGTCCTCGGCCGCGCGGCGCTGCCCGCGCTCGCCGCCGCCGGGCACGAGGTCCGCGGCTTCTCGCGCTCGGCGCCGGCCGCGGGCGACGGGCTCGTGGCGCTCGACCTGCTCGATCGCGACGCGGTCGTCCGCTTCGCCCGCGACTGGCGGCCCGACGCGCTCGTCCACCTCGCCACCGCGATCCCGGCGCAGATCAAGCGCCGCGGCGCCGAGCGCCAGTTCGAGCCGACGAACCGGCTGCGCACCGAGGGAACCGCGAACCTGCTCGCCGCCGCCGAGGCCGCCGGCGGCGCCCGGCTGATCACCGAGAGCGTCGCCTTCGCGGTCGAGGACGGCCCCGGCCTCGCCGACGAGGAGGCGGCGATCGCCACCGGCCCGGGGGTGGCGCTCGGCCGCATCGGCGACGCGATCGCCGAGCTTGAGCGGCTGACGGCCGCCGGGGGCGGCGTCGCGATGCGGTTCGGCCAGCTGATCGGGCCCGGCACCGTCTTCGCCGCCG
>CAZCFA010000079.1:6918-12290 GCA_964497825.1 uncultured Conexibacter sp.
CGCCGCCGCCGCCGTGGTCGCGGCGCTCGAGCGCCCCGAGGCGAGCGGCGTCTTCAACGTCGTCGACGACGAGCCCGCGGCGGCTTCGGTCTGGGTGCCGGAGCTGACCCGCGCCCGCGGCAGCACGCGCCGGCCCCGGCGCCTGCCCGCCTGGCTGGCGCGGCCGCTGATCGGCGCCTACGGCGTCCGCTTCATGACCGAGCTGCGCGGCTGCTCGAACGAGCGCGCCGGGCGCGAGCTCGGCTGGCGGCCCGCGATCCCCTGGCGAGCCGGCTTCGAGGAGGGCTGAGCGACCGCGCCCGCGACCGATGGGCCATGTAGGGCTCGAACCTACGACCTTGAGATTAAGAGTCTCCTGCTCTACCAGCTGAGCTAATGGCCCGGTGCGGGGTCATGGTAGCGACCGCCTCCGGGCCGGCAAGCGATCAGGGCGTCGCCGGCGCCCCCGACGGCGGCAGCACCGAGCCGCCGCCCGCGCCCTGGTCACCGAGCGCGCCGCCGCCCTCGGCCTGGTCGCGCTGCTTGCGCTGCGCGAGGATCGCCTTGCGGGTCGCCCTCGCCTGCTTGACGAGCTGATCGATCGCCTGCTTCTGGTTCTTGTCCGCGGCCTCGCGCTTGGCGTTCGCGGCCGCTGCGGCGCCGACGTCGTCCTCGCCGGCGATGTAGGCGTAGCGGGCGAGGTCGCTGTAGGTGCCGTAGCTGGGACGGGCGTCGGCGACGATCTGCGCCGCACCGACGAGCTTGCGCAGATCGCGGTCGCCGAGCGTCGCGGTCGGGTCGATCGTCACCAGGTAGGCCTGCATCGCCAGCGAGGCGACGTCGTCGTCGGGCTGCTTCGGCTTCGTCGCCAGGTAGCGCTCCCAGGCGTCGATCGCGGCGTTGTAGTCGTCGATCGACTCCGACGTCGGCGTCCGCTGGCCGGTCGTCTCGTCGACGTCGTCGGCGTCGCGGCCGGAGAGGAACTCGTAGCGGGTCAGCGTCAGCAGCGCCTGCCGGTCCTTGGGGTTAGTGGCGAGCGCGTCGTTCGCCTTGTCGATCTGATCCTGGTACTGGGGCTCGCTCGAGCTCGAGCCGCCGCCGATCCCGAGCGCGTCGAAGATGCCGCCGTTGGCGTCGCCGCCGATGCCGAGGCCGACGAGGCCGATCCCCATCAGCAGCGCGAGGCCGAGGTAGATCACCTGCACGGCCCGCTTGCGCTTTCCCCGGAGGTCGAAGAGCATGCGGGCAGCCTACGAGGTCTCCGCGCCCGGTCGGGAGCCGGGCGCCGGCTCGGGCGCGGGCTCGGAGTCGACGACGTTGCCGAACCAGCGGGCGAGCACCAGGCTGAACTCGAACAGCAGGATCAGCGGCAGCATCGAGAGCAGCATCGTGATCGGGTCGGTGCCGGGCAGCAGCATCGCCAGCACGGCGATGATCAGGATCGCGTAGCGGCGGTTGTGGGCGAGGGCCTCGGGGGTGACGATCCCGAGCCGGGTGATCGCGAGGATCCCGACCGGGATCTGAAACAGGACGCCGACCGAGAGCAGCGACAGCGCGAAGAAGCTGTAGTACTCGCGGGCCCGGATCTGGATGTTGAACTGGTCGCTGTTGAAGTTGAGCAGGAACTTGATCGCGGCGGGGACGACCACGAAGTAGGCGAAGACGACGCCGCAGATGAACAGCACCGGCACCATCAGCAACAGCGGCACCACGACCTTGCGCTCGGTCGGGCTCATCGCCGGGACCACGAACGCGTAGAGCTGGTAGAGGATGATCGGCATCGCGAGCACGATCGCCGAGTAGAGGACCAGCGTCAGCGTCGTCATGAACGGCTCGGTTGGCGACAGCGTCAGCAGCTGCTCGTTGGCGGCCGGCAGCGGCCGGTTGGCGATCTCGATCAGCACGTGGTTCTGCCAGAGGCAGAGCGCGGCGGCGAGCAGCAGCGCGATCCCGGCGAAGATGATCCGCGACCGCAGCTCGTCGAGGTGCTCGACGAGCGTCATCCGGTCCTCAAACTTGGCGGCCTTGATCCTCCGGGCCATCGTCAGCCTTGCGGTCGCGCCGACGCCGGGCGCTTCAGGAGCTCGAGGAGGTCGGCGCCTCGGCGTCAGCCTCGGCTGCGGCCGCGACCGGCTCGTCGTCCTCGTCGTCGGTCACGGCCTCCTCGACCCCGTTCTCGATCTGCGGATGCTCGTCGTCGTCGTCGTTCTCGCCGGCGATCGACGCCTTGAACTCACGTAGGCCGCTGCCCAGCGACTTGCCGAGCTCCGGCAGCCGCTTGGGGCCGAAGATGACGAGGGCGATGATCGCGACGATCGCCAACTCGAGTGGGCCGACGTTTGGCATCCGGGAAATGGTAGCGCGCCCGGCACGCGGCCCGGCCGGTTGCCGACGCCCGCTCCGATGGTCGCGGGCGGTCGGCCCGGCGGTCGGCGGCAACCGGCGCGATGGCTTGCGGGCGATCGCCCGCGATCAGCGCTTGCGGATCCGGAACTTGACCCGCTTCACCTTCGACGTGTTCTGGGCCTGGTCGGTGGCGGTCAGCTTCGCCAGGTAGCGACCCGGGCGGGGCCGGAAGTGCTTGCTGCGCGCGCCGAACTTGACCCCGTTCCAGCCGACCGGCGAGCGCCAGGTCCGGTAGCCGGCGAAGCGGCGGTGGCCGTCGCGGTCGTAGCGGTAGATGTCGGCGCTGAGCCGTGATCGCTCTCCGATCGAGTACTTGATGTTGGTCCCGCGACGCCCGAACTTGCGCCTGTCGAGCCGCACGTTGGTGAGCTTCGGCGGCGTCCGATCGACGTTGCTGCGTGGTACCGGGTCGGGCTCGGTGACCGGGTCGCCGGGCGTCGCCGAGACGGTCACCGTGCCCTTCACGGTCGAGTGCAGCTTGCAGCGAAACTTGTAGGTGCCGGGCGTGTCGAAGTCGAGCCGGAAGCTGTCGCCGATGTCGTGGTTGGGCTGGTTGGTCTGCGGATCGGAGTCGAGGCCGATGTCGTTGGGCGAGTCGCCGGTCACCGAGTGCATCGTGTCGGGCCCGATCCAGTACCAGGTGACGTGCTCGCCGAGGTCGATGTGGACGTCGGGATCCGACCAGCGGTAGTCGCCGATCGCGATCCGGCGGTTGGCGGCGTCGGCGCTCGCCGCCGGGACGAGGATCGCGGCGAGCGCCGCGAGCACGGCGACCCGGAGCGCCGCGGTCGGCCGGCGGTCGCCGCGCGGCGGTCGCGTCCGCCGGCGGCCGGCGGTCCCTAGTTGACGATGTACCACGCGCTCATCCCCTGATGAAGGTGGCTGAAGACATGGCAGTGGTAGAGCCAGCGGCCGGGGTTGTCCTCGACGAACCGGGCCGTGTAGGAATCGCCGGGGCCGAGCGTGACGTTGTCGACGTTCCTGCCGCTCGGGTCGCGCCAGCGGTGCCCGTGGATGTGGAAGGTGTGGAAGTCGTCGTCGAGCGCGTAGACGTGGAAGGCGACATCGTCGCCGGTGTTGGCCTCGACGGTCGGCGGGTTGCCGGTGTAGGCGCGGCCGTTGATGCACCAGAACGGCCGGTTGAGCCCGGTCGCGACCGGCTGGAACGAGTGGAAGGCGGTGAAGAACTCACGATCGGGCTGCGGCTTGTTCGGGTCGCGGACGATCAGCGGTCCGAACAGGCCCTTGTAGACGGGGAGCGGGTCCATCGGGCCGTGATCGTGGTAGATCCAGGCGCCCTCGCTCGTCGGGATCGCCTCCCAGACGTAGTCGAAGTAGTCGTTCTTCTGGACGAAGCCGCCGGGATCGGTGTACTTGCCCCGGTAGGCGCCGTCCATGTCGTTCGAGTACTGGATCCCGTGCGGATGCATCGTCACCGGCGACTTCAGCTTGTTCTGGAAGTGGACGATCACGGTGTCGCCGATGTTGCACTCGATCAGCGGCCCCGGGATGCTCGCCGGCCCGAGCGGCTGGCCGAAGCCGGGCGTGTAGGCGCGGTAGGCGTAGGCGTCGAAGGTGTGCTTGCCCTTGACCTTCTTGCCCATCATCTGGTCGCGCTTGGTCGGGACGATGTTCCAGCGCTTGGCCTCGGCCTTGATCCAGTACTCGCGCTGGCCCGGGGTGCTCTGGGCGAGCACGGTCCCGGTCCCGCCCGGCGCCGCGTAGTCGCCGCGCTTGCGCGCCGCAGCGACCTTCGGCGGCACGTCGATCCCGCTCGCCAGCGCCTCGACGTCGGCCTTCTCGCCGCTCAGCACCTTGTGGCCGCCAAGCGTGCAGAGCAGCACGCCGCCGGCGGCGTCGGCGAGGAACGCCCGGCGCCCCAGCGGGCTCATTCCTTCGCTCCCGTCATCGCGCCCCTTTCCGGAGCGGGCGCGCACCGGCCGGTGGGCGCCCGCCGCACGGTCCCTACTTCTTCACCTTGATGTCGATCTGCATCACGGTCGGATGGATCGTGCAGATGAAGTGGTACTTGCCCTTGACGTCGAACTTCTTCTTGAACTTGATCCCGGTCGCGCCGGTGGCCGACTTGTTGCACTTGCTGATCAGCGGCGAGTAGGCGTCCTTGCCCTTGGTCTTGCAGCCCTTCTTGACGCCCTTCGGTCCCTTCTTGAGGACGACGTTGTGGCTGTCGGTGTTGCTCGCGTCCCACTTGAACTTGACCTTCGTGTTGCGCTTGATCTTGAGCTTCGTCGGCGCGAAGTAGTCGTCGGCGACCTTGACCGTCGACGTCTTCTTCGCGTGCGGCTTGTGCCCGTGGTGCTTGTTGGCACCGCTCGTCGCCGGCAGGGCCACCAGGGCCCCGGCCACGGCGATGGCGGCGACGATCGCTGCTGCGCGGCGGATCATGGACACGTCGGCCCCGGCGTGATCACGAGCGGCTCGTTGCCCTCGTAGGGGGACGGGTGTGCGTGCTTGGTCCACTGGCACTCCTGGTTCTCGGGCGGCGTCGTGACCACGTAGCCGGCCAGCGCCGCGAACTGCGCCGGATCACCCGTGCTGTCCCCGGTCTGGCCCGGGTTGGTCGCGTCGCTGGTCGGGCAGGGCGGGTAGAGCTGCGCGTCGGTCGCCGTCGCGCTGTTGTTCTCGAACGTGCTGCTCGAGTTGCCCGAGAAGCAGTTGCCGACGCCCGAGCCCTGGTTGAAGAAGTCGACGGCGTTGGTGTCGGCACCGCCCTTCCCCATCTGGTTGTCGATCAACGAGTTGTGCATGCTGATCGCGTTGTCGTCGTCGTTGAACGGATCCGAGATCACCGCGGCACCCCACTTCTCGTTGCCGAAGATGTTGTTGTTCTCGACCGTCCAGCCGTCGGAGCCGAGCAGCACGACACCGACCCCGGTCGGGTACTGGATCGTGCCGATGCCCTCGATCGTGCCGAGGCCGTCGGAGACGGTCTTGACCGGCGAGGCCGGCAGGAAGTAGTTGAAGTT
>CAZCFA010000080.1:0-11410 GCA_964497825.1 uncultured Conexibacter sp.
GGTGGCCGCGCCGCTCGTCGCGACCGTTGCCCGGTACTCCTCGATCGCCGCCTGCTGCAGCTCCGGGTAGCCGTCGAAGCCGAGCGCCTGCGAGAAGCGGACGACGGTCGAGGAGGAGGTGTCGGCGCGCCGCGCTAGCTCCTCGGCGGTCTGGAACGCGGCCTCCTCGAGATGGTCGACGATGTAGCGGGCGACGTCCTTCTGCGAGCGCGAGAAATCGTCGAAGCGCTCGGTGATGTAGGTCGAGAGCGTCTTGCCGACCTGCGCCGGCGTCGGGGCATCGGAGCTGGGCTCGTCGCCGTTGGTGCCGGTGCGGCGGGACTTGGTCTTGGTGGCGGTCTTGCTCATCGGTGAGCACAGGTTCGCCCCGCCGCCGAATTTCCCTTCCGCGCCGCCGCCGAATGCCGGCTCGGTGTCGGGCGCCGCCGCGATGCCCCCGGAAACGGCGCCCCGGACAACGGCGCCCGGGGCGCATCGGCGCGGCCGATGCCGGCGAGGATCGGGGCGCGGCCGCGGCATCTGGCGCGCCCCTGCGCGGCGGCCGGGCCGTGTTAGCGTGGCCCGATGCCCGCGACCGATGCCTGGGACCTGTCGGATCTGGTCGACCTCGAGGCGGCCGGCGTCGAGGCGGCGGCCGACGGCTCCGAGGAGGCCGCGGTCGGGGCGCTGCTCGACGAGGCCGAGCGCCTCGCCGACGCCTTCGCCGCCGAGCACGAGGGTTCCGTCGCCGAGCTCGACGGCGCCGGGCTGCTGGCCGCGATGGAGCGCCTGGCGCGGATCTCGGAGCTGGTCGGCCGGGCGCTCAACTTCGCGCACCTGCGGTTCGCGGCCGACACCGCCGACCCCGAGGTCGGCGCCTTGCTGCAGCGCGGCTCCGAGCGGGCGACGCGGATCCAGACGAAGCTCCTGTTCTTCGAGCTCGAGTGGGTCGCGATCGAGGACGAGCGCGCCGCCGAGCTGCTGGCGACCGACGGGCTCGACTTCGCCCGCCACCACCTCGAGCTCGAGCGCCGCTACCGCCCGCACCTGCTGACCGCTCCCGAGGAGCGGATCGTCACCGAGCTGTCGCTGACCGGCGGCAACGCCTGGAGCCGGCTGTTCGACGAGCTCACCGCGGCGATCCGGGTCGAGCTGCCCGGCGGCGAGCAGCCGGTGACGCTCGACGTCGCGCTGTCGGGCCTGTTCGATCCCGACCGCGAGCGCCGCCGCGAGGTCGCCGCCGCGGTCACCGGAGCGCTCGAGCCCGGGCTGCGGACCCGCGCCTACGCCTTCAACACGCTGCTTCAGGAGAAGGCGACGCTCGACCGCCTGCGCTCCTACCCCCACTGGCTGGCGCCGCGGAACCTCGCCAACGAGGCATCGGACGAGTCGGTCGCGGCGCTGATCGAGGCGGTCAAGTCCCGCTACGAGCTGCCGCGGCGCTGGTACCGGACGAAGGCGCGGCTGCTCGGCATCGAGCGGCTCGCCGACTACGACCGGATGGCGGTCGTCGGCGCCGACGACGACGAGCGAATCGACTGGGAGCGCGGCCGCGGCATCGTCCTCGAGACGTTCGAGTCGGTCTCGCCGCGGATGAGCGAGATCGCCGGCCGGTTCTTCGACGAGGGCTGGATCGACGTGCCGCCCCGCCCCGACAAGCGCGGCGGCGCCTTCAGCGCCTCGACCGTCCCCGCCGTGCACCCCTACGTGCTGCTGAACTGGACCGATCGCCGCCGCGACGTGACCACGCTCGCGCACGAGCTCGGCCACGGCATCCACCAGTACCTGGCCCGCGAGCAGGGGATCTTCCACCAGAGCACGCCGCTGACCGTTGCCGAGACCGCGTCGGTGTTCGCCGAGGAGCTCGTCTTCGGCCGGCTGCTCGACGCCGCCGCCGACCCGCGCTCGCGGCTGAGCCTGCTCGCCGAGTCGATCGAGGGGCAGATCGCGACCGTGTTCCGCCAGATCGCGATGAACCAGTTCGAGGACCGGGTCCACGCTGCTCGCCGCGGCGAGGGCGAGCTCTCGGTCGAGCGCTTCGGCGAGCTCTGGTTCGAGACCCAGGCCGAGATGCTCGGCGACTCGGTCGAGCTCACCGACGGCTACCGCTGCTGGTGGTCGTACGTGCCGCACTTCATCGGCACCCCCGGCTACGTCTACGCCTACGCCTACGGCCAGCTGCTGGCGCTGTCGGTCTATCGCCTCTACCTCGAGCGCGGCGCCGAGATCGTTCCCGGCTACCTCGAGATGCTCGCCTGCGGCGGCTCGCGCTCGCCCGAGGAGCTCGGCGCGATCGTCGGCGTCGATCTCGCCGACCCCGGCTTCTGGGACCGCGGCCTCGACCTCGTCGCCGAGCAGCTCGACGCCGCCGAGGCGGCCGCCGCCGCGATCCTCGACGGCTGACCCCCCAGGCAGCCGGCGGCCGCCGCCGCGATCCTCGGCGCCGCACGCCCGCGTGACGCGTCCGGCGATCGCGATCCTCGATCGCTGACGCCGCAGCGTGGAGCGACCGCCACCGCGACCCTCGGCGGCAGCACGCCAATCAAGGCGGCAGGGCGCCGGCTGCCGCCGCCCCCGTGGCTAGAGTCGCGCGCGATGGCACCTCAGGCCACCGGCCTGGAGCGCCGACGGGCGATGCGGTCGGTGATCATGACCGCCGCGATCGCCGGGCTCGGCGGCCTCCTGTTCGGCTACGACACCGGCGTGATCGCCAGCGCGCTGCTGTTCATCGAGCCCGACTTCGGGCTCTCCAGCTTCGGCTCGGGGCTCGTCGTCGCCGCGGTGCCGATCGGCGCCGTCGCCGGCGCCCTGTTCGCCGGCCGCCTCTCCGACAGCTACGGCCGCTGGCTGATGATCGTGGTCTCGGCCGCGGTCTTCATCGCCGGCGCGCTCGGCAGCGCCGCCGCCGGCGGCGAGGCGGTGCTGGTGATCGCGCGGGTCATCGTCGGCGCCGCGATCGGCCTCGCCTCCGCCTGCGCCCCGGTCTACATCTCCGAGGTCGCGCCACCCGACGTCCGCGGGCGCCTCGTCACCTTCTTCCAGCTCTCGGTCACGGTCGGGATCGTCGTCGCCTACGGCGTCGGCCTCGCGTTCGAGCCGAGCGGCGAGTGGCGCTGGATGCTCGGCCTCGGCGCCGTCCCCGCGATCGCGCTGCTGATCGGGATGCTGCGGATGCCGCAGAGCCCGCGCTGGCTGGTCATGGTCGGGCGCGGCTACGACGCCCGGGCGACGCTCGCCCGGATCCGCGTCGACGATCCGGCGGCGATCGACGCCGAGCTCGAGGAGATCTCCGAGAGCATCGTCAGCGAGCCCGGCGATTGGCGCGACCTGCTCCAGCCGGTCGCGCGGGCGGCGCTGCTCGTCGGCGTCGGCCTTGCGATCCTGCAGCAGGTCTCGGGGATCAACACCGTGATCTACTTCGCGCCGACGATCGTCGGCTACACCGGCATCGACTCGAACTCGGCCGCGATCCTCGCCTCGGTCGCGGTCGGCGTCGTCAACGTCGGCATGACCGTGGTCGCGATCCGGCTGCTCGACCGCGCCGGCCGCCGGCCGCTGCTGCTGTGGGGGACGGCGCTGATGTGCCTGGCGCTGTGCTCGCTGGCGGCCGTGTTCATGGCCGGCGCCGGCGGCGACCTCGGCTCGGTCGTCGCGATCGGCAGCCTGATGCTCTACGTCGGCGCCTTCGCGGTCAGCCTCGGCCCGATCTTCTGGCTGCTCAACGCCGAGCTCTACCCGCTGAAGATCCGCTCGAAGGCGGCCTCGGTCGGGACGATGGCGAACTGGGCCTTCAACTTCATCGTCTCGCTCACCTTCCTGCTGCTGATCGACGCGCTCGGCCAGTCCGGCGCCTTCCTCTTCTACGCGGCGATCTGCGCGCTCACCTTTGCCTTCTGCAAGGCGCTGGTGCCGGAGACCAAGGGCAGGCCGCTCGAGGAGATCACCGCGATCTTTCGCGAGCGCGTCGCCTCGCGTCACTGAGCGCCCCCGGCGGCTCAGATCGTCAGCACGAGCTTGCGGTGCGGGCTCTCGCCCTGCCGGCTCCAGGCGTCGCCGATCCGCTCGAGCGCGATCGCCTCGTGCTCGACCCGGAGCTCGCCGGCGATCACGTGCCCGCACATCCGCCGGAACGCCGCCCCCCGCACCTCCGCGGGCACGCGGAAGTTCGTGTAGCCGACGATCGAGGCGTGCCGGTCGCGGAGCGCGGGCACCGCGACCTCGGCCTCGAGCCCGGCGGCGTTGCCGATCTGGATCAGCCGGCCGCCGCCGGCCGCCGCCTCGAGCGCCGCCATCGCCGGCGCGCCCCAGAGGGGATCGAGGATCACGTCGAAGCCGCCCGGCGCCGCCTCGCGCAGCGCCTCGGCAAGGCCGGTCGCGGCGATCGTCACGGTGGCGTCGGCGCCGAGGCCGGCGAGCTCGGCCAGCGCCCGCTCGTCCCGGGCCGCGGCGACGACGCGGCCGGCGCCGAGCAGCTTCGCCGCCTGCACGGCGATCCGCCCGACGCTGCCGCTGGCGCCGAGCACGAGCACGCTCTCCCCCGCCCGCAGTTGCGCCCGCCACTCGAGCGCGATCCACGCGGCCATGCCGGCGATCCCGCAGCAGATCGCCGCCGCGTCCTCGATCCCCTCCGGCAGCTCGAAGGTCAGGGTCGGCTCGGCCAGCGCCTGCTCGGCGAACGAGCCGAACGGCTGCACGGTCTCGCAGAAGTAGACCCGGGCGCCGTCGCCGTCGCGGCTGCCGACGCCCTCGAGCCCGCCGACGCAGGGCGGCTCGGGCCTGACCCGCGGCATCCGCCCGGTCGCGATGAACAGATCGACCGGGTCGAGGCCGGCGGTCGTGACCCGCACGAGCGTCGCCCCGGAGCCGGCCGGCGGCTCGCGGAACTCGCCGGGCTCGGGGACGCCGCCGAGCTCGCGCAGGACGGCGGCCCGCATCGCGGCCCCTCGGCCTCAGTTCCTGTAGGTGCCGACGATCCGCGCCTGCTCGATCACCGAGTCCTCGATCGCCTCGAGCAGCTCGCGCCGGCTCAGGCCGGGCTCGAGCCCGGGGTCCTCGCTGAGCGCGTAGACCCAGAAGTAGTAGTGGTGGGTGCCGTGCCCGGGCGGCGGCGCCGGGCCCGAGTAGCCGCTGCCGCCGCCGGTGTGCGGGCCCTCGGTGAGCCCCTCGGCGCCCTCCGGCAGGCCGGTGGCGTCGCCGTCGATGCCGTAGGCGACCCAGTGGGTCCAGCCGTCGACGAGCGGCGCATCGGGGTCGTGGCAGACGACCGCGAACGCCTTCGTTCCCTCGGGAACGCCGGTCCACTCCAGCGGCGGCGAGACGTTGTCGCCGCTGGTCGCGTGGCGGTCGGGGATCGCGCCGTGGTTGTCGAAGGCCGGGGAGCTGATCTCCAGATCGGAGACGAAGAACTTCTGTGCCATGCCCGAAACCTACCCGAGCGCGAGCGCCGGGAAACGGCCGGGCGGGGGGGCGTGGCTGCCGGCGTGGGGGTGCGCGGTTCGCCGGGCGCCGCGATCGCGGTCGCCCGGGCCCGGCCGCTCAGGGGCGCGCGAACTGGCCGTGGAAGCTGAACGGGATCGCGTGCGGCACCCGGGCCCGGGCGATCTCGCCGAGGTCGGCGGCGTCGAGCACGAGCAGGAACGAGCTCTGCGCCCGCGCGTCGAGCACGACCGAGAGCAGCACGCCGTCGTTCTCGGCGCTGGCGCCGGGCGCGGCGACGAACACCGGCTCGCCGGGGTAGGCATCGGGCTCGTGCCAGCTGCGGGTCGTGCGCCGCTCGACGTCGACGGCGACGATGCGGTCGAAGAACGAGCCGCTGCCGGGCTCGACCCCGGCGCCCCAGACGTAGCGGTAGGGCCGCTCGTTGCAGCGGCCGTAGTTGATCCGCGGCAGGTCGATGGCCGCGTCGACGAGCCGCTCCGATTCGACGCTGCCGGCCTCGGGGTCGATCGTGAACCTGCTCAGCGCCGGCTCGGGGACCGGGGCGCCGTCGCGCAGCCGCCCGAGGTAGAGGCTCTCGACGATCTCGGCGTCGGCAAAGGTGCAGATGTCGACGACGACCGCGCCGCCGTCGTCGTAGGCGTTGACGTGGTGGAAACCGAAGCAGGCGTCGGTGCGGAACGGGCCGCGCAGCTCGCCGCCGGCGCGGTCGATCAGCGTGAAGCGGGTGCCGAGCTCGGGCTTCCAGCGGTAGTTCTCGATGTAGGGGCGGCCCGACAGCGCCAGCCGCAACGGGTTGACGACGAACGGGAACTCGGCGAGCACGAACCAGCGCTCGCTGAGGCCGAACGAGTGCATGTAGGCGGGCTCGCCGGCGCCGGTCGAGGCCAGCAGCTCGGGCGCGCCGGAGCCGGCGCCGACGCGGAAGAAGCGGTACTCGTTGCGGCGCCCGAGCTTGGCGGCGTAGTTGAGCATGGCGCCGCCGGCCCGGTCGAGGTGCGGGTGCGCGGTCGTCAGCTCTCCGGGAACGTCCCAGGCGACGCCGGCGGCGGCGAGCGTCTCGGGGTCGAACTGGACCGGGATCGGCGTCTCGGTCATCGCCACGAACCGCTCGCCGAGCTCGACCAGGTTGACGTTGGCGTTGTCGGTCAGCTTCGGCGAGAACAGCGAGAACATCCGCTTGAACAACGATCGGCAGGGATCGGTGGCGAACTCCGAGTAGGCGATCTCGCCGCGCTCGTCGGCCGCCGCCTTCGCCTTCGTGCCGAGGAAGCGGTTGGCGTAGGAGACCTCGCCGTCGGCGAAGCCGAAGCGGTGCAGCATCGCGAGGCCGTCGAACCAGTGCCGCAGCTCCTGCTCGCCGACCTCGAACTGGGCCGGGCCGGTGCGCAGCAGCGAGCCCGTCAGCCAGCCCGGTAGCTCGCCCGCGACCGGCAGCGAATCGATCCGGACCTCGTCGTAGAGCGACTCGAACCCGAGCCGGGCCGCGGGCGGCGCGGTGCTTGTGGTCGCTTCGATCGTGTCCTCCTCCAATAGTTCTGTTCGAACGATGCAGAGAGCACTGTAGCATCGCGGCGCGATGGACGAGCCCCGCCTGACCCCGACCTCCCACGTCGTGCTCGGGATGATCGACGCGATCGAGCCCGCCACCCCCTATGACCTGAAGCGCCTCGCGGCGCGGAGCGTCGACAACTTCTGGGCCCTCCCCCACACCCGGCTCTACGCCGAGTGCGGCCGGCTCGCCGACCTCGGCCTGCTCGAGGAGGAGCGCGAGACCGGTGGCCGCCGGCGGCGGATCTACCGGCTCACCGGCGCCGGGCGCGAGGCGCTCGACGCCTGGCGCCGGGACGCCACACCGGCGCGCTGGGAGCTGCGCGACACCGGCCTGCTGAAGCTGTTTCTCGGCGCCGATCCGGCGGCGCTGGCCCCCTCGCAGCTCGCCGCCCACCGTCGCCGCCTGGCCGAGTTCGAGGCGCTGGCCGAGGTCGAGATGACCGCCGGCATGCGGCTCGCGCTCGAGGCCGGGCTCGGCTTCGAGCGCCAGTACATCCGCTTCTGGGAAGCGGCCGGCGCGGGCGCGGCCTGAGCGTGGCCCAGCTCGTCCAGATCATCGGCGCGGTGCTGATCCTCGCCGCATTCGCCGGCGCCCAGCTCGGACGCCTCGACCAGCGCTCGGTCAGCTACCTGCTGCTGAACCTGGTCGGCTCGGCGATCCTCGCGGTGCTCGCGGCGATCGATGCCCAGCTCGGATTCCTGATGCTCGAGGGGGCCTGGGCGATCGTCTCGGCCTGGTCGTTGCTGCGCGAGCTGCGGCCGGCCGGCTGAGGCGCGCGGCGCACGATCGGCGATCCCTCCGCCGCCGGGTCGAGCCGCCCGGCTCAGCCCGCGACCGTCGGCGGCGCGCCCGCGGCGGCGTTCCGCTCGGCCGCGACCACGGCGGGAAGGACCCGCTCGACGACCGCGCCGATGCTCGCGACGATCAAGTCGTGGGTCTGCTCGCGCGTCCCGCCGCGGCCCGCCAGCCAGTCGCGGATCGCGAGCTCGAGCATGCCGGTCGCCGCGCGCATCGCCCGCCTCGCGCTCGCCGGGATCGGCCCGGGGCCGAGGTGGTTGCGGAGCATCCGCTCGGCGAGCCGGTCGCGGAGCTCGTCGACGAGCGCCTCGAGCTCGTCGTCGCGGCCGACCGCGCCCGACCCGAGGAAGATCAGGGTCAGGTCGCGGTTGGCGTCGAGCAGGTCGAGCAGGGCGCCGGTGTTGCGGGCGATCATCTGCTCGCCATCGAGGTCGAGGTCGGTTCGGACCACGGTCGTCGCCCGCGTGAGGATCTCGCGCGCGACCGCGACGAACAGCCCGCGCTTGTCGCCGAAGTAGTGGTTGATCAGGCCGCGGCTGGCGCCGGCCTCGCGGGCGATCGCATCGACCTGTACGTCCGCGAACCGCTGCGATGCGAACGCCCGCGTGGCGGCGGCGAGGATCTCGCTCCTCCGCTCCTCCGGTTGCAGGCGACGACGCATCAGGACCTCGGTTCCGGGCCGACGCAGCGGTTGCGTCGGTTCGGTAGCTTACGTTATTGGCGTAGGCCAATAGCGAGCGAGGGGCCCGGCTGACGCCCGGCCCACGGGAGGAGCGAACTCGATGCGGACGACTGCGGACCCAGGCCCGGGGCTCGAATCTCAGCGGACGCCGCGCATGGCGCCGGCGCTGGCGGCGCCGCTTCTGGCCGCGGTCTGCTCGCTGCTGCTCGCCGCCGGCAGCGCCGACGCCGCGCAGCTGCGGGGCGAGATCCAAAGCGGCGGCATCAAGCTGTCGGCGACGACGGTCAGCGTCTACCGGGCCGGCTCGGGCAACGGCGGCCCGACGCTCCTGGGCCGATCGCGCAGCGGCCGCGACGGCGCCTTCGCGCTCTCCTACCGGAAGCCGAAGGGCGCGAACGCGGTGATCTACGCGACGGCCGGCAAGGGCCGGGCGGTGCGGCTGGCATCGGTGCTCGGCGTCGGCGGCGCCCCGCGCAGGATCGTCGTCAACGAGCACACCACGGTCGCGATGGGCTTCGCGCTGGCGCAGTTCCTCGACGGCGGCAAGAGCGTCGCCGGGACCTCCCCCGGCCTGCAGAACGCGGCGGCGATGGCGGCGAACCTGGCCAACCCGCGCAACGGCAACCTCAGCGGCGTCCTGCGCCGGGCGCCGAACGGCGATCAGACCTCGACCCTGGAGAAGTTCAACTCGGTCTCGAACATGCTGCCGCGCTGCGTCCGCTCGCGGGCGGGCTGCTCGCTGCTGTTCGCGATCGCGAAGCCGCCCGGGGGCTCGAGGCCGCGTGGGACCCTGGAGGCGGTCGCCGACATCGCCCGCAACCCGGGCCACGGCGTCAAGCGCCTGTTCCGCCTCGCGGGCGCCGTCCCGAACCCCTACCGGCCGGCCCTGACCCAGGATGAGCGCCCCGACTCGTGGACGCTGGCGCTGCGCTTCGACGGCGACGGCAAGAGCCTCGACGGGCCGGGCAACTTCGCGATCGACCGCAAGGGCAACCTCTGGGTCAACAGCAACTACGAGTACCAGGCAAGCCCATTCACGCCCGCTTGCGCGAGCGGTGAGGTGTTCAAGTTCACGCCGGACGGGCGCTACGCGAAGGGCTCTCCCTACAGCGGCGGCGGCCTCGACGGGGCGGGCTTCGGGATCTCGATCGATCCCGACGGCCACGTCTGGGTCGGCAACTACGGCTTCAAGGGCGTCGGTTGCAAGATCACCCCGGCGAAGAACAGCGTCTCCGAGTTCCTGCCGAGCGGCAAGCCGCTCTCCCCCAGCGCAACCGCCACGTCGACCGGCGGCTACACGCAGGGACCGATCTCGGGCGCGCAGGCGACCGTCCCCGATCGGGACGGGACGATGTGGATCGCCAACTGCGACAACGACACCGTCACCCGCTACCCGGGGGGAGATCCGAGCAAGGCGACCGTCTCCGCCGACCTCGGTATCAGCAGCCCATTCGGGATCGCGATCAACGACAAGGGGCAGGCGTTCGTGACCGGCAACGCCTCCGACAGCGTCGCGATGCTGAACCCCGACGGAACCCCGACGGCGAACTCGCCGATCTCGGGCGCCGGGATCAACCTCCCCCTGGGGATCGCCACCGACAGCCGCGGCAAGATCTGGGTCGCGAACTCGTCAGCGATTCCGTTCCCCTGCAACCCGCCTCTGGGGCCCTTCGACGTAGGCGGATCGGCGACGCTGCTGAGCAGCGACGGCGTCCCGAGCGCCGGCTCGCCCTACTCAGGCGGCGGCCTCAAGGTCCCGTGGGGGATCACCGTCGACGGCGACGACAACGTCTGGGTCGCCAACTTCGACGGCCAGCAGGTCGGCGAGCTCTGCGGAACGCGCCCCCGGCACTGCCCGCCCGGCTCCCGGACCGGCGATCCGATCGCGCCCGCCAGCGGCTACGGATTCGACGGGCTGACTCGCAACACCGGCATCGCCGTCGATCCGTCGGGCAACGTCTGGCTCGCCAACAACTGGCTCCAGGTTCCCTACCAGACGAACCCCGGCGGCCATCAGATCGTCGCCCTCGTCGGCGCCGCGGCGCCGATCAAGACGCCGGTGATCGGCCCGCCCGAGCGCTAGCCGGGACGGCCCGAGAGCCGGACTCTGCGCCGCGCCGCGCGCGAGCGTGTGCGATCCTGCGCCGTCCCGATGGCCGACCTGAGCGAGAACGCGAAGCTCTGTCTCGAGAGCCTGCAGGCGAAGCCGGCCCTCAACACCCCGGCGCTGATCGCCCAGAACGAGGGGATCGCGCGCGAGGACGCCGAGCACGGGCTCGCCGAGCTCAAGCGGGCGGGGATCGTCCGCGACGGCCCGATGGGCTGGAAGCTCCCCCGGCGCTGAGCCGGCCGCGGCCTGCGGCTCAGCCCGGGTCCCAGCGCCCGAGGTCGCGCAGCCAGGCCGCCGCGTTGGCATCGGCCGGCGCCCGCCAGTCGCCGCGCGGCGACAGCGAGCCGCCGGCGGAGACCTTGGGCCCGTTCGGCAGCGCCGAGCGCTTGAACTGCGCGAAGCCGAAGAAGCGGCGGCAGAAGACCTCGAGCCACTGCCTGATCTCCGCCTCGTTGTAGGCGACGCGCTCGCCGGCGGGGAAGTTCGGCGGCCACTCGCCGGCCGCCGCGTCCTCCCAGGCGTGGCAGGCGAGGAAGCCGATCTTGGTCGGGCGCAGGCCGTAGCGCAGCACGTGGAACAGCGCGAAGTCGTGCAGCGCGTAGGGGCCGAGCTGCGACTCGGTCGACTGCAGCTCGGCGCCGGGGACGAGCTCGGGGCTGATCTCGGTGCCGAGGATCGCCTCGAGGGTGTCGTTGACGGCGTCGCTGAACTGGCCCGAGGCGGCGACCCAGCGAATCAGGTGCTGGATCAGCGTCTTCGGCACGCCGGCGTTGACGTTGTAGTGGCTCATCTGGTCGCCGACGCCGTAGGTGGTCCAGCCGAGCGCGAGCTCGGAGAGGTCGCCGGTGCC
>CAZCFA010000081.1:0-10827 GCA_964497825.1 uncultured Conexibacter sp.
CGGGGCCGAGGTCGCCCGGCTCGCCGTCACCGCGAACCCTCGGCCGCGTCCTCGGCCGCTCCGGCGCCCTCGCCGCCGCGCGAGCGACGCGCGACCTCGCGCCGGACCCGCTTGATCGCCCGCCGGCGATCGCGGTCGGCGCGCTGGATCTCGCCGGCGCGGGCGGCGGCGGCCATGAACGCGTCGATCAGCTCACCGTCCTTGATTCCCGGCGCCGACTCGACGCCGGTGGCGACGTCGACCCCCCACGGATTCGCCGCCGCGATCGCGGCACCGACGTTGGCGGGATCGAGGCCGCCCGCGAGCAGCGCCGGCACGCCGCCCCTGCGCGTCGCCACGAGCTCCCAGTCGAAGGTCGTGCCGGTGCCGCCGTGAGCGCCGCGGGCGAAGGCGTCGAACAGGTGGAAGTCGGTGCGGAAGGCGCGCGCGGCGGCGACGTCGCCGGGGCTCCCGACGCGGAACGCCTTGATCACCTTGCAGCCGGTCCTCCGCTTCACCTCGGCGCAGAAGCTCGGGCCCTCCTCGCCGTGCAGCTGCACGATCGTCAGCCGCTCGCGCTCGGCCGCGAGCACGACGTCGTCGATCGGAGCGTTGACGAAGACGCCGGCGACCTCGAGCCGCCGCCGCAGCGCCGCCCCGATCCGCTCGGCGACGCCGAGGTCGATCCGGCGCGGGCTCGCGGCGCTGTGGTTGAGCCCGATCGCCCAGGCACCGGCGGCGGCCGCCGCCTCGGCGTCCTCGAGCCTCGTGATGCCGCAGATCTTGACCTTCACCGGGCCAGGAAAGATCGCACAGACGCGTCCTCGCGCCCGCAACGACGCGCGGCCCTCGGGTCAGGAGGGCCGCGGCGCCGAGGCGATGCCGAACGGAGCCCGACTCAGCCGCTGGCGTCGTCGGGGCGATCGCCGAGCTTGACGTCGATCTGCTGCCTGGAGCCGTCGCGGACGACCTCGAGCGTGATCGTCTCACCGGGCTGCTTGCTGTTGATGACGCTGATCAGGTCGTCCATGCTCTTGACCGGCTGGCCGTCGGCGGCGACGATCACGTCGCCGCCGGCACGGACCCGCTGCCCGTCCTCGCTCACGGTCGCGTCGCCGCCCTCGAGGCCGGCCTGGTCGGCGGGGCCGCCCGGCGTGACCTTCTGGACCAGGGCGCCCTGATCGACGTCGAGGTTGAGGACGTCGGCGAGCTGGGAGTCGAGGTCGGCGCCCTCGATGCCGAGGTAGGCGTGCTCGACCGAGCCGTTGTCGATGATCTGCGAGGCGACCTGCTTGGCGGTGTTGATCGGTACCGCGAAGCCGATTCCGACCGAGCCCTCGCCGCCGGAGCCGGTCGCGATCTGGGAGTTGATCCCGATCACGCGGCCGTCGGCGTCGATCAGCGGCCCGCCCGAGTTGCCGGGGTTGATCGCCGCGTCGGTCTGCAGGACGTCGGAGATCGTGAACCCGTTGGGGGCGCTGATCTGGCGCTGCAGCGCCGAGATGATCCCGGTCGTCACGGTGCGGTCGAGGCCGTAGGGGTTGCCGATCGCGACGACCGGGTCGCCGACCTTGACGGCGTCGGAGTCGCCGAGCGCGAGCGGCTTCGCATCGACCTTGCCGGGATCGACCGAGAGCACCGCGACGTCGGTCGAGTCGTCGACGCCGAGCACCTTCGCGTCGAGCGCGTCGCCGTCGCCGAACTTGACCGAGACCGAGCTCGAGCCGTCGACGACGTGGGCGTTGGTCAGCACGTGGCCCTGATCGTCGATCAGGATCCCCGAGCCGGTCGCGGTGCCGCCGCCCGACTGCGGCCCGAACGGGGTCGCCGCGCCGGAGGGCTTCTGCACCGCCTCGATGTAGGCGACGCCCTGCCCGTCCTCCTGGTAGACCTGACCGACCGTGTTGCCGGTGTCGGCCGCCGGCTTCGTGCTGGCGGCGAGCGGGGGCTGGGCGGCGGTCGCGGTCGCGTCGGTGTTGTCGACCGAGATCAGGTTGGTGGCGATCGCGGCGATGCCGAGCGCGATCGCGACGGCACCCCCGATCACGCCGGCGAGCAGCGGGCTTTTGATCTGATGCATCGGGCGATCGTCGCCGCGCGACCTCAGCCGCTCGAAAACGCACCCGCAAGCGTTCCTAATACTTTCGTCTGCCGCGGCTAAGGATCGCCGTCGAAGCCGCTAGCTTGAGGGCGTGGACCGCCGCTTCGCGCTGCTGCTGGTCGGGGCGCTGCTGGCGCTGGCGATCGCGGGCCCGACCGCCGCCGAGCGGCGCGGCTTCGACGCGAGCTGCGGCGCCTTCCCCGCCGCCGACGGCGTCGCGGCGAACGCCCGCTCGCTGCCCGACCAGCGCGCCTGGAACCAGGACGTCTCCGGCTCGCCGGTCGATCCCCGCTCGGACGCGATCATCGCCTACATCAACTCGCACGGAGGCGATGAGCTGCACCCCGACTTCGGTCGCAACCGCCACTACGGGATCCCGTTCGAGGTCGTCGGCAGGCGGGCCAGGGCACGCCGGGTCAGGTTCACCGCCTACGGCGAGGAGTCCGACCGCGGCCGTTACCGGATTCCGCTCGATGCGGCGATCGAGGGCGGCGCCCGCAGCGACGGCGACCGCCACGCGATCGCCTACGACCGCTCCCGCTGCAGGCTCTACGAGCTCTACCGCGCGTTCCCCGCTCGGCGGCGCTGGCGGGCGGCCTCGGGCGCGATCTGGAACCTGCGCTCGGCGGCGCTGCGGACCCCCGGCTTCACCTCCGCCGACGCCGCCGGGCTGCCGATCTTCCCCGGCCTGGCGCGGGTCGACGAGGTCCGTCGCGGCGCGATCGACCACGCGCTGCGGGTCACCTTCAGCTCGACCCGCGACGCCTGGATCAAGCCGGCCACGCACTGCGCCGGCGAGAGCGACGATCGCGACGCGCCGCCGATGGGGATGCGGCTGCGGCTCGAGGCCGGCTACGACGCCTCGGCGCTCAGCGGCCAGGCGGCGGTGATCGCGACGGCGCTGAAGCGCTACGGGCTGATCGTCGCCGACAACGGCTCGAACTGGTTCTTCGGCGGGGCGCCGAGCCGGCGCTGGAACGACCGCGTGCTCAACCAGCTCAAGGCGATCCCCGGCAGCGCCTTCGAGGTCGTCGGCAGCGCGGCGCCGGTCGAGAGCTGCTGAGGCTCAGCGCTCGTCGCTGAACAGGTGCTCGCGGGTCGCGTCCTCGTCCAGCGTCAGCGCCCGGACCATCGCCTCGGGGTCCTCGCTGCGCATCAGGCTCTCGCCGATCAGCACCGCGTCGACGCCGATCCGGTCGAGCTCCTCGATCTGCCCGGCGCTGGTGTAGCCGGACTCGGCGACGACGGTGACGCCGGCCGGGACGTCGGTGATCAGGTCCTCGGCGGTCGCCGTGTCGACCTCGAGGTTCCTGAGGTTGCGGTTGTTGATCCCGATCACCTCGGGATCGATCGCCAGCGCCCGCTCGAGGTCGTCGCCGTCGTGGACCTCGACGACGCAGTCGAGATCGAGCGTCGAGGCCTCCTCGAACAGGACCTGCAGGTCCTCGTCGGCGAGCGCGGCGACGATCAGCAGCGCCGCGTCGGCGCCGGCGATCGCCGCCTCCCAGAGCTGGTAGGGCTCGACGATGAAGTCCTTGCGCAGGATCGGCAGCGTGGTCGCCGTGCGGGCGGCCTCGAGGTCGGCGAGCGAGCCGTGGAAGTGGGGCCCGTCGGTCAGCACCGAGACCGCCGCCGCGCCGCCGCGCTCGTAGGCGCCGACGACGGCGGCGACGTCGGCATCGGGCCGGATCGCGCCGGCCGAGGGCGAGCCGCGCTTGAACTCGGCGATCACCGCGAGGCCGGGACGGGCCAGCGCCTCCTTGAACGGCCGCGAGCCGCTGCGGGTTCCGAGCCGCCGCCGCAGCTCCTCGCCGGAGACCCGTGAGCTGCGCTCGCGCACGCCTTCGCGCGCCGCGTCGACGAGCTGATCGAGGGTGCTCATCCGCCGATCAGGCTACCGATGCGGCGAGCGCTCAACCGACCAGCGCGTCCAGGACGCGCTCGGCGGCGCCCGAGCGGATCGCCTCGCGAGCGGCATCGACGCCGCCGGCGAGGTCGTCGCTGCCGCCGCCGGCGTAGATCGCCGCGCCGGCGTTGAGCAGCGCGATCTCGAGCGCGGGCCCGGGCTCGCCGGCGAGCACGGCGCGCGCGACCGCGGCGTTGGCGGCGGGCTCGCCGCCGGCGATCGCCTCCAGCGGCGCCTCGGCGAGGCCGAGCTCGCCGGCGGCGACGAACCCCTCCGTGGTGCCGCCGTCGCGGACCTCGATCACCCGGGTGCGGCCGTGGATCGTCAGCTCGTCGAGCCCGTCCTCGCCGGAGACGACGAGCGCGTGCTCGGCGCCGAGCCCGGCGAGCGTCTCGGCGATCGTCTCCTGGTAGCGGCGGTCGGAGACGCCGAGCAGCTGGCGGGTCGCCCCCGCCGGGTTCGTCAGCGGCCCGAGGAAGTTGAAGATCGTCCGCACCGCGAGCTCCCTGCGGGTCGGGACGACGTGCTTCATCGCGGCGTGGTGGGCGGGCGCGAACATGAACCCGAAGCCGGTCGCGCCGATCGAGGCGGCGACCTCGGCCGGCGTCAGCTCGATCCGCACCCCGAGCGCCTCGAGCATGTCGGCCGAGCCCGAGCGCGAGGTGCTGGAGCGGTTGCCGTGCTTGGCGACCGCGCAGCCCGCCCCGGCGGCGATCAGCGCCGCCGTGGTCGAGACGTTGAAGGTCGAGGGGCCGCCGCCGGTGCCGGCCGTGTCGACGAGGTCGCGCCGGCCGGTCTCGACCGGCGTCGCCAGCTCGCGCATCGTCCGCGCCAGCCCGATCAGCTCGGGGACCGTCTCGCCCTTCGCCCGCAGCGCGATCAAGAAGGCGCCGGTCTGCACGTCGCTCGAGCGGCCCGCCATGATCTCGGTCAGCACCGTGGCGGCGTGATCGGCCGTCAGATGCTCGCCGGAGGCGACCGCGTCGATCGCCCGGGTGATGATCTCGTTCGGCATCGGGCGCGTTCCTATCAGCCCGCGGCGCCGAGGAAGTTGGCGAGGATGCGCTTGCCCTCCGGCGTCAGCACCGACTCGGGATGGAACTGCACGCCCTCGGCCGGCAGCTCGCGATGGCGGACGGCCATCACGACGTCGCCGTAGCCGGCGCTGCGCTCGAGCTCGGCCGGCAGCTCCGGCGCGACGACCAGCGAGTGGTAGCGGCCGACCGTGAGCGGGCTCGGCAGGCCGGCGAAGATCGTCCGGCCGTCGTGGCTGATCGCCGCGTCCTTGCCGTGCACCGGCTCACCCTGGATCACGTGGCCGCCGAACGCCTCGACCAGCGCCTGGTGGCCGAGGCAGACGCCGAGCGTCGGCACGCCCGCCTCGGGGAAGCGCCGCGCGGCCTCGATCGAGACCCCGGCCCGGGCCGGCGTGCAGGGGCCGGGCGAGATCACGAGCCGGTCGGCGCCGCGCTCGAGCAGCTGATCGACGCTGACGCGGTCGTTGCGGAGCACGTCCGGCTCGGCCCCGAGCTCGCCCAGGTACTGGACGAGGTTGTAGGTGAACGAGTCGTAGTTGTCGATGACGAGGACCCTCACGGCTACGGCCACTCCGGATGCTCGACGGCGAGCTCGACGGCGCCGAACACCGCCTGCGCCTTCTGCAGCGACTCGCGGTACTCGGCGGCCGGCACCGCGTCGGCGACGGTGCCGCCGCCGGCCTGGACGTGCATCTGCCCGTCCTTGACGACGACGGTGCGGATGTGGATCGCGGTGTCGAGGTCGCCGCGGAAGTCGACGTAGCCGATCGCGCCGCCGTAGGAGCAGCGCTTGTGTGGCTCGAGCTCGTCGATGATCTGCATCGCCCGCACCTTGGGCGCGCCCGAGAGCGTCCCGGCCGGAAGCGCCGAGCGCAGCACGTCGAGCGCCCCGAGCCCATCGCGCAGCTCGCCGGAGACGCGGCTGACGATGTGGAGCACGTGCGAGTAGGTCTCGACCGTCATCAGCTCGTCGACGCCGACGGTGCCGAAGCGGCAGACGCGGCCGAGGTCGTTGCGGCCGAGGTCGACCAGCATCACGTGCTCGGCCCGCTCCTTCGGATCGGCGAGCAGCGCCTCGGCGTTGGCGCGATCCTCCTCCTCGCTCTCGCCGCGCGGGTAGGTGCCGGCGATCGGCCGCGTCTCGACGCGGCCGCCGCTGACCTTGACCAGCGGCTCGGGCGAGGCGCCGGCGATCTCGAAGTCGCCGAAGTCGAGGAAGTACATGTACGGCGACGGGTTGATCGCGCGCAGGCCGCGGTAGATCGAGAACGCCTCGACCGGGCACGGCGAGCTGAACCGCTGCGAGGGGACGACCTGGAAGGCATCGCCGGCGTGCAGGTACTCGACGATCCGGGCGACGTTCGACTCGAACGTCCGCGCCGACATGTTCGAGCGCCAGTCGATCGCCGCGCGGCCCGGCGCCGCACCGGCACCGGCCGGGATCTCGCGGCGCAGCAGCTCGCGGGTGCGCTCGATCAGGCCGGCCGCGCGCTCGTAGGCGGCGTTGAAGGCGGCGCCCGGACGCTGCGAGCCGTCGGCGGGCACGAGGGCGATGATCGAGACCTCGTGCCGGTGATGATCGAAGGCGACGATCAGCTCGCAGACCATCAGCGCCAGATCGGGCAGCCCGAGCGGATCGGGGTTGGGCTCGCCGAGCGGCTCGACGGTGCGGACGAGGTCGTAGCCGAACAGCCCGACGGCGCCGCCGGCGAACGGCAGCCCCTCGTCGCCGGCGAGCTCGAAGCCGGCGAGGCGCTCAGCGACGGCGCCGTAGGGATCGGGGGCCGCGCTGCGGCGGGTCGGCTCGCCCGGCGCCGACGCCGCCTCGCCCTCCCACTCGAGCAGCTCGCCCTCGACCCAGCGCAGGACCAGCCGCGGGCTGAACCCGAGGAACGAGTGGCGGCCCAGCCGCCCGCCCTGCTCGGCCGACTCGAGCAGGAACGCGGGCCCCTCGCCACGCAGCTTCAGAAACGCCGAGACCGGCGTCTCGGTGTCCTCGACGAAGCTCTCGACGACCGGGACGACGGTCGCCCCACGGGCGAGATCGCGGGCCCGCTCGAGGTCCGGCGCGATCGTTCCGGGCGACCCGGCAGCGCCCGCGGCCACGCTCAGCGGCGCCTTGCCAGCAGCACGTCGAGGGCGCGGGCGAGGGCGATATCGCGGCAGCGCATCGCCACCGCGAGGTGGTAGAGGACGTCGGCGGCCTCCTCGGCGACGCGCTGATCGGACTCGCCGGCGACCGCGCGCGCGACCTCGTCGGCCTCCTCGCGGAGCTTGGCGCCGATCAGGTCCGGGTCGGCGAGCAGCGCCGCCGTGTAGCTGCCCTCGGGCCGGTCGGCCGCGCGGGCGGCGATCGTGCGCTCGAGCGCCGGCAGCGCCTCGTGCGTGACCGGGGCGGGCTCGGCGGCGCCGGGAAGGGCGCGATGGAAGCAGCTGCGCGCGCCCGTGTGGCAGGCGGGCCCGGCCGGGTCGACGAGCGCCAGGACCGCGTCGGCGTCGCAGTCGTAGCGCAGCTCGCGCACGCGCTGGACGTTGCCCGAGCTCGCGCCCTTGTGCCAGAGCTCGTCGCGGGAGCGGCTCCACAGGTGCAGCTCACCGCTCGCGCGAGTGCGCGCGAGCGCCTCGGCGTTGATGTAGGCGAGGGTCAGCACCTCGCCGCTGCGGGCGTCCTGGATCACGCAGGGGGCGAGCCCGCGCTCGTCGTAGCTGATCGGGTCGTCCACGCCGGCGGCCACGCGGCCAGTCTAGATGCGGTCCCCCGCGCCGAGGGTCAGTGCGCGAGCGCCGGCTCGGCGGCGGCGCTGACGCGCTTGCTCCTCGGGCGCAGCAGCAGCGCGCTGACCAGCGCCCCGAGCGCGAAGATCGCGGCCGACCAGTAGAAGGCGGTCGTGTAGCCGTGGACCGCCGCCTGCTCGGCCAGCGCCGGCGTCCGGACGGCCCCGGCGGCGAAGCTCTCGGTCGCGCTGACCGCGAGCGTCGACAGCAGCGCGGTGCCGATCGAGCCGCCGACCTGCTGGGAGGTGTTGACCATCGCCGAGGCGACGCCGGCGTCGGCGTCGGCGACGCCGAGCGTCGCGGTGGCGATCGACGGCGCGAAGATCAGGCCGAAGCCGAGGCCCATCACGATCAGCGCCGGCAGGATGTCGGCCGCGTAGCTCGACTCCGCCTCGAGCCCGGTCAGGTACAGCATCCCGGCCGCGCCGAGCACCATCCCGGTCGGGACCAGCGGCCGGGCGCCGACGCGGGCGAGCAGCCTCACGTTGGCGGTCGCCGAGGAGACGATGATCATCGCGACCATCGGCAGGAAGGCGACGCCGGTCGTGATCGGCGACATGCCGAGGTTCTGCTGCAGGTAGTAGGTGAGGAACAGGAACACGGCGAAGATCGCGACCGCCGAGAGCCCGACCGCGAGGTAGGAGCCGCCGCGGTCGCGGTCGAGCACGACCCGCAGCGGCAGCAGCGGCTGCTCGGCGCGGCGCTCGATCAGCGCGAACGCGGTCAGCAGGATCGCGGCGGCCGCGAACATGATCAGCGTCAGCGGGTCGGTCCAGCTCGCCTGCTCGGCGTTGGCGAAGCCGTAGACGAGCGCGAACAGGCCGCCGGAGGCGGTCAGCGTCCCCGGCAGGTCGAGCCTGGCGTGGCTGCCGGCGCGGAGGTTGTGGAACAGCGCCAGCGCGCCGGCGACCGCGATCGCGGCGAACAGCAGGTTCACGTACAGGCACCAGCGCCAGTCGAGGTACTCGGTGAGCACGCCGCCGAGCAGCAGGCCGACGGCGGCGCCGCTGCCGGCGATCGCGCCGTAGACGCCGAACGCCTTGCCGCGCTCGGCGGGCTCGGTGAACGTAGTCGTCAACAGCGACAGCGCCGCCGGGGCGAGCAGCGCCGCGAAGGCGCCCTGCAGGGCGCGGGCGGCGACGAGGACGCCGAAGCCGGAGGCGGCGCCGCCGATCGCGGAGGCGATCGCGAAGCCGGCGAGGCCGCCGATGAAGGTCCACTTGCGCCCGAACATGTCGGAGATGCGGCCGCCGAGCAGCAGCAGCGAGCCGAACGCCAGCGCGTAGGCGGTGATCACCCACTGGCGGCTACCGTCGCCGAAGCCGAGGTCGGCCTGGGCCGAGGGCAGCGCGATGTTGACGATCGTCGCGTCGAGCACGACCATCAGCTGGGCGATGCTCAACACGGCGAGGATCGCCCATCTGCGGGCGTGGTGGGGGTTGCTGCCGATCGTCGTCATCCGCGCCTTGGCTCCATCGCTCATCTGCGTCCTTCTTCCGTCGATCCGGCCCTAACCGGAGGTTCATCCTCAACTTAGCTTGCGGGCACGGTAGCAGCTATTCGGAGGAAATGCCTCCGGTTTGTAGAATCTGTGATTGATGTCCGTGCCAGCCGGCGGCAACAAGCGCCCCCTGCGGGCCGATGCCGAGCGCAACCGCCGGCTGCTGCTCGAGGCGGCGCGGGAGCTGTTCGCCGAGCGCGGGCTGCACGTCTCGCTCGACGAGATCGCCAAGCGCGCGGGCGTCGGCGTCGGCACCGCCTACCGCCGCTTCGGCTCGCGCTCGGAGCTGGTCGCGGCGCTGTTCGACGAGCGCCTCGAGCAGATGGTGGCGATCGCCGAGGAGTGCCTGCGGATCGAGGACGCCTGGCAGGGGCTGGCCGCCTTCATCGAGCGCTCGGCCGAGCTGCAGGCGTCGAACCGCGGCCTCAAGGAGATCCTGCTCGGCTCGGCCGAGGGCCGCGAGCGGATCGCCAACGTGCGGCGACGGATGCGCCCGCTCGGCACGCAGCTGGTGCAGCGGGCGCAGCAGGCGGGCGCGCTGCGGCCCGACTTCGGGCCCCAGGACCTGCCGATGATCCAGATCATGCTGGGCGCGATCGCCGACGCCTCCGAGCAGGCCGCCCCCGAGCTCTGGCGCCGCTACCTGTCGCTGATCCTCGCCGGGATGCGGGCCGAGGGCGAGCTCGCCGGCTCGGCGCTCGGCTGGAAGGCGATGGCCGGCGTGATGGACGGCTGGCGGCCGCCCCGGCGCGACTGAGCGGGCGGGCTACTGCGGGTCGTCGCTGGCGTCGGGCGTCAGGTACGCCTGCGAGAGGCCGCCGTCGACGAGGAAGGTGGTGGCCGTCGTGTAGGAGCTCTCGTCGCTGGCCAGAAACAGCGCGCCATAGGCGATCTCGCGGGCCAGCGCGAAGCGGCCGAGCGGCAGGTGGACGAGCCGCCGCGCCGCCTGCGCCGGGTCGCTGGCGAACAGCTCATGCAGCAGCGGCGTATCGACCGGGCCCGGGCACAGCGAGTTGACCCGCACCCCCTTGTGCGCGAACTCGACGCCGAGCTCGCGCGAGAGCGCCAGCACGCCCCCCTTCGAGGCGGTGTAGGAGATCTGCGAGACGGCGGCGCCCATCACCGCCACGAACGACGCCGTGTTGACGACCGAGCCGCCGCTCTCGTTGCGAAGCAGGTGCGGGATCCCGTGCTTGCAGCAGAGAAAGACGCTCTGCAGGTTGACCCGCAGCACGTGCTGGAAGACCTCCAGCGAGGTGTCGAGGATCGACGCGTCCTCGGGCGGGTTGATGCCGGCGTTGTTGAACAGCACGTCGATCCGGCCGAAGCTCTCGCTGGCCCGCTCGTACATCGCGATCACCTGCTGCTCGTCGGTGACGTCGGCCTCGATCGCGAGGTCGCCGACCGCGTCGGGGCTGAGGTCGACGCCGACGACGGTCGCGCCCTCGGTGCCGAACAGCCGCGCGGTCTCGGCGCCGATCCCGCTGGCGGCGCCGGTGATCACGCAGACCTTGCCGTCGAGCCGGCC
>CAZCFA010000082.1:0-10517 GCA_964497825.1 uncultured Conexibacter sp.
CGGGCCGCGCCGGCCTCCGGCGCCTTCAGCCGCGGCGCCCGCAGCGGCGCCACCGCGTCGTTGGTCACCTCGCCCGCCCAGGCGAGGTCCCAGAGCGCGGCGTGCAGCTCCTCGCGGCCGCGGCGCTCGGTCTGCAGGTCGGCGACGAGGTCGACCCAGAAGGCCGGCCCCTGACCGAGCCGCTCGCGCAGCTCGTCGTGCAGCTCGCCCGCGGGCGGGTCGAGCTTGACGTTGGCCGGCGGCGGCCCGGCGATCCGCACGTCCTCGCGGAAGTAGAAGGCGACGCGGCCGCTGCGGCCGCTCGCGCCGGCGCCGATCCAGACGATCTCGCCGCCGGTCGCCAGCTGGTCGAGCCAGACCGGCGAGTAGGCGCCGAGCCGCCGCGGCAGCACGTCGCGCTCCCAGGTCTCGGGCGTCAGCGCGACGCCCTGCAGCGGCACCAGCGCCTCGCGCAGCCGGTCGGGGCCCGCCCCCGCCGGGCGCTGCGCGTCGACGTTCTGCCAGGAGGAGAGGAAGCGGGCGAGCTCGGAGGCGTCGGCGGCCTCGACCTCCTTGCGCAGCACCGCCAGCGAGGCCCGGCGCAGGCGCCGCAGCACGTCGGGATCGCACCACTCGCGCTCGCTGCCGCCGGGCAGCAGCTCGCCGCGGATCAGCTCGCCGCGCGCCTCGAGCGCCTTCAGCGCCGGCCCCGGGTCGACGCCGAAACGGCGCCGCGGCTGCGCGGTCGGGAACGGGACGTGGGTGCGCGCGTAGCGGCGCAGCAGCGCCTCGATCGGCTCGGGGACGGGCTCGAGGAACGAGTCGGGCAGCCCGGAGGGGACCGGCACGCCGAGCGCGTCGCGGTACAGCGCCCCGTCCTCGGCGGCGATCCAGCGCTCCTCGCCGGCGATCCGGACCCGGACGGCGCGGCGCTCGGACTCGAGCTTGGCCAGCATCGACGCCGCCGAATAGCCCTCGGCGGTGCGCTGCCCGCACTCCTCGGCGCTCAGGTCCCCGAGCCGGCGCAGGATCTGCTGGAGCTGGTCGCGGTCGGAGGCCCGGGCCTGCTCGAGACGGTGCTGGAGCGAGTCCTCGACGTCGGCGAGCGCCGCCGGGTCGATCAGCTCGCGCAGCTCCTCCTGGCCGAGCAGCTCGCGCAGCAGGTCGCGGTCGAGGGCGAGCGCGGCGGCGCGGCGCTCGGCGCTCGGCGTGTCGCCCTCGTACATGTAGGTGGCGACGTAGTCGAACAGCAGCGAGCTCGCGAACGGCGAGGCCGTCCGGGTCTCGACGTCGACCAGGGTGATCCGGCGCGCGGCGAGGTCACCGAGGATCGCCGCCAGCGCCGGCAGGTCGAGGACGTCGCGCAGCACCTCGCGGTAGGTCTCGAGCGTGACCGGGAAGCGGGGAAAGTCGCGGGCGACCTCGAGCAGCGACTGCGACTTGAGCCGCTGCTGCCACAGCGGCGTCCGCTTGCCGGGGTAGGCGCGCGGGATCAGCAGCGACCGGCCCGCCGCCTCGCGGAAGCGGGCGCCGAACAGGGCCGAGCCCGAGAGCTCGGCGACGACCAGGTCCTCGATCTCGTCGGCGTCGAGCAGCACGAGGTCGGGCGCCGGCGCCTCGTCGGCGTCGGGCAGGTGGACGACGATGCCGTCGTCGGACCAGATCGCATCGGCCTCGAGCTCGAACTCGGCGCGGATCCGCGCCGCCAGCGCCAGCCCCCAGGCGGCGTGGACGCGGCCGCCGAACGGTGACAGCACGCAGAGCCGCCAGTCGCCGATCTCGTCGCGGAAGCGCTCGACGACGATCGTCTGATCGGAGGGCACGACCCGCGTCGCCGCCTGCTGCTCGCGCAGGTAGTCGACGAGGTTGCGGGCGGCGAGCGCGTCGAGGTCGTACTCGTCGGCGAGCTGCTCGGGCTCCTTGCCGACCGCCTCGCGCGAGAACTCGCCGATCGCCCGGCCGAGCTCGACCGGGCGGCCGACGCCCTCGCCGCGCCAGAACGGGACCGCCCCGGGGACGCCGGGCGCGGGGCTGACGATCACCCGGTCGCGGGTGATCTCCTCGATCCTCCAGCTCGAGGCGCCGAGCAGGAAGACCTGGCCGGCGCGGGCCTCGTAGACCATCTCCTCGTCGAGCTCGCCGACCCGGCGCCCGTCCGGCAGGTGGACGCCGTAGAGGCCGCGGTCGGGGATCGTGCCGGCGTTGGTGACCGCGAGCTGGCGCGCCCCCTTGCGGCCGCGGACGGTGCCGGCGGCGCGGTCCCAGACGATCCGCGGCCGCAGCTCGGCGAAGCGCTCCGACGGGTAGCGGCCGTCGAGCATGTCGAGCACGTTCTCGAGCTGCTCGCGCGAGAGCTCCCGGTAGGGCTCGGCCGCGGTGACGACGCGCTCGATCTCGTCCACCGTCCACTCGCTGCCGGGCTCGGCCACCATCGAGACGACGTGCTGGGCGAGCACGTCGAGCGGGTTCTGCGGGATCACGGTCTCCTCGATCTCGCCGCTTCGCATCCGCTTGGCGACGACCGCGCACTCGAGCAGATCGGAGCGGAACTTGGGGAAGATCCGGCCCTTGGAGACCGCGCCGAGCTCGTGCCCGGCGCGGCCGACCCGCTGCATCCCCCGCGCGACCGACTTCGGCGACTCGACCTGGATCACGAGGTCGACCGCGCCCATGTCGATCCCGAGCTCGAGCGAGGAGGTGGCGACCAGGCAGGGCAGCTCGCCGCGCTTCAGCAGCTCCTCGACGACCTCGCGCTCCTCGCGGGCGAGCGAGCCGTGGTGGGCGCGGGCGATCTCGGGGTAGCGGTCGAGCGGAGGCGGCGGCCTGGCCTCCGGCGGCTCGGCCGCGTCGGGGCCGTCCGGCGGGGCGCCGTTCCCGCTCGCGGCCGCCTGCTCTTCCTCGGCCAGCTCGCGCTCGTAGAGCTCCTCGGCGTTGAGCTCGTTCAGGCGCTTGGCGAGGCGCTCGGCGCCGCGGCGGTTGTTGACGAAGACGATCGTCGAGGTGTGCCCGCGGACGAGCCGCAGCAGCTCCGGGTAGATCGCCGGCCAGATCGAGTTGTGCGGCTGGGTCTCGCCGGGCATCTGGATGCCGCCGGGCGTGCCCGGCCCGGGCAGGTCCGCGGTGCCGCCGGGTTCGCCCGCCGCCGGTTCCGGAGACGGAGCGGGGGCGGCGCCGGGGTTGCCGAGGTCCTCGACGGGAACGACGATCTCGAGGTCCATCTCCTTGCGGGCGCCGGCGTCGACGATCTCGCACTCGCGTCCGGGGCCGACGAGGAACCGCCCGATCCGCTCGAGCGGGCGCTGCGTGGCCGAGAGGCCGATCCGCTGCAACGGCCGCTCGCGCCCGGCGCCCTCGTTCGCCGCGGCCGCGACGTGCTGCTCGAGCCGCTCCAGCGTCAGCGCCATGTGGGCGCCGCGCTTGGTCGGGGCGACGGCGTGGATCTCGTCGACGATCAGCGCCTCGACGTCGGTGAGGATCTCGCGCGCCCGCGAGGTCAGCATCAGATACAGGGACTCGGGCGTGGTGATCAGGATGTCGGGCGGGTTGCGGAGCATCGCCTGGCGGTCCTTCTGCGCCGTGTCGCCGGTCCGCAGCCCGACCGAGACCTCGGCGCCGAGGCCCGCGAGCGGCGCCCGCAGGTTGCGTTCGACGTCGTAGGAGAGCGCCTTCAGCGGCGAGACGTAGACGAGCTTGACGCCGGTGCCGAGCCGCTCGGGCTCGCGCGCCAGCCGGTCGATCCCCCAGAGAAAGGCGGCGAGCGTCTTGCCAGAGCCGGTCGGGGCGCAGATCAGCGCGCTGGCGCCGGTGGCGATGACCGGCCAGCCCGCCGCCTGCGCGGGGGTCGGGCGCTCGAAGGAGCGCTCGAACCACCCGCGGGTGCGGGCCGAGAACGCCGCCAGCGGGTCGGTCGATCGGGTCGCTTCCGTCGAGGCCACAACCGGTCCACGTTAGCGACCGGCACGAGCGGCCCGGGCGGGCGAGGTAAGCAGCCAGGGAGCGAGGCCGCCGCGGGCCGGACGGAGCAGCTCGATGCGGCTGCGGCCGCCGACCTCGACGACGCGGGTCACCGTCGCCGGCGGCGCGGTGACCGCCGGGCGGTCGGCGGCGTCCCAGTCGATCGCGACGCTGAGCGGGTCACCGAGCGGCGGCACCGCGATCGCGGTCGCGCCGGCGCGCAGCGCCGCGAGGACGAGCTCGGAGTCGGGACCGTCCTCGCCGCTCAGCGGGCGCTCGAGGTAGAGCACGGTCTGCACGAGCGGAAACCAGGCCCGGTGCGGCTGGATCGAGCGAACGCGACCGCCGATCCGCAGCCCCGGCGCGTGCGCGTCGAGGCCGCCGATCGCGGCCAGCGGCCGCCGCGCGGCGAGCCGGTCCCAGCGCGCCAGGTGCTCCGCCGGCGGTCCCTCGAGGGCGACCGCCAGCGGATCCCGCAGCGAGCGCCAGGCCGCGGCCGGGGAGCGCCAGCGCTCGGCCATGTCGGTGATCAGGCTCCAGACCTCGACGCCGGCCAGCGCCGGGTGCTCGAAGTCGCTCCAGGCGTGCGGCGGCGCGATCGTCCTGCTGATCGCCGACCCGCGCGAGAACGGGTGGGCGGCGATGCCGAACCCGCCCGCGGCCGTCACCGCGTCGAGGATCTGGCGCTCGCCGCGCCCATCGTGTGCGACGAGCTCCTCGGTGCCGAACACGAGCAGGTGACCCCCCTTCGGCGTGACCTCGTGGCCGCAGACGACGAGCACCCCCGCGCCCCAGCCGTCCTCGCCCGCGTCGCGCGCCCCGAGCGAGTCGTGGTCGGTGAGCAGCAGCACCCGGGCGCCGGCCGCGCGGACCGCGGCGCGCAGCTCGGCGACGGTCGCGGTGCCGTCGGAGTGCAGCGAGTGCACGTGGGCGACGGCGCGGACCCCGTAGCCTTGTCCCGGTGCGGGCACCTCAGCTCACCCGAAGCCGGCTCGCCGCGCTGGCGGGCGCGCTGCTCGCCCTTGCGGTGATCGTGGTGCTGGGGCGCCGGCTCGATGTCAGCCTGCTCGAGGCGCCGCTCGAGGCCGTCGGCGCCTGGGCGCCGCTGCTGCTGCTCGCGATCTGGATCGTCGGCACGCCGCTGTTCGTGCCGGGAACGCTGCTCTGCGCGATCGCCGGGCTCGCGCTGGGACCGCTCGGCGTCGTCCTGTCGCTGCTCGGCAGCCCGCTCGGAGCGCTGGTCGCGTTCACGGTGGCGCGGGCCTTCGCCGACGGCGAGCGGCTTCGCCTGCGGCTCCCCGCCCGCCTCGTCGCGATCGTCGCCCGGATCGAGCGGTCGGGGCCCTGGGGGGTCGCGGCGGTGCGGATGGCGCCCGCCCTACCGGTCGGAGCCTTCAACTACGCCTGCGGCCTGACCCGGCTCTCGACCCGCGACTTCGTGATCGGCTCGACCCTCGGCGCGGCTCCTCGAATCGTGCTCTACGGGGGCCTTGGCGGCCTCGCCGCCGCGCTGCCGTTCCTCTAGCGCCCCGCGCCGCACGGGGATGTTGCGGCGCGCGAGCGCGGCCAGCAGCAGGCCGCCGGCCGCGGCGCCCGCGAAGCCGTCGGCGAGGTCGTTGACCGTGTCGGACTCGGAGACGAACAGGCTGGCGCCGGCCTGGTCGACGATGAACTCGTAGATCTCGTAGCCGGCGGCGGCCGCGACGCCGAGGCTGGTGACGATGATCGCCATCCCGACCCGGTGCCGGCGCGTGTTCTCGGCCACGAACGGGGGCACGACGTCGAGCCGGACGAGCGCCAGGTAGGCGAGCGGTCCGATCGCCAGCGGCACGGTGAAGTGAACGAGGTTGTCGTACCAGGAGAACTTGTCGAACAGGCCGAGCGCGTCGCCCCAGCCGTTGAACGCCATCGCGATGATGAACGCCAGGTCGAAGCGGCGCGGCGGGTCGAGCGCCCGGACCAGCAGCACGAGCACCGTGGAGGCAGCCAGATCCCAGGCGGCGCTGAAGTTGCCGAGGCAGAAGAAGACGACCGCTCCGATCGGGTAGTTGAGCCGCAGCAGATCGATCGGGTCGCGCAGCAGCGGGTGCCAGTCGCCGTGCAGCACGCGACGGCGCGATGCGGGCGATCCGAGAACCGGGCGGACGAGCAGCCGTCCGTCGCTCATCCCGGGTCACCGGTGCTCTCGCTCGCGGCGGTAGTCAACGCTTCCACGGTAGCGACCGGTGGACCGCGGCCAATCGGCCGCGGCCGGGCTGAGCGGCACCCCGATCGGGGGCCCGGGCGCGGCACCCGGGGAACGCTCAGAACGGCAGCTCGGCGGCGACCTCGGCGAGGCGCGGCGCGGAGCGGTCGCGGTCGGAGAGCAGCGGCTCGGCGAGCGGCCACTCGATGCCGACGTCGGGGTCGTCCCAGGCGATCTCCGACTCGGTCGCCGGGTCGTAGAGCGAGGTGAGCTTGTAGGCGACGTCGGCGACCTCGCTCAGCACCTGGAAGCCGTGGCCGAAGCCGACCGGCACCCAGAGCTGGCGGTGGGCGACGTCGTCGAGCACGTGGCCCTCCCAGCGGCCGAAGGTCGGCGAGTCGCGCCGCAGGTCGACGGCGACGTCGAAGATCGCGCCGCGAACCGCGCGCACCAGCTTGCCCTGGCCGGGGTCGGTCTGGAAGTGGATGCCGCGCAGCGTTCCCCGCTGGGTCGAGCGCGAGTGGTTCTCCTGGACGAACTCGGCGTCGACGCCGAGCTCGCGCCAGGCGCCGGCGCTGTAGCTCTCGAGCAGGAAGCCGCGCTCGTCGCCGAACACCCGGGGCTCGATCGCGACCAGCCCGTCGATCCGCGTCTCGACCCGCTCCGCGATGGCGCCTAGCCCCCGAGCCTGCGCCCGTACTGGCGCTCGTAGTAGTCGCGGTACTCGCCCGAGCGGATCGGCCCCCACCACGGCTCGTTGTCGCGATACCACTCGACCGTGCGGCGGATCCCCTCCTCCCAGTGGACCTCCGCCTTCCAGCCGAGCGCCTCGGTGCGCTCGGCCGACAGCGAGTAGCGGCGGTCGTGGCCGAGCCGGTCGCTGACGTGGTCGATCAGCGACTCGTCGCGGCCGGTCAGCGCGAGGATCGCCCGCACGACCTCGATGTTGGTCAGCTCCTCGGGGCCGCCGACGTTGTAGACCTCGCCGGCCTCGCCGCGCTCGAGGACGACGTCGATCGCCGCGGCGAAGTCCTCGGTGAACAGCCAGTTGCGGACCTGCATGCCGTCGCCGTAGACCGGCAGCCGGTCGCCCGCGAGCGCGTTCAGCACGACCAGCGGGATCAGCTTCTCGGGATGCTGGCGGGGGCCGTAGTTGTTCGAGGCGCGCACGATCAGCGCGTCGACGCCGTAGGTGTTGCGGAAGGCGCCGACGAGCAGGTCGCCGCCGGCCTTCGAGGCCGAGTAGGGGCTCGAGGGATCGAGCGGCGAGCGCTCGGTGAACGAGCCCTCGGCGATCGAGCCGTAGACCTCGTCGGTGGAGATCTGAAGGTGGCGGATGCCGGCGTCGCGGGCCGCCTCGAGCAGGACGTAGGTGCCGTAGACGTCGGTCTGGATGAAGGCGCCGGGGCTCTCGATCGAGCGGTCGACGTGCGACTCGGCGGCGAAGTTGACGACCGCGTCGGCGCCCTCGATCGCCGTCGCGACCGCGGCCGGGTCGGCGATGTCGCCGGCGATGAAGTCGAGCCGGTCGGCGGGCGCCCCCTCGAGGTTCTCGCGGCGGCCGGCGTAGGTGAGCTTGTCGAGGACGACGATCTCGTCGCCGGGGTGCTCGGCGAGGTGCCTGCGGACGTAGGTCGAGCCGATGAAGCCGGCGCCGCCGGTGACGAGCAGCCTCACGCGGCTTCGGGTCCGATCTGGTCGAAGCCGGCCTCGGCGAAGCGGCGGTCGAACGTGAAGGCCAGGGTGGTGCGACGCTCGCGCATGAACCGGAAGGAAACCCGATCGACGATCGACAGGTCGCGCCGGCCGTCGTCGGCGAGCGCCGCCGTCGCATGGCGCCGCTCGTCACGATCGGCCTCGCCGATGAAGATCAACGGCGGGATGCGGTCCAGGAAGGCCCGGATCGCGGCGACGCCCACCCTCGTCCGGAGCAGCGCTGCCATCGCGATCTCGACCAGCGCATGCGAGAAACGATCGGCTCGTGCCTCCCGCAGGGCGACCCACTGCCGGCGGGCGCGTTCGTGCGCCGCGTCGCGGTCGTCGACCCCCGCGTAGATCGCCGCGGTATCGACGAAGATCATCGCTGCCGGTCGAGGGCGGCTTCGGCCAGATACCGGTCGTGGTTCTCGGCGACGTCGGTCGCCTCGCCGCGGACGCTGCCCAGGGCACCGATCAGCCGGTCCCAGCGCTGCTCGGTCGAGAGCCCGTGCTTCTCCGCGAACCTGCGCTCGACCGCATCACGCATCAGCGCCGCGATCGAGGCTCCAGGGGCGGCCGCTTCGCGCCGCGGCGCGCGCGCCGGTGCTTCGGTGAGCTGGATCCGCATTCTGACCATCACCGGACCAGCTCGCGGTCATCGAGGTAGCGCCGCAGCGACCGCTGCCAGGGCGGCAGCTCGATCGCGTCGTCGCGGCCGTGGCCGAGCACCGAGTAGGCCGGGCGGGGCGCCTTCCGGCCCATCATCTCGGTCGTCGCCGACATCACCCTGGTCTCCATCTGCGCCTGGTCGAAGATCTCGACCGCGAACTCGAACCAGGTGCACTCGCCGCCGCCGCGCATGTGGTGGATCCCGTAGCGGTCGGTCTCGACCAGACGGACGATGCCGTCGCCGAGGTCGACGCAGCTCGTCGGGCAACCGCGCTGGTCGCTGACGACGAGGATCTCCTCCTGCTCGGCGCCGATCCGCAGCATCGTCTCGACGAAGTTCTTGCCGCCGACCCCGTACAGCCAGGACGAGCGGACGATGAAGTGCTTCGGGTTCGCGGCCGCGACCGAGACCTCGCCGCCGAGCTTCGAGCGCCCGTAGGCGCTGATCGGGTTCGGCATGTCCTGCTCGAGGTACGGCGTCCGCTTGCTGCCGTCGAAGACGTAGTCGCTGGAGGGGTAGAGGACGCTGGCGCCGCTCCGCGCGGCGGCGGCGGCGAGCAGCGCGGCGCCGGTGTCGTTGACCGCCGTCGCGCCGCGCTCGTCGTCCTCGGCGCCGTCGACGTCGGAGAAGGCGGCGCAGTTGATCACCGCGTCGGGGCGGAAGTCGGCGAGCGCCTCCTCGATCGCGGCCGGGTCGGTGATGTCCATCTCGGCCCGGTTCGGCGCGTCGATCTCGTGCCCGCGGCGCTCGGCGGCGGCGATCACCTCGCGCGCGAGCATCCCGTCGCTGCCGGCAACGGTGATCCTCACGGCAGCGTCAGCTCCGAGCGGTCACCGACCAGCATCTGCAGCGTCTTCGGCGGGCCGTCGGCGCGGCCGATCCGGACGTCGCGGCCGAGCAGGCTCGCCTCCATCCGCGAGGGCAGGTCGCGGACGCTGGCGCCGGCCAGCAGGATCGAGTGCTCGACCTCCGAGCGCGTCACCTCGCAGTCGCGGTCGATCGCCGTGTAGGGGCCGATGTAGGAGTCGCTGATCGTGCTGCCGGCGGCGATCACCGCCGGCCCGCGGACCTGGCTGCCGCTGACCCGCGCTCCGGCCTCGACGACCACCCGCCCCTCGACCTTGGAGTCGACGAGCTCGCCGTCGATTCGTGGCGCGATGTCCTCGAGCACGAGCCGGTTCGCCTCGAGCATGTCGGCGAGCTGGCCGGTGTCCTTCCACCAGCCGCGAACGCGGTGCTGCTCGACCGTGTGGCCGGTGTCGATCAGGTGCTGGATCGTGTCGGTGATCTCGAGCTCGCCGCGCGGCGAGGGCTCGATCGCCCGCGCCGCCTCGAACACCTTCGAGGTGAACATGTAGACCCCGACCAGGGCCAGGTCCGAGGGCGGGTCGACCGGCTTCTCGACCAGCCGCACGATCCGCTCGCCGTCGAGCTCGGCGACGCCGTAGTGCTCGGGATCGAGCACCTGGGTGAGCAGGATCAGCGCGTCGGGCCCGTTCGAGCGGAACGCCTCGACGAGGCCGGTGATCCCGTCGCGCAGCAGGTTGTCGCCGAGATACATGACGAACGGGTCCGGGCCGAGGAAGTCCTCGGCGGTCAGCACCGCGTGCGCGAGCCCGAGCGGCTCCGCCTGCGGGATGTAGGTCACCCGCGCGCCGAGCGCCGCGCCGTCGCCGACCGCGGCGCGGATCTCCTCGCCGGTCTCGGGCGCGATCACGATCCCGATCTCGCTCACCCCGGCGGCGACCAGCGCCTCGATCCCGTAGAACAGGACCGGCTTGTTGGCGACCGGCACGAGCTGCTTCGCCGACGTGTGGGTGATCGGGCGCAGCCGCGTTCCGGCGCCGCCCGAGAGGATCAGACCCTTGAGCTTCTCCATGGCGGGCGGGAGGCTAGCGGGGCGGCCCTCGCGCTCGTAGGGACGGGTGCCGCCCCGGGCCGACCGTCCCCGGCGCTGTCACCTGCTCGCCGCGGTTGAGTCAAGTCCCAGGACGTGGTGTAGGAGCGAGCCCATGACCTTCGGGTCGATTT
>CAZCFA010000083.1:0-10326 GCA_964497825.1 uncultured Conexibacter sp.
CGATCGCCCAGTATCAGGCGGCGCGGTTCTCGGCCGCCTGCAAGGTCTACGCACCGGTCTACCGGCAGCTGACGCTGCGGGCGATCAACGCCACCGAGGGCCTCGACCCGAGCGCCGTAAAGCGCGCCTACGGCGACGTGCTGCGGGCCTGGCGCGAGTACCTGCACAACTACAACCACGGCCGCGGCGTCGTCCTGATCGGTCACTCGCAGGGAGCCGGGATGCTGACCAAGCTGCTGCGCACCGAGATCGAGCGCAAGCGCGCGCAGCGCCGCAAGCTGGTCTCGGCGCTGCTGCTCGGCGGCAACGTCCTCGTCCGCAAGGGCGAGCGCACCGGCGGCAGCTTCCGCCGCACCCCGACCTGCAAGCAGCCGGACGAGACCGGCTGCGTGATCGCCTTCTCGACCTTCGGCTCGACCCCGCCCGCCGACGCGATCTTCGGCACCGTCAGCGGCGCCCTCGTCGACGTCGGCAACCGCGATCCCGACGAGCTCAAGGTCGTCTGCACGAAGCCGTCGGCGTTCGGCGCCGACGGCGGCCGGCTCGAGACGTTCGTCCGCGGGACGCCGTTCCCGGGCACGCTCGGGCTCGGGATCGCGATCCTCTACGGCGGCGCCCAGCCGACCGCGGCGACGCCGTGGCTGAAGCCGCAGGACCGCTACAGCGGCCGCTGCGTGCGCGAGAACGAGGCCAACGTGCTGCGCTTGACCCCGCTCGGGAACGCGCCGACGCTGAACCCCTCGCCGACGCCGCAGTGGGGCCTGCACCTCGTCGACGTCAACATCGCGCTCGGCGACCTCGTGCGCACGGTGAAAGCACGGGCGCGCGCCTACGCCGGCGCGGCGGCGGGCTGAGCGCCGCACCGCGGCTCAGCGCAGCCGCACCGGCAGCGACTTGAGCTGGTTGACGAACTGCGTCTCCGCGTAGCGCGGCGGCCCGGCGATCGCGATCGCCGGGAAGCGCGCCAGCGTCTCCTCGATCAGCACCCGCAGCTCGAGCCGGGCGAGCGCCGTGCCGAGGCAGTAGTGGCGGCCGCCGGCGCCGAAGGCCTGGTGCTCGGCGTTGCGGCGCAGGTCGAAGCGGTGCGGGTCCTCGTAGCGGCTCTCGTCGCGGTTCGACGACACGTACCACATCACCACCTTCTCGCCGGCCGAGATCCGCCGGCCGTTGAGCTCGACGTCGCGGGTCGCGGTGCGGCGGAAGTGGGCGAAGGCGGGGAACATCCGCAGCGCCTCCTCGACCGCCTGCGGGATCAGCGCCGGGTCATCGATCAGCATCGCCCGCTGCTCGGGGTCCTCCATCAGCGCCCGCATCGCGCTGCAGAAGGTCGCCTTGGTGCTGTCGTTGCCGGCGGCGACGAGCAGGAAGAAGCCCATCACGATCTCGTGCTCGCTGAGCCGCTCGCCGTCGACCTCGGCGTGGACGAGGACGCTGGTCAGGTCGTCGGTCGGGTTCTCGCGCCGCTCGGCGATCAGCCGCGAGCAGCGCTCGAAGATCTCGGGGATGTCGCGCTCCATCACCGCGGCGACGCCGCCCGGGTTGACGTCGGGATCGTTGGCCGCGAGGACCGAGTTCATCAGCCGCGCCCAGTCCTCGTCCTCGCCCGGGGGGATGCCCATGAAGCTGCCGATCACGCGCGAGACGAACGGCTGCGCGATCTCGGTCACGACCTCGACCTCGTCGCGGTCCTCGACGCGGTCGAGGACATCGGTGGCGATCGCCCGGATCGCGCCCTCGTGCTCGGCGATCCGCTTCGGCGTGAAGCCGCGCTGGAACAGCGCCTTGAGCCGGTCGTGCTTGGGCGGGTCCATGCCGATGAACATCGCCTGGACCAGCTCCAGCGGCAGGATCGAGTGGGTCAGCGCCGTGATCCCCTGGGCCGAGGAGTAGGTCTCCCAGTCGCGGCTGACCTCGAACACGTCGTCGGCCCTGGTCACCGACCAGAAGCCCTCCTCGTCCGGGTACTCGGTGATCCGCGGGCTCCAGTGGACCGGACACTCGGAGCGCAGCCGCGCGAACAGCGGCTGCGGCGGCCCGTCGCCCCAGTACTGCTGATCGGATACGCAGAGCTCCTCGAACGGGACTTCGGTGCCGTCGGCTGGGGCGTTGCCGTCGGCTGGGGCGTTCGCGGTCTGCTCGCTGGCTTCCATCTCTCTCCTCCGGGAAGGGCTGGCCGGTCAGCCAAGCCTAATGCGGCCGGTCCACGGGCGGGCGTGGGCTCGGTCACAGCTGTCGCGGCAGCCGGTCGCGCGCGGATCGCCGCCGCGAATCCGTAGTCGCCACGGTCCTCGAAACCTACAAATCCGGATACGTTATTGGCAGTATTGCCCCTGCGACCTCGGAAGTCGGGAGGCTTCGGCGGATGAACGAGCATCACAGGATCGTCGTGGTCGGCGGCGGCACGGCCGGGATCACGGTCGCGGCGCGGCTCTGCCGCGCCCTCGACGAGCCCGACGTCGCGATCATCGAGCCCTCGGCGACCCACTTCTACCAGCCGCTTTGGACCCTGGTCGGCGGCGGCGTCGCCGACCGCGAGCGCAGCGCCCGCCCCGAGGCCGACCTGATTCCCGACGGGGCGAGCTGGATCCAAGCCGCGGTCAGCGAGCTGCTGCCGGATGAGGACGGCGTCCGCACCGCCGACGGCCGCGAGATCGGCTACGACCAGCTCGTCGTCGCTCCGGGGCTGACCCTGGGCTGGGACGCGATCGAGGGGCTCGAGGGCCGGCTCGGCCGCGACGGCATCTGCTCCAACTACGGCTACGACCAGTGCGAGCGGACCTGGGAGACGATCTCGGCCTTCGACGGCGGCACGGCGCTGTTCACGATGCCGCCGCCGCCGATCAAGTGCGCCGGGGCGCCGCAGAAGATCATGTACATGGCCGACGACGCCTTCCGCCGGGCCGGGGTCCGCGACCGCAGCAGGGTGATCTACGGTTCGGCGACGCCCGGCATCTTCGCCGTAGCGGAGTACGCGCGCACGCTCGAGCGGGTGATCGCCCGGCGCCGGATCGAGACCCGCTACTCGCACCGGCTGACCGCGATCCGCGCCGACGAGCGCGAGGCCACGTTCGTCGACGGCGACGGCGCCGAGGTCGTGATCGGCTACGAGATGATCCACGTCGTCCCGCCCCAGGGGCCGCACCAGTTCGTCGCCAGCAGCCCGCTCGCCGACGCCGGCGGCTGGGTCGAGGTCGATCCCGCGACCCTGCGCCACCGCCGCTACCCGAACGTCTTCTCGCTCGGCGACGCCTCGAGCCTGCCGACCTCAAAGACCGGCGCCGCCGTCCGCGGCCAGGCCCCGGTCCTGGTCGAGAACCTGCTGGCGACGATCGCCGGCCGCGAGCCGACCGCCGGCTACGACGGCTACACGGCCTGCCCGCTGGTGACCGGGTACGGGCGCCTGGTCATGGCCGAGTTCGACTACGAGCTCGACCCGAAGCCGAGCTTCCCGCTGATCGACACGACGAAGGAGCGCTGGAGCATGTACCAGCTCAAGCGCTTCGGCCTGCCCCTGTTCTACTGGAACGCGATGCTGCGCGGCCGCGGCTGAGCGCCGTCTTTTCGCCGGCGTCAATCGTGGCTGAGCGGCTCCTCCTCGTCGCCGGCGGCCCGGCGGGCGAGCACGTAGGCCAGGTCGGAGGCGCGGTTGACGTAGGCGACCAGGACGGGCTCGATCGCGAGATCGCGCTCGCGGGCGGCGACGAGCCGGCGCTCGATCCGGCGCAGCGCCGTCCGCGCCAGATCGAGCGCGGCGGAGGCGGCGCCGGCGCCGGGCACGACGAAGGCCGGGCGCAGCGGCCGCTCGCTGACGAGCCGGTCGATCGTCGCCTCGAGCGCCGCGGTCATCTCGACCGTCACCAGCGAGACCCCGGCGACGAGGCGATCGCGCTCGCGCGGGTTCGCGGCGAGGTCGGCGGCGACGACGAACAGGTCGCGCTGCAGCGCGAGCACCGGCCCGGCGAGCGCCTCGTCGCCGGCGAGGAAGGCGCGCGCGAGCCCGAGCGCGGCGACCGCCTCGTCGACGCTGCCGCAGAGCTCGACCACCGGATCGGCCTTCGAGACGCGGCCGCCGAACAGGCGTCCGGTGCTGCCGTCGTCGCCGGTCTTGGTGTAGATCGGCGGCAGCTCGCCGGCGCTCACGGCCGCGGCTCCGACGCCCGCGGCGTGGCGCCCGACCACGGCTGCGGCTCGACGTAGAAGACCTCGGTGTGGACCAGCTCGCGCGGCGCCCCGAGCGCCACCGCGGCCTCGGCGCAGGCCGCCACGAACCCGGGGGCGCCGGCGATGAAGACCTCGTGGCCGCCGAGGTCGCCGGCCAGCTCCGGCAGCAGCCCCGGCAGCCGGCCGCGCGGCGGCGGCCCCTCGGCCCCGGTCAGCGTCCGCGCGAAGCGGAATCGCGGCTGCTCCTCGACCAGGCGGGCGAAGCGCTCGCCGTCGATCACGTCGGCCTCGGTCCGGGCCGAGAACAGCAGCGTCAGCGCCGGCCGCCGCGGCGCCTCGAGCTCCGCCTCGATCAGGGCGCGGATCGGCGCCAGCCCCGAGCCGGCGGCGAGGTGCAGCAGCGGCCGCCGGCCGGCGGGGTCGGCGACGAAGGTCCCGTAGGGCCCCGAGACGCTGACCTCGTCGCCGACCGCCAGCCGGTCGTGGACCCAGCCGCTGGTCCGCCCGCCCGCGACCCGCGTCACCAGCAGCGACAGCCGCCCGTCGCGCCGCGGCGCGTTGGCGACCGAGTAGGAGCGCGGCGGCAGCTCGCCGTCGCGGTCCTCGAGCAGGACGTACTGGCCGGGCAGGTAGGCGAGCGCCCGCTCGAGCGGGGCGAGCAGCAGCTCGACGATCGCCGGCGTCGGCCGCTCGACCGCGAGCACCCGGTGCGGGGCCTGCTCGCTGGTCGCCGTCCATGGGTCCGGCGCGCCGGCAACGGGGGTCGGCTGGTTCATGCGGCCTGCTCGCCGGGCGACGGATCGCAATCCGCGAACCCGGGCGTCGGCGCTCCCGCGGGAAGCCGGCTCCGCCGTGGATGCGTCAACCTCGTCATCGATGCCCTCTCGGTCCCCCTTCCCGATCGGCGCACCGATGAAGCCGCGGCGATCGCGGCCGGCGATTGCGCCTGCGCCGACGGATGGTCTCGGCTGCCGAGGGGTCCGGTTTCGCGGTCGCGGCCGAGCTCGATCGGGTCGCGACCGGCTACGGCCGCCGAGACGCCGCAGGTAGCGTGTTCGGCCGCCAGGGTGATCCCCGATCGAGACAGCATCGCGGGTCCCGACGGACCCGAGCGCCGAGCGCCCGCAGGCGCCGCGGCCGCGATCGCCGACCCCGTACCGGCGAGCGCGAGTTGAGCGCGATCAGCTCGAGCGGGCGGTCGGGGCCCGTCCTCCTGCTCCGGGGCCTGCGCGCCAATCGGGCCCGGCCCGACCTCGCGGCGCTGGCCGCCGAAGCCGATCCGGAGCGCTTCGTCGAGCTGATGCTCCCGCACGCGGCGCGCAGCTTCGCGGCGAGCATCGTGATCCTGCCGCGAGCGATGGCCCGGGCGGCATCGGTCGGCTACCTCTACTGCCGGATGCTCGACACCTACGAGGATCTGCTCCCCGACCCGGCGCGGAAGGTCGAGCAGCTGACCGCCTTCGGGGCCCGGTTCGCCGGCGAAACCGCCCCGCCCCCGCCGCCGCTGCCGGCCGGTGCCGCGCGCAACGACCGCGACCGTGTCCACCTGCTGCTGGTCGAGCGCTGCGCTCTCGTCGATGCCGCCTACGCGCGGCTCGATCCGCGGGCGCGGGCGCTGATCGCCGAGCTCGTCAGCTCGATGGCCGCGGGCATGGTCTGGTCGACCACCGCCTTCGCCGAGCAGGGCGGGGTGCTGACCGGCGCCGAGCAGCTCGGCCGCTACTGCCGCAACGTGATCGGGCTGCCGACCGTCTTCTTGCTCGAGCTCGTGCGCGCGGCCGAGCTCGACGAAGCCGCCCGCGAGGACGCGCTGCTGGTCGGCGAGATGGTCCAGCTCGCCAACGTCACCCGCGACATCGAGGAGGACCTCGAGCGCGGCATCGGCTACCACCCGGCGCTGCGACCGCTGCTCGGCGCCCGGCCGCGGAACCCGGAGGCGCGGGCGGCCGTGCGCGAGGTCCGGGCCGAGCTCACCTACCTGGCGCTGACCCGGGCCCCCGCCTACCGGCGCATGTACGAGCGGCTCGGCCTCGACCGCCGCGCCTCGGTTCGGACCGCGGCGATCGTGCTGCTGCTGTTCACGAGCCTCCACTACCGCGGCTGCGCGCGGGCGACCGGCCACCGCGGCTGGAGCTCGCCGCGAGGCCGCGGCGGCGTGATCGCGCGCGGGCTCCCCTGCCTGCTCGGCCGCGGCAGCGCCGACCGGGTTCTGCGCTCGGTCGAGCGCGACCTGATGCGCGGCGCCGCCGAGCTGGCGCCGGGCTGACCCCGGCGCCGCTCGCCTGCGATCCTGCGATCCCTACTCCCGCCAGGAGGTTTCAACGTGGCGATTCAGGAGATCGACGTCCGCGGCAGCGCCGCTGCCGAGCCCGCGGCGGTCTGGGCACTGCTCGACGACAGCGCCGGCTGGCCCGAGTGGACGCCGATCGAGTCGTGTGAGATCGAGCGCCCCCGGGCCGAGGGCGTCAACGAGATCCGCCGCTTCAAGACCGGCCGGGTCACGGTCCGCGAGGAGATCGTCGAGCGCCAGCCCGAGCGCCGGCTCGTCTACACGCTGCTCGGCGGCCTCGCCGTCCGCGACTACGTCGCCGAGATCGACCTGACGCCGACCGCCGAGGGCACCGAGGTCCGCTGGCACACGACCTTCGCCGCGAAGCTGCCAGGCCTGGGCGGGATCTACCGGCGCGCGCTGGACAAGGCGACGCGGCAGTTCGTCGACGGGCTCTGCGCGCGGGCGGCGGGTTGATGGCTGAGCACGGCTACGCGACGAGCCTCCGCTGGACCGGGGATCGCGGCGCGGGCACCGCCGGCTACCGGGCCTACGGCCGCGAGCACGTCATCGCCGCGGCCGGCAAGCCGGACCTCGCCGGATCCGCCGACCCCGCCTTCCGCGGCGACGCCGGCCGCTGGAACCCGGAGGAGCTGCTGGTCGCCGCGCTCAGCTCCTGCCACATGCTCACCTACCTGCACCTGTGCGCCGATGCCGGCGTCGTCGTCGTCGGCTACGAGGACGAGGCGAGCGGGGTGCTGGTGACGGCCGCCGACGGCGGCGGCGATTTCCGCGAGGTCGTGCTGCGGCCACGGGTGACGGTCGCCGCCGCGGCCATGGTCGCGGCGGCCGAGGCCCAGCACGAGCGCGCCCACGCGCTCTGCTTCATCGCCCGCTCGGTCGGCTTCGAGGTCCGTCACGACCCGGCGACCGCGGTCGCGGCGTAGGCAGGCGATCGAGCCCCCGCGACGTGTCTCCCCGGGCGAGCGGCCGAGGTGTGCGGTGCGCATTCCCGGACAGGCAACCGGAGCATGCGGCGCCCATTCCCGGGCAGGTCGGGCCGTCGCGGAGCATGCGGCGCCCATTCCCGGGCAGGTCGGGCCGTCGCGGGCGCGTCTCCCTGGCGGTGGATCGCGTCGCCTGCGGCGCCCATTCCCCTCGAACCGCAGATTGCGGCACCGGGAGTGCCGGAATCCGCGGCTCGCCGGCCCGGGCCGGGAGGCTGCGCCGCGGGCGCGGGCGCGTCGCGGGAGCGTCGCGGGGGCGTCCCCCGCGGGCGCGTCTCCCGTCGCGGGCGCGTCTCCCGTCGCGGGCGCGTGTCCCTGGCGGGCGCGTGTCGCGGGCGGGCGCGTGTCGCGGGCGGGCGATCGCGGCGCGTGCGGGGCCCATTCCCCTCGAACCGCAGATTGCGGCACCGGGAGTGCCGGAATCCGCGGCTCGCCGGCCCGGGCCGGGAGGCTGCCTCTCTCGCCCGAGAAGCACGCAGCCCGACCGTCGGGCACCGGCCATCGCCACGATCGGTGCGCGAGGCCCGCGCCCGGCGCCGACGCCGGGTAGGTTGGCAGCGATGACGATCCGGCGGATCGACAACGTGCTCATCGTCGTCGAGGACCTCGAGGCCGTCAAGGCGTTCTTCGCCGAGCTCGGCATGGAGCTTGTCGGCGAGACCACGGTCGAGGGGGATTGGGTCGACGGCGCCGTCGGGCTCGACGGCGTGCGCTCCGAGATCGCGGTGATGCGGACGCCGGACGGCCACGGCCGGATCGAGCTGTCGAAGTTCCACGCTCCACCCGCGGTCAGGGTTGCGCCGGAAAGCGCTCCGGCGAACGCCCTGGGCATTCGGCGAATCATGTTCACCGTCGACGACATCGATGACGTCGTCGCCCGCCTGAGCGGCCACGGCGCCGAGCTCGTCGGTGAGATCGTCCGCTACGAGGACATCTACCGGCTCTGCTACATGCGCGGCCCGGAAGGCATCATGATCGGCCTGGCCGAGGAGCTCGACCAGTAGGCGATCGTCGAAGTCGCCCGCAAGTGGCGACCGATCGCGCCCGCGCTACCGCCGGCCCGGCCGTTTGTGACGGCGACGGGTCGGGAACCGGCAGCTCGAGCCGCCGACGCGCGAGGCGGCGGGGCAGATCAACCAACCGGAGGAAGGGATCATGGAGATCACACGAAACGAGCTCGACACCGCCCCCGGCCCGGACGACTGGTTCACGGGCACGGTTCAGATCGACACGGTCGCCGACGCTCCCGAGCCGTCACGACTGCGCGCCCTCCTGGTCCACTTCAACCCGGGCGCGAGGACGGCCTGGCACACCCATCCGCTCGGACAGACGATCTACGTGACCGAGGGCGTCGGGCGCTGCCAGCGACGCGGCGGCCCGATCGAGGAGATCCGTCCCGGAGACCGCGTCTTCTTCGAGCCCGGCGAGGACCACTGGCACGGCGCGGCGCCCAACCGGCTCATGACCCACATCGCGATGCAGGAAGTCGACGATTCGGGCGATCCCGTGACCTGGGGCGAGCACGTCACCGACGAGGAGTACGGGTCAGCCGGATAGCCGGGAGCGGCCCCGCCTCGGTCGGCGAGCAGCGGCGACCGAGCAGACCGAAGGGGCCAGCGCAGTTCGGAGCCCCGGCGGAACCTGGCGAGTAGCGGTCGGAGACCGGAGACCGAGAGCCGGCTGCTAGGCAACGCCCGCGACCGGCCGGCGATCGTCCGTCGGCGGATCCGGTGCCCCGACGCGGGCTCGTAGCGGCCGTAGAGGACCTCCGGATCGAGATCCACCTGGCCGGGCCACTCGACCGTGCCGGAATCCGGGTTCACCCGGACCTGCTCGAAGACCTCGCGCCGGTCGCGGATCGGCTCAGAAACGCCCCCGGCGGCAAACTCGTCGCCGAGGTCGATCTCCTTGATCGCGCCATCGCTGAAGGTCGCTCGAATCCGATGCCCATCGAGGGGCGCGACCTCGGAGGCTCACTGGAACCTTGGGCGTCGCGGACGGCCTACTGCAAGAGCTTCCGAAGGTCCTTCGCCATGAGGCTGAGATGCAGCGCGTCGGTGGGAGAGGGCTCGAAGCCGAACCGCAGATAGAAGCTCCGCGCCCGCTCGTCGATGGCGTGGGCGATCAGGGCGCGCGCGCCGGCGTGTTCGGCAACGCTCGCGAAACGCAACATCGCGTCCCGAAGCAGTGAGATCCCGAGGCCCTTGCCCTGGTGGGCCCCGTCGACGGCCAGGCGGGCCAGGATCACCACGGGAACCGGACGCCCCTCCGGCTGGCCCTTGAGCAGCCGCACCGTTGCCACAGCTGGCTGAACCTCCCCGACGGCGAGCGCGAAATAGCCGACCACCTGCACCCCGTCCTCGGTCGTGACGAAGACGCGAGCTGAGCCGGTGGCCTCCGCATGGCGCGCGTAGCGGCCCAGCCAGTCGTTCAGCGAGCCCTCGCCACAGTCGAAGCCCTCCAGCCGATGCTTGCCGCGGAGCGGCCGAGGGGCGGTGTAGGCCACGCGCGGGGCCTAGTCGAAGGCGCTCGGACGTGAGAAGAGCTCGCGGAGCTCGGATCGGACCCGGGCAGGGCGGTCGAGCAACTCGTTGAGCTGTTCCCATTCGGTCGAGCCCAGCTCGAAGCGGGTGCGATCGGCGAGAACCCGGTTCGCCTGGCTGACGGCCGCCTCCCGCACGAAGCTCGTAACGGTGGCATCGACCGACTCCGACGCCGCCCGAACCACCGCATCGTCGGCTTCGGCGACGCGGAAGCTCCAGCGAAGGCTCTTGCTCTCAGTGCTCATCTCGAGGCGGATTGTACACCCATTGTGTGGTCAAAGCTGGGCTAGGTGACGAGCCCAGAGACGTTCCGAACGGGGTGAAGTAGGTCCGGGCCTGCCGAGAG
>CAZCFA010000084.1:0-9946 GCA_964497825.1 uncultured Conexibacter sp.
GCTCGACCGTGCCGTCGTTCCCGGCTACTCGGCGCTCGGCTACCGGATCCGCAGCCGCTGGTGGGGCTCGGCCCCGCCGATCGACCCGGCCCCCGTCGTCGTCACCGGGGCGAGCTCCGGGATCGGCGAGGCGATCTGCGCCCAGCTCGCCGCGCGCGGGGCGCGGGTGCTGATGGTCGTTCGCGACCTCGAGCGCGGCGAGCGCGCCCGCGAGCGGGTCGCCGCGAGGCTGGGGCGGGCGGACGAGGCGGCCTCGCGGCTCGAGCTCGGCCGCTGCGACATCTCCGATCTCGCCGCGGTCGCCGATTTCGCGACCGGCCTGCGGGCCGCTGAACCCGGCCTCGCGGGGCTCGTCCACAACGCCGGCGTCCTCACCGCCGAGCGCCAACGCAGCCCCGACGGCAACGAGCTGACGATCGCGACCGCGGCACTCGGCCCGCTGCTGCTGACGCGGCTGCTGGAGCCGGGCCTGCGCGAGGGCGCGACGGTCGTCTTCGTCTCCTCGGGAGGCATGTACACGGCGCGGCTCGACGCCGAGGACCCCCAGCTCGAGCGGCGGCGGTTCGACGGCCCGCGGTTCTACGCGCATGCCAAGCGCGTCCAGGTGGTGCTCGCCGGCGAGCTCGCGCTCCGCGCCGCAGACCGCCGGGTCGGCTACGCGTCGATGCACCCCGGCTGGGTCGACACCCCGGGGCTGGAGTCGTCGCTGCCGCGGTTCCACCGGCTCGCGCGGCCGATCCTCCGCGATCCCGGCCAGGGCGCCGACACGGCGAGCTGGCTCGTCGCCGGCGGCGCCGCGGCGGAGCAGCCGGGGGCGTTCTGGCACGACCGCCGCCGCCGCCCCGAGCACCTGCTGCCGTGGACGCGCGAGCAGCGCGGTGACCGCGATCGGATCTGGTCGGAGCTGATCCGAACGATCGCTCCGTTCGAATCAGCTAGCGGATGAGCGCACGAATCGCTGTGATCGGGGCCGGGATCTCCGGCTTGGTTGCCGCCCGCGAGCTGCACTCGGCGGGCCACGAGGTGACCGTGCTCGAGGCCGGCGGCCAGGTCGGCGGGCACTCCAACACGGTCGAGGTCGACGACCCGGACGGGCCCGTCGCCGTCGACACCGGCTTCATCGTCTTCAACGACCGCAACTACCCCAACTTCGTGGCGCTGCTGGACGAGCTCGGCGTCGCCACGCAGCCCGCCCCGATGCACTTCTCGGTCGCCGACGAGCGCGGCGAGTTCGAGTGGTCGAGCCGCCCGCTCGGCCTGTTCGCCAACCCCGCCCACCTGTTCGACCGCCGCTTTCATCGGATGCTCACCGACCTCGTTCGCTTCTTCCGCGAGGCGCGCGAGCTGCTCGAGCGCGACGACGCCGGCGAGTCGCTGCGCTCGTTCCTGATCGCCCGCGGCTACTCCGAGTACTTCATCGAGCGGCTGATCGTTCCCCAGGTCGCGGCGGTCTGGTCGGCGGACCCGGCGCAGCTGTGGTCGTTCCCGGCCGTCTTCCTCGCTCAGTTCCTCGACAACCACGGTGCGCTTCAGCTCCGCGGCAGGCCGCGCTGGCGATCGATCGTCGGCGGATCGCGCCGCTACGTCGAGCGGCTCTGCGCGCCGTTCGCCGACCGGATCCGGCTCAACGCGCCGGTTCGGCGGATCCACCGCCGGCCCTCGGGGGTCGACGTCGCGACCGACGAGACGCTCGAGCGCTTCGACGAGGTGGTGATCGCCGTCCACGCCGACCAGGCGCTGGCGATGCTCGCCGACCCGAGCCCGGCCGAGGTCGAGGTGCTCGCGGCGCTGCCCTACCAGTCGAACGAGACCGTCCTGCACGTCGATCGCAGCCTGCTGCCGCGCCGCCGCCGCGCCTGGGGGAGCTGGAACTTCCACCTCGTCGAGGGCGCCGTCGGCGCCAGCACCGTCACCTACGACATGAACCACCTACAGCGGCTGCGGGCCCGGCGCCGCTACCTGGTGACGCTCAACCGCAGCGCCGCGATCGACCCGGCGAAGGTGCTCTACCGGACGACCTACGAGCACCCCGTCTACACGATCGAGGGCGTCGCGGCGCAGCGCCGCTGGGCCGAGATCAGCGGCGCCGGGCGCACCCACTACTGCGGCGCCTACTGGGGCTGGGGCTTCCACGAGGACGGCGTCGTCAGCGCCCTGCGCGCCTGCGAGCGGATCGGCGCGCTCGAGCGCGGGCGGCGGATCGAAGCGCCCGCCGCGGCATGAGCGCCTCGGCGCTGTACGAGGGCTGGGTCTCCCACCGGCGGTTCGATCCCGAGCGGCGCTTCCGCCACCGGCTGTGGATGGCGCTGCTCGACCTCGACGAGCTCCCCGGGGTCCTCGACCGCCACCCGCTGTGGTCGGCCCGGCGCCCGGCCCCGGTCCGCGTCCGCGGGCGCGACTTCCTGCCCGGGCCGGGAGCGCTCGCCGACCGCGCCCGCGCGGCCGCCGCCGAGCAGCTCGGCGTCGCGGCGCCGGGCCCGGTCCGGGTCCTCGCCAGCCCGCGCGTGCTCGGCGCCGGCTTCAACCCGGTCACGTTCACCTACGTCCATCGCGACGACGGCAGCCCGGCGGCGGTGATCGCCGAGGTCACCAACACCCCGTGGGGCGAGCGCCACCGCTACGTCGCGCCGTGGCAGGCCGGCACCGGCAGCGCCCGGGCCACCTTCGCGAAGGCGATGCACGTCTCGCCGTTCATGCCGATCGAGCAGACCTACGAGCTCGAGGTCGGCGAGCCCGGCGAGCGGCTCGGGGTCACGATCGTCTCGCGCCAGGACCGCCGCCGCGCGTTCGAGGCCCGGCTCGAGCTGCGCCGCCGCGAGCTCGCCCGCGGCGAGATGACCCGGATGCTGCTTCGGTTCGGCTCCAGCGGCGCCGCGACGCTGGCCCGGATCTACGCCCAGGCGCTGCGGATCTGGCTGCGCGGGGTGCCGCGCTTCCCGCATCCGGAACCGCGCTGACCGGTCCCGGCGCGCGGCCGAGCGAACTAGCGACCGGTCCCCTGCCGGTAGATGTTGGCGTCGCGCATCGTGAAGTAGCAGGCCTTCCTCTTGATCACCCGGCTGACGGTTCCGGAGACCGTGCCCGCATCGCCGCTCGCCGGGAGCGTGCCCCAGAACTGAAGCGGCGGGTCGCCGCCGCCCGCCGGATAGATGAAGTCCACGCCCTGCGGCGTCTTGCGCAGGTAGCTGCCGTTGTTGGAGTTGAGCTCCTGCCAGGCGTGGCCGCGCTTGGTTCCGCCGAACACCACGAACAGCCGGTCGTCGACGTAGGGGCCCGTTGCCGCGCTGCAGGTCGGCGCGGCGAGCCAGCGGAAGTGGATGTTGCTGCCCGGCTCGTTGTAGGCGATCTGGACGAAGTCGTCGCATTCGAAGCTGGTCGCCCAGGTGCTGGTCGGGACGCCGGGGGCGCCCTGCCGCTTCTCCGCGGCCGGCTTGCAGGACTCGAAGTCGGCAGTCGCCTGCGGCCTCTTCTTGACGTTGACGGTCTTCTTCCGCGGCTTCGTCATGAGCGCGGCCTTGACCGACCTGACGACGTACCTGCCCTTCCTCACGACGATCTGGAAGAAGCCGTCGGTGTCGCTCTTGGCGGAGTACTTCTTGCCCCCGCCCCGCTGCCTGGCGACGACCTTCACGCCGCCGACGGGGAGCTTGCTGCACTTCCCCTGCGAGCAGCCGAGCTTTACCTCGCCCGAGATCAGGTAGCCCTGCATCTCGAAGTTGGCCCGCTTGGTCTCGCCCTCGCTGACCGTCACCTTCCGCTTCTTGGGCTTGAACTTCGCGCCCGCGAGGCTCGGCTTGACCTTGTACCGCTGCCGCTTCTCGACGTCGAGGCCGATCTCGTACCTGCCCCTCGCGTCGGTCACGGCCCGGCCGCCGCCCTTGCCCTTGGCCTTGATCACGACGCCGCGCACCGGCTTGCCCTTGCCGTCCTTGACCTTCCCCGCCAGCACCGTGCCCCGGCCGGCCAGCCATCGCGGGCGCGGATCGAAGAGGCTCACTCCACCGACGTCGGCCTCGGTCACCAGCGGCGCATCCTCGGCGCCCTCCGGATCAGCGGCGAACACACCCTGCCCGGCGGGGGTCGAGCCGTTCCGCTGCGCCCGGGCGATCCTGGTGCCGTCGGGCGACCACGCCGGCTGCCCGGGCGTGCTCCCGCCCGGCACGCTCTCGGACTCGATGATCGTGTGGGCCCCGCCGCCGCCGATGCTCATGACGCCGATGTCCCTGAAGTTCTTCTCGTAGGCGATCCTCTTGCCATCGGGTGATACCGACGGGTACCGGTAGGTGGCGTCCTCGGGGGTCAGCTGGACGAGCCCCGAGCCGTCGACGTTGACCTTGAAGATCCCGGTGTGCGTCACGGCGAAGGCGTCGGGGTCCTTGTAGCTGGCGTCGAAGACGATCTGCTTTCCGTCCGGCGTGAACCGGGGCTCCCCGGGGAGGAACTGCACGTCCGGGTCGGGGTTGCGGATGCCGAGCGGCCTGACCCTGCCGGTCGCCAACTCTTCGATCGCGATGTCCTGGCTGCCGGATTCGATCACCGCCATCAGCTTGCCGTCGGCGCTGAAGTCGTAGAGCGTGTTCGTCGTCAGGTTGCGAACGAACTCGCCGTCGAGATCGATCAGGTACTTGAGGCTGCTGTCGAGATCGCTGACGGCGACCGACTCTCCGTCGGGGTAGGGCACGGCCGTGCCGCCCGCGTTGGTGGCGATGACCTGCGGGTCCTCGCCGTTGGGGCCGGCGCGGTAGATGTCGTAGGTCCGCTTGAAGTCGACCGTGCCCGTCACCGCGCGAAAGACGATGCCGGCGTTGGTCCCGGGCGCGACGGCGGCGGCCGTCGCCGGCGCGAGCAGGACCGCCGCGAGCACCGCCAGAACCGACGTCAGAACGAGCCGCGCGCGCGGCGATGCTTCCGTTGCTCGCGATGGTCTCAACTCGCCCCAGCCCCCTGGTCAGCGAAACGGCGCGACGATCGTAGCAAGGAGTTGCGGCAATCGGACCGCGGGCATGCTGGCGGCCAGGCCGAGGACAGCGTGCCCGACGGAGGCCTCACCGCCGGGGCCGTGTCGCGGTCCCGCGAGCGGGGCTGCGGTTCTCGCGGTGCTCGCGCCGCGCCGAACGGCGGCTGCGGCACCGGCGGCCGCCGGCCGAGCGTCGGCGGAACCGACGCTCGGCGGCGGAACCGGTCAGCTGGTCGGCAGGGCCGATCCGTTCAGCGAACAGCGGCCGCTCGTCGCGTTGACCATCGCGACCAACTGCAGGGTGATCGTCCGGCTCGGGCTGATCGCGACCAGGTTCGCGTGAGCGCGGAAGTAGTCGAGGCCGCTGCCGGTGTCGGTGGCGGGACCGCCCATGTCGGTGTCGGTGTTCGCGGCCAGCGTCGTCTGGTTGTTGCTGGCGCCGGTGCCGGGATCGCCCGGCGGCGGCGGATTCGCCGGATCCGACCCGGCATCGATCACGATCGAGTTCTCGAGCGTGCTGGCCTCGGGCGCTTCGCCGTGCAGGTCGAGCGTGACGTCGCCCCCGGTCAGCTCGCAGCTGGCCCGCAACTTCAGCCCCGGCATGTCGAGCACGGTGCTCAGGCTCGGGCTGCCGGTCGCGGCCTCGTCGTAGCGGACCGCCACCGCGCCGAGCGCGTCAGCGCCGGCCGGGCCGCGCGGGCCGGTCTCACCCTGCGGGCCCTGGGGCCCCGGCTGGCCGGCCGCGTCCAACCGGTCGCGGACGTCACTTGAGAGCCGGTTCAACGTCACCCCGCCACGCTTCAGCTTCTGGGTCTTGACCGCCTGGGGAGCGATCTTCGAGCCGACCACCGCGCGGTTGCGGAGCTGCTTGCTGCCGACGCTGTGCTTGGGCAGCGCGGTCGCCGCGTAGGCGCCGCCGCCGAGCACGACGAACACCGCCGCGGTCGCCATCAGGTTGGCGTAGTTGAGATGGCCGCGCAGGCGGCGAGCTGAGCATGCTCGATTCGAGCGCTTCTTCATGGTTCCCTCCGAGCCGGCTGTGGAATTGACCATGGCGGCCGGGCCGGCATGCCGCGCATGGATCTCGCGGTCCGTGTTCGTCCGTCCCCGGTCAGCCCTTAAGCGCTGCAACGGCCCGCCCGGTCGCCGGGCGGCGCGGCCGCGTCGCTTTGCTCGCTGCCGCGCGCGCCGAGTCCCGGCGCGGATCGGTCAAGTCAGGAGCCGGCCAGCGCTCCGGCGTAGACCTGCCACGCGAGGGCCGATTTCGCGGTCAGGCTGAGCACGATGTAGGCGCGCTCGCCGAACAGGTAGTCGCGCCAGCGACCGACCTGCCGGTACTGAAGCCACATGTTGATCGCGAACAGCGCGAAGAGCGCGAGCAGGCTGAAGAAGATCCCGTAGACGAAACCGGGAACGCTCCCGGCCTCGGATTGCCCGCGGGCCAGCTGGATCGCGATCGCGATCCAGGGGATCGCTCCGGCGCCGGCCCCGAACCAGAACGGCAGCCAGTCGGCATCCGGCCCGGGACGAGAACCGCGCTCCATCAGGAGCCCGAAGAGGATCATCGCCGCGTTGACGGCGAAGATCGCGATCAGTGCGTTCAGCTCCCAGACGCCGGCGAGCATCGCGATCAGGGCGACCATCAGCGAGGCGCTCATCGAGTACTCGATCCAGCGCGCGTAGTTGACCGATCGGGCGAGGTTGCGCTCGTACCAGCGGCGGCTGCGGCCGAAGGAGACGATCAGATGGTCGAGCGCGGCGAGGTAGAGGAAGGCGGCCACCGCCGGCCCGAAGGGGAGGTCGAACAGCGGCTCGCCCCGGTTGAGGCTCGCCGCGCCGGGCGGACCGTCGATCCAGCTCGAGTAGACGGGGAGCGAAACGTCGCTTGCGATCGCGAGCAGGATCGTCGCCTGCGCCGCATGGATGAGACCGACCGCGAGATTCCAGCGCCTCAGCCGCCGCGCCTCGTCGCTCGGGATCGAGCTGCTCTGCATGACAATCATCATTGCTGACCGCCTCGGCCCGGCACCGGCACGACCGAACCGCCATAGAGTCGGGCGATGCGATGGTTCAAGAACGAGCAGTTCGATTTCGAGACCAACCTGGCGCTGGGCGCGGTCTACCACCGCCTCGGTGACGCCGGGGAGACGCTCGCAACGGTCGGGCGGATCAAGGACGGCGACTACGAGAGCTGGTTCCGGGAGTTCCTGGCGACCGGCAGGCGGGTGCGGGACATCGCCGAGCAGGCGGCCGGCGGCGGGCATCGGGTGAGTGCCCGCGAGGCCTATCTGCGGGCGAGCTCGTACCTGTTCGCGGCAACGAGCGCGCTCGACGGCACCTCGGATCCGGAGCGCCTGCTGCCGACCTGGCGCGAGCACCGCGAGTGCTTCGAGCGGTTCTGCGAGCTCTGCGAGCCGGCGGTCGAGCACCTCGAGATCCCCTGCGACGGGGCGTCGCTCAAGGGCTGGTTCTTCGCCGCAGACGAGACCGGCTCGCCCCGCCCGACGGTGATCCTCAACAACGGCAGCGACGGCCCGGTCACGTCGATGTGGCCGCGAGCCGAGGCCGCCCTCGCCCGCGGCTACAACGCGATGACCTTCGACGGACCCGGCCAGGGCGAGGCGCTGTGGGAGCAGGAGATCCCCTTCCGTCACGACTGGGAGCGCGTGATCACCCCCGTCGTCGACCTGCTCGCGGCCCGTTCGGACGTCGACTCCGACCGGCTCGCGATCATCGGGATCAGCCAGGGCGGCTTCTGGGTCCCGCGCGCGGTGGCGTTCGAGAAGCGGATCGCCGCGGCCGTCGCCGACCCCGGCGTCTTCGACGTCTCGACCTCATGGATGGACAACCTGCCGAAGAGCATGAGAAAGCTCATCGACCGTGGAGAGCGGGAGAAGTTCGACCGCCAGATGCGGTTCGCCGAGCACTTCATGGGAAAGGCGACCCGCCAGACGATCGCCTTCCGGATCAAGCCCTACCGGACCGAGTCGATGTTCGACGCGATCGAGGCGGTCCGCGCCTACCGCCTCGACGACGTCATCCACCGGATCACGACCCCGATGCTGATAACCGACCCCGAGGACGAGCAGTTCTGGCCGGGCCAGTCGAAGCGGCTCTACGACTCGCTGCCCGGCCCCGACAAGCAACTCGTCCCATTCACCGCCGCGGAGGGCGCGAACTGGCACTGCGAGCCGATGGGTCAGGCACTGCTCGACCAGCGGGTCTTCGACTGGCTCGACGAGCGGCTGATGGCGTAGCCGGCCGCTGAGGAACTCCGGGGTCCGACGCGATCGTCAGAGCGCGCCCGACAGGATTCGAACCTGTGACCTTCGGTTCCGTAGACCTGAACCGAGGGGTCAGGTGGGGCGAGAATGCCGCAGCGGCGCTTCGGTGCCCTGAGATCGCTCGAAACGGAACCACGAGCGCCTCGTGGTCCGGGGCGGATCCGGCTCAGCCGCCGCCGCTCTTGCGCGCGGACTCGTAGGTGACGAGGCCGGCGTGCGCGGCCCCGACCTGGCGCACCTTGGCGAGCAGGCCCGGAGGTGGGGCGCCCTTCGTGATCACGGTCGCCGGCAGCGAAGAGGCGAGCAGCGGGGGGCGGTCCCATGTCGACGCCGTCCGCGGGCCAAAGAGGGTGAGGTTGGTCGCCCCGGGGAGCGCCGCGCTCGGCGAGAGGATGCCGCCGTATTCGAGCTCGCGCAGGCGAGCACCCTCCTGCTGGCAGCGCGTGTAGTCCTCGTCAACCAGAGCCCTGGCGTCGAAGCCGGCCGCCTCCGCGCGCTCGAAGGTCGAGTAGTCGACGATCATCGCCTGGTTGACCTCGACCGCCCACATCTGCACGCTGACCATCGCGATCTCGTCCTCGGTCGTCAGCCGCTCGTTGCGGATCAGCTCCGCCCAGGCTCCGTCGGTGCTCAGCGAGAGATACTGGGTCGGCCCGTCGCCGGGGACGTGCCAGCGGCCCGGCTCCGAGCTCTCGCGGGCCCAGAAGGGCGTGTCGTAGCTCGAGTAGCGGTGCGCGATCTCATCGAGCTCGACGAGCAGCGGCTCGTTCCTAGGCGGCATGCTGCGCCCGCCCCTGTCTTGCCAGCCGCAGCAACACGCGTTCGAAGCCAGGATCGTCCGCCACGTCGATCGGAGCGTGCCCGTCCAGCTCCGGTCGCTCGCGATGGAACCAGGCGATCACGCCCTCGGGGTTCCACACGTAGCGCAGGAGCTTCACCAAGCGCGCGGCCAGGACGAGCTGCCTTGGCGGGGTCCCGCCCTCCTTTGCCAATCGTTGGAGGTGGCGGACGGAGATGCCCGCGATTCGCGCCTGGTCGGCCTGCGTGATCCGGGGGAGCGCTTCCTTGAGATATGCGACCAGGCGGCTCGCATCGTCATCACGAACACCAACGTGCCCGTCGAGTGCGTCGCGGAGGATGTGCCGAACTGCCTCTGCGCCGACGACGAAACGATCGATGGTGTCGAGCGGGCGACTCTCGTCAACCTGCTCCAGGCCATCGAGCAGGTTGACGATGATCTTGCGGATCTCGGCTCCGGCCGCGGGGTCGAGCTGGGGCGGCAGGTCGTTGCTGACCTGCACGGACAAACGCCTCGCCGTGTCGAGCCAGCGGTCGAGGTACTCGGAATCCACCGCCGGTGCCCCGGCATCACCGGATGCGGCCTCCAACTCATTACGGAGCGTTTCGAGCGCATCCTTGATCAGCTGCTCGAGATCGGCAAGCTCCTGCTCCTCCGGATCAAGAATGAGCTCGGGCATCTGAGCCTCCTCGTATTGGCGTCGCATGGCTGTCGTGGGTTCCCGTCATCGGCGCGACAGTATAGCGCATATCGGACGCTATAGGGTGACCTACCTACGACATGGCACGCAAACCGGCCACGCCCTGTCGCGGTTATGCGACATGAATCGGCACGCGTCCCGCTGGCGTGCCTCGTGTTCCGAACTGTGATCACTTATGGGTTAGTTGACAATGATGCCCTAGGTAT
>CAZCFA010000085.1:0-9407 GCA_964497825.1 uncultured Conexibacter sp.
GTCTTGTCGCAGGCCGAGAGCGCGATCAACGCGTCGAACTGGTAGCCGCGGGCGGTCAGCTCGATCGAGTCGGCGATCACCTCGCGGCTGACGAGCGAGCTCTTCATCCCCGCCGTGCCCATCGTGATCCCGTCGGAGATCGCGATCGTGTTGAACTCCATCGGCGTGCCGCCGGCCGCGCGCACGCCCTGCTTGATGTGGGCGGCGAGCCCGCGCAGGTGGAAGTTGCAGGGCATCGCCTCGATCCAGGTGTTGGCGATCCCGATCGTCGGTCGCTTCAGCGCCTCGTCGTCGAAGCCGATCCCCTTCATGTAGGCGCGGGCGGCGGCGCGGTCGGGGCCGTCGAAGACCGCCGCCGAGCGCGGGCGGGGAAGCGCCGTCGTCGTCTGCTCGCTCACCGGCCGGAGACTAGATGCCCGCGGCCGTAGGCGAGCGGCCGGTCCATTCGCTGAGCCGGACCAGGTCGCGGCGGATGTGGTCGGGATCGAGCTGGCGCCCGGGCAGGTTCAGGTTGGCGGCGCGGATCAGCCCGTCCTCGTCGGCGCGCAGCGCCATCCACTTGGCGAGCACGTCGTCGGCGTCGGGCAGGCGCTGGCCGTGCTCGGGCTCGGTCGTGTCGGGGAAGGCGACGCAGTGCTCGTTCAGCGGCTCGCCGGAGCCGACGTCGAAACTGACGATCGGCTTGTGCGGGTAGATCAGGTAGCCGTAGACGGGAACGCCGTCGGCGTCGGGCTCGCCGTAGACGTGGAGGAAGCCGAGCGCGCGGTAGGCCTCGTACGCGTCCGCGCCGAGCACCGACCGCAGCAGCTGCTCGGCGCGACGCTCGGCTCGCAGCTCGCGGCCAGGGTCGGGCAGCTCGTGGCGCAGCGAGCGGCCGCCGCGGGCGAGCAGCCCGGGTCCGGCGATCACGACCAGCGCCGTGAGCGCGCAGACGGCGAGGCACGCGAGCGCCAGCATGATCAACGGTGCCGCCGCCGGCCGCGGCCGTTCATCCGCCGGCGGCGGGAGGGAAGAAGATCACGCGCTCGGCGTCGCGCGGCACCTCGGAGAAGTCGCGGACCATCGTCGCCTCGCGCTTGCCGCCCGCGGCGACGGTCGGCACCGCCGCCCACAGGCCGCGGTCGAGCTGCTCGCGAAAGGCGCGAATCAGCTCCGCCTCCTCCTGCTCGAGCTCGGGATCGCCCTCGGCGAGCAACAGGTCACCGACTCCTGGCTTCATGCGGACGAGCTTCACGGTTCACCGATTATGTCACCGGACCGCCGGCCGGGACGATCGGCGATCCCGATCGCGTCGACCGGGCCGGCGCCGGCGCCGAGGTCGCGAAGCCCGCGGGCGATCGCCTCGCCGGCGGCGCGGCGGGCGCCGGCCGCCGCCTCGCGCAGCGGCAAGCCGAGCGCCAGCAGCGCCGCGAGGCTCGAGCTGTGGGTGCAGCCGGACCCGTGCGCGGCGCCGTCGGGATGCAGCTCGCCGGGGATCGCCAGCGGCTCGCCGTCGCCGTCGTCGAGCAGATCGGTGCCGTCGGCGTGGCCGCCGGTGAGGATCACGGCGGCGGGGCCGAGCGCCCGCACGGCGGCGGCGAGCCGGGCCCGGTCGGCATCGAGGCCGGCCAGCCGCCGCGCCTCCGGCAGGTTCGGCGTCAGCACGTCGGCCCGCGGCAGGATCAGCTCGACCAGCGCCGCCACGGCGTCCTCGGCGAGCAGCGCGGAGCCGCTCTCGGAGACCATCACCGGATCGACGACGACCGGCACCCGGTCCGGCAGCTCGTCGAGCGCGGCCGCGACGGCGGCGATCGTCGCCTGCTCGCCGAGCATCCCGACCTTGACCGCGTCGACGCCGATGTCGTCCGCGACCGCGCGCACCTGGGCGATCACGACCTCGGGCGTGATCGGCTCGATCGCGGCGACGCCGACCGTGCTCTGGGCGGTGACCGCGGTGATCGCGGTCGTGCCGTGCACCCCGAGCGCCGCGAACGCCTTCAGGTCGGCCTGGATCCCGGCGCCGCCGCCGGAGTCGGAGCCCGCGATCGAGATCGCCACCGGGGTGCTGCGAGCCGTCATCGCGCCGATGGTAGAGGCGGCCGACCCGCTCATGGCTCCGGTGGTCGCAGCGCCGTCCGCGCGTAGCGCCCGGCGGCATCGCTGCGCACGTAGCCGTCGCGCTCGAGCCGCCCGAGCGTCGCCTGCGCCCGCGGGAAGGCGAGCCCGGCGGCGCTCGCGACCGCCCCCGGCGTCGCCGCGCCGGCCTCGACCGCCGAGAGCGCGGCGAGGCCGCCCTCCTCGAGCGCCGGGCCGAGCGCCGGCGGCGGCCGCACGACCCCGGGCCCGAACAGCAGGTCGAGGACGTCGCGGGCGTCGCGGATCAGCGCGGCGCCGTCGGCCAGCAGCCGGTTGGCCCCGCGTGAGCGCCACGAGTTGACCGGGCCGGGGACGGCGCCGACCTGGCGGCCGCCCTCGATCGCCATCTCGGCGGTGATCAGCGAGCCCGAGCGCTCGGCGGCCTCGACGACGACGGTCAGCGCCGCCAGCGCCGCCATGATCCGGTTGCGGGCCGGGAACATCCAGCGGAAGGTCGCCGATCCCGGCGGCAGCTCGGAGACGATCGCGCCGCCGTCGCGGATCCGCTCGAACAGCCGCTGCCGCGAGCGCGGATAGCAGCGGTCGGGCCCGGCGCCGAGGACCGCGACCGTCGTGCCGCCGCCGCGCAGCGCGCCCTCGTGCGCGGCCGAATCGACGCCGAGCGCGAGCCCGCTGACGATCGTGATCCCGCTCGCCGCCAGCGGCCGTGCGAGCTCTTCGGCGATCTCGCACCCGTACGGCCCGGCCCGGCGCGCGCCGACGACCGTCACGGTGCGATCGAGCTCCGCGGCCGCGAGCGCGGCGCGGGCACCGCCGCCGAACAGCGCCCGCGGCCGCGAGGGGCCGAGCGTGCGCAGGCTCGCCGGGTAGTCGTCGCGGTGCACGCAGGTGCTCCACGAGCCGCTCGCCGCGAGGCGGGCGAGCAGCGACTCACGGGCCGCGGGCGAGCGCGCGCGGCGCAGCGCCGCGACGGCGCCGCCGGGGTTGACGGCGCGGGCCAGGCGCTCGTCGCTGAGCGCCAGCAGGTCCTTGGCGCGGCTGCCGGCGCGGCCGGCGACGGAGCGGTCGATGTGGGCGGCGAGGTCGCCGAGCAGGATCCCGCGCGCGGCGCACTCCGCACACGCGGTGACGGCCCCGGGCCCGGCGGTCACGCCGGCGCCCTCCGCCGGCGCATGCCGACCGCGATCTCGACCTGCTCGGCGCCGATCGCCGCTGAGCCGGCGAGGTCGGCGATCGTGCGCGCGACCTTCAGCACCCGGCTCCAGCCGCGACCGCTGAGGCCGAGCGCGCGGTGGCCCTCGCTCAGCGCCGCCGCGCCGGCCGCGTCCGGCCGCGCGTGCTCGGCGAGCTCGGCCTCGCTCATCGACGCGTTCGTCCGCCCCGGGCCGAGCCGGGCTGCCTGGCGCTCGCGCGCGGCCCGGACCCGATCGGCGACGACCGCCGACGGCTCCCCCGCGGCGGCGGCCAGCTCCGTCGCCCGCGGCTGCTCGACCGCGAGCGCGATGTCGAACCGGTCGGCGAGCGCCCCCGACAGCCGGGCGGCGTAGGCGCGGACCTGCTCGGGGCGGCAGCTGCAGCGCTCCGAGCCCTGCCCGTGCCCGCACGGGCAGGGGTTCGCCGCCGCGCAGATCTGGAAGCCGGCGGGCAGCGTGATCGAGCCCCCGGCGCGGGCGATCGTCACCCGGCCCTCCTCGAGCGGCTGCCGCAGCGCCTCCAGCGAGGGCCGCGAGAACTCGCCGAGCTCGTCGAGGAAGAGGACGCCGCGGTGAGCGAGGGTGATCTCGCCCGCGCGGGCCGGCGAGCCGCCGCCGACGAGCCCGGCGGTCGAGATCGTGTGGTGCGGGGCGCGGAACGGCCGCGCGGCGAGCGTCCCGTCGGCCGGCGGGCGCCCGGCGATGCTGGCGATCTTGGTCACCTCGATCGCCTCCCAGCGCGACAGCGGCGGCAGCAGCGAGGGCAGCCGGCGAGCGCCGAGCGACTTGCCGGCGCCGGGCGGGCCGACGACGAGTAGCCCGTGGCCGCCCGCCGCCGCGACCTCGAGGCCCCAGCGCAGCGGCTCCTGGCCGCGCAGGTCGGCGAGGTCGGGCAGCGGCGGGGCGTCGCCGGCCGGCCGCGGCGGCGGCGGCTGCGGCGGCAGCTCGCCCCGCGCCAGCGCCGCGAGCTCGCCGAGCGTGCGCAGGGCGGCGACCCTGGAGCCCTCGACGAGCGCGGCCTCGCCGGCGTTGGCGGCGGCGACGGCGATCCCGGCGGGCTCGCCGCGGCGCCTGCCCGCGACCCGCTCGGCCATCGCGAGGACGCCGCGGAGGGCGCGGATCGAGCCGTCGAGCGCGAGCTCGCCCGCCAGCCACCACGATGCCAGCGGCTCGGCCGGGATCTGGTCCGATGCGCACAGCACCGCCGCCGCGATCGCGAGGTCGAAGCCGGGCCCGGCCTTGCGCAGGTCGGCCGGGGCGAGGCCGGCGGTGATCCGCTGCAGCGGGAACTCGAAGCCGCTGTTGGCGATCGCGGCGCGAACGCGCTCGCGCGACTCGCGCACGGCGGCATCGGGGAGGCCGACGATCGAGAACGCCGGCAGCCCGCGGCGGATGTCGACCTCGACATCGACCGGGACGGCATCGACGCCCTGGATCGCGAGCGTTCTGGTGCGGGCGAGCATCGGCGCCGAAGCTAGGCGGACGCGGCTCACGGGTGTGAGCAGCCTTGTGCCGATTCTCAGCAGCGCCGGTGACGAGTTGCGGGCGCCGGTGCCGGCCGGCGTCAATCGACACGATCAGGCGCTCGTTCCGGCACGCGCGGCGCGCCACGGGCGCGCCCGGCCGCCGCAGGCTGTCGACCGATGCCGTCCCCTCGCGCCAACGACGAGCCGTCCCCTCGGGCCAGCGACGATCGCCGCCGCACCGGCCGCCGTGGCGAGGAGATCGCCTGCCGCCACCTGCAAGCCATCGGGATGCGGCTGCTCGAGCGCAACGCCCGCACGGCGGCGGGCGAGATCGACGTGATCGCGCTCGAGGGCCGCACGATCGTCTTCGTCGAGGTGAAGACGACGCGGCCCGGCAACCGACGCGGTCCGACGCGGCCCGAGCTCGCGGTCGGCCCCCGCAAGCAGCGACGGGTGCGTCGGCTGGCGCGGGGCTGGCTGGCGCGGGCCACCCCCCCGCCCCACGCCGCGCTGCGCTTCGACGTGATCGGCGTCGAGCTGCGCGACGACGGCCACGGCGTCCTGCGCCACCTCCGCGACGCGTTCTGAGCCCGGCCTAGGCGCCGAGCTCGAGCTGCAGGTAGGCGGTCGAGGCGAACGAGCGGCGGTGCAGCGCGCAGATCCCGTTGGCGACGATCGCCTCGCGGTGGTCGGGGGTCGAGTAGCCGACGTTGCCGGCGAAGTTCCAGCCCGGGTAGTGCTCGGCGGCCTCGCGCATGTAGCGGTCCCTGGTCACCTTCGCGATCACCGAGGCGGCGGCGATCGCGGCGCTGCGGGCGTCGCCGCCGACCACCGCCTCGTGCTCGACCGGGCAGCGCGAGCCGAGCCGGAAGCCGTCGCTGAGGCACTTCGCGCCCGGGACCGCGACCCGGCCGAGGCAGTCGCCGAGCGCGTTCAGGTTGGTGACGTGAAGGCCGCGGCGGTCGATCCCGGCGGCGCAGCGGGCGCTGACGGCGACCCGGCTCGCCGCCGCCAGCAGCGCCGGGTAGAGCCGCTCGCGATCCTCCTCCGTCTGCCGCTTGGAGTCGTCGAGGCCGGCCAGCGACTTGCGCTCGGCCGGGCCGAGCCGCCGGTAGTCGAGCAGCACCGCGGCGGCGACCAGCGGACCGGCCAGCGAGCCGCGACCGGCCTCGTCGGCGCCGGCGACGAAGCGGTGGCCGAACGCCTGGTCGAAGCGGAACAGCCAGGCGGTGCGGCGGCCATCGGGACGGCCGCGGCGGCCGCGCTTGCGCCGCTTCGGGCTAGAAGAGCCCGATCCGGTTGGGGGGCCAGTAGGTGGCGAAGGCCTTGCCGATGATCCAGTCGCGGGGGACGGGTCCCCAGAAGCGGCTGTCGTCGCTGGATCCACGGTTGTCGCCCATCATGAAGTAGCGGTCGTCCGGAATCACGACCTCTTTCGGGAAATTGCAGCGAGAGCCGCCGCCGCAGGGCTCGGTGAAGCTGTCATCGATCCGTTCGCCGTTGACGATCGCGTGCCCGTCGACGATCCGCAGCCGGTCGCCGGGACCGGCGACGATCCGCTTGATGAAGTTGTCGTTTTCGTGCTCGCCGGCGGTGTCGTTGCAGACCTCGCCCGGCGGCGGGCTGACGCCGGAGTCGCCGCAGCGCTCGCCCTGGGCGCCGACCGGCGGGTGGAAGACGACGATGTCGCCGATCTCGGGATCGCTGAAGTGGTAGCTGACGCGCTCGACGAGCACGCGCTGGCCCTTCTCCAGCGTCGGGATCATCGAGCCCGAAGGGATCACGTAAGGCTTGACGATGAACGCCTGGATCAGCAGCGCGAGGCCGACCGCGAAGGCGACGATCACCAGCAGCTCGACGATCGCGCCGAGCGTCGACTGCGGCCGCGGCAAGCGCATCGGCGGCCCGCCGCTCAGGCGGTGGGCTCAGACTTCCCGTCGTCCCCGGAGTCCTGATTCCCGTCGTCCTCGGAGTCCCGATCGGACTCGGAGTCCTGCTCGTCGGACCCGGCGGCTGGCTCGTCCGACTCGGCGGCTCGGTCGTCCGACTCGGCGGCTCCCGACTCGGATCCGATGTCGCCTTCAGCCGGCCGCCTGGCGCCGGCGGCGTCCGGCCGCTCGGGCCCGGAATCCTCGGCCGCCCGCGGCTCCTCGGCCGGCTGCGGCTCCTCGACCTCGGCGGCGGGGACCTCGGTCAGCTGCTCCTCGCCGTCGGCGGCCGGCATCGCCTGCGGCGCCTCGACCTGGGTCGCGCCCTCGGCGTCGACCGCGCCGTCGGCTTCGGCGCCAAGCACCTCAGCGGCATCGGCGATCCCCCAGCGCCGCTCGGCGACCCGGGCGGCCTTGCCGACGCGGTCGCGGAGGTAGTAGAGCTTCGCCCGGCGGACGTCACCGCGACCCGCGACCTCGAGTTGCTCGATCTTCGGCGAGTGCAGCGGGAAGGTGCGCTCGACGCCGACGCCGAACGACTGCTTGCGCACGGTGAAGGTCTCGCGGACGCCGCTGCCCTGGCGCTTGATCACGACGCCCTCGAACACCTGGGTGCGGGTGCGGGTGCCCTCGATCACCTGGAAGTGGACGCGAACGCGGTCACCGGCGATGAAGCTCGGCCGCTGCTGCAGCTGCTCCTTCTCGAGGCTGTCGATGATCGTGCTCATCAGGTGCTCAGGCGTCGATCGCGGGCGGCGGAGCCGGTCCCGCGGGCCGGGAATAGTAGCTAAGCGCCGGGCTCCTGCCCCGCGCCGCGCTCGCGGCTGCGCTCGCGCCGCCAGCGCTCGACCCGGGCGTGGTCGCCCGACAGCAGCACGTCGGGCACATCCCAGCCCCGGTAGCGGGGCGGCCGCGTGTAGTGCGGGTACTCGGGGTCGCCGTCGAGCGCCGCCGAGAACGACTCCTCGTGGGCGCTGTCGGCGTGCCCGAGGGCGCCGGGCAGCTTGCGCAGCACGGCATCGGCGACGACCATCGCCGCGAGCTCGCCGCCGCTGAGCACGTAGCGGCCGACCGAGACCGCGTCGCTGACGAGGTGCTCGCGGACGCGCTCGTCGACGCCCTCGTAGCGGCCGCAGAGCAGGCTCAGCCCGGGCTCGGCGGCGAGCTCGGTCGCGAGGTCCTCGTCGAACATCCGCCCGGCGGGTGTCAGCAGGATGATCCGGCGGTCGGCGCGGTGATCGCCGTAGGCCGCCCGCAGGGCCGCGTCGACGACGTCGACCCGCAGCACCATGCCGGCGCCGCCGCCGTAGGGCGAGTCGTCGACCTGGCCGGCGCCGAGCGGCGTCGTCTCCCGGTAGTCGAGGTAGCGGAGCTCGGAGCCCGCGGCGATGCAGTTGCGGACGTGGCGCTGGCTCTCGAACCACTCGAACCACTGCGGGAACAGGGTGAAGATGTCTAGTCGCATGGCGTGGCGGGTGGCGAACCGGCGTTACGATGGGAACGCGCGGTGGAAGCCTACGCCGCGCGCTGGCGCGCCCGCCGCAGCATCGTCAGCACCTGGCCGACGACGGTCTCCTCCTCGGCGATCACCCGGTCCTCGGTGTAGCGAAGCGTGTCGTAGCCGAACACCTTCTGGTCGGCGTCACGCCGACGGTCGCGTTGAATCTGCGGCCATGACCGGTGGAAGCCGTAGCTGTCGATCTCGACGATCAGCCGCTCGGCGCGCCACAGCAGGTCGACCTCGTAGCCGTTGAGCGATACGTTCACCTCGGGCTCGGGCAGGCCGCGCCGCATCCACCGGCGCAGGAAGGTGCGCTCCGGTCGCGACTTGGTGCGGTGGATCGGCCCGCGCTGCTCGAGCGCGATACGGCGCAGCGCCTTCGTACCGCGTCGTCCGCGGGCCGACTCGCAGCGGGCGACCAGGGAAGCCACGTCGAGCCCGTCCGGCGGGCGGAGCCGATCGGCGCCCTCGACCGCGAACCGCAGCCGCTCGGGAGCCATCACCGCGGCGAGGTCGAGCAGCGTGCGGTTCAGCGAGGTGACCGGTATGCCGTCGATGACGGACCGATCGCAGTCCGCCAGCTCCCGGGTCCGGTGGATCGCCAGCCCCGGTCGCCGGTGGCCGCTGCCACTGCGGATCAGGATGTGGACGAGGGCGACGTCGCGATCGATGATTCCCCACAGCAGCGCCGCTGAGAAGTGGCTGAGCACCGCACCCTCGCCGCCCGCGAGCACCGCTGCCATCCAGCGGCCGCGCCGAGTCAACCGCGGGTGGCCGACCGCGTAGACACCGGCGTGGACGCGGTGGATTCGTCCGGCCTTGCGCCAGCGCTCGATTCGCGAGCGATCGAAGCCGAGCGCGAGGATCTGCTGCCGCGAGACGACGCCGTGCTGGCGATCGGCGATCCGCGCCAGCACCCTCCCCGGTGGCGCGGCTTTGCCTGCCATATAGGTGGAAATCCGCGCCACGGAGATCATCGACCGCAGCTTGGAGCCGGTCGACGCACCGAACAAGACGCAGAGGTGCCGTTTCAGTCGCGAACGCGTAACCGTTGACGCACGAGCCGGACGGAAGTGGCGTCGCTCGCGGGCACGGCGGGCGCGGGGCGCGGCGCTGCCCGTCGGCGCGGGCGTGGGCGCGCATCGCTCGCGGGCGCGGCATGGCCGCGGCGGGTTGGCCGCGGGGCGACTAGTTGTAGTTCCTAACCACGTTGTTCATCCGGCCCTCCTTGGAGGCTGGGGGT